>JALHTE010000125.1 GCA_022865595.1 Steroidobacteraceae bacterium | reverse complement strand
GCCGCAGCGGCGAAGCGATACTGGTGCTCGTCCGGCAGCAGCCAGTGTCCGGCGACATTGCCACGCAGGCCCAGCGGGCTCGTGCCTCGCAGGTACACCTCGCCGTCGAGTCGTCCGGCTGCGTCCTCGATTGCAAACGGCGTGACGTCGACACGCCAGCGTGTCACCCGCACGTCTCCGCGAACCGAGGCAGCCTGCAGCCGCGTACCGTCCTTGAGGCGCACGCCGACCTGGCGCACGGTCACGTCGTCTGCCGAAATGCCGAGCCAGGCCGGAAGAAAGTGAATTTCCGACTCCGGTTGCGGCCCGCGGTCCTTCAGCGTCACCTCCACGCGGTCGATGCTTGCCTGGTCGAGCCAGAGCCGGCCTGAAAGCAGGCCCATCACTCTCGGAATGCCGCGCACTCCGTCCGCCTCGATCCGCACCGCGTCGTGGTCGACGACAACGTGTGCAAATGACAGGGCGCCCGCGAGCGTGCCCTCGGCGCCGCTCACCTCGATGCGCGCGCTCTCGATCAGCTCCAGTTTCGAGACGACGTACTCGAGGCCTTGCTGTGTGTAGAGCAGCCGCTGCAGCAGCGCCGCAGGCACTGCGACCAGCAGGGCGAGCAGCACGACGATGACGACCTGTCGCCGCTTCATCACAACACCTGCGTGATGTTGAGATGCAGACGCGGCTTCTTGTTCGGCTCCGACAGCGCCTGGGCAATGTCGAAGCCGATCAGCAGCATCGGCAGCTTGAATCGCAGCCCGACGCCGACCGAATACTCGAGCGGCGTACTCCATTCATCGAACGCATTGCCGGTGTCGAAGAACACCGCACCGCGCAGGTCGTGCGGAAGGTCGCGCTCGATTTCGATGCTGCCGACCAGCTTGTGCTTTCCACCCACGCCCTTGTTGCCGCTGTCTCCCGTGGCGTTTGGATCCTGCGGACTCAGCGAGTCGAGCGCGAAGCCTCGCACGCTGCGGTCGCCACCGGCGAAGAAGCGCTGCGACCCGGGCAGCTGCGAGAAGTCGGCCACCCAGGTGGTGCCGATCTCGCCGCGCAGGCGCAGGAACCACGGTCCCTGGGCGATCGGCCACACGCGCTCGCCGCGTGCGTAGAAGCGCAGGTACGAAGCGTCCGAGCCCAGCGTCGCCGGACTGCCCGAGAGTTCCACGTAGTACGCTGCCTCGCGCACCCATCCGGTGAGGAAATTGGGCGGCTGCGTGGCGAAGCTTATCCCGGGGATCAGCAGCAGCGAACGCGTATCCTCGCTGTCGGGGAACTTCGTGAGCTCCTGGCTCAGCTGCAGGAACAGCACTCTCTGCCAGTACCCCAGCGACCGGGTTATTCCGCCGGCGATCTCGTAGCGCTCGCTCTCGAGGCCGCCGAGCGTCTGGTTGACGTAGCCAGCCGAGAATTCGAGCTTCTCGAGTGATGGATCGCCGATCGGGATGATGTAGGAGGCAGTGGCATCTCCCAGGACCTTCGACAGCGTCGTCTGCAGCCGCCACCGATGACCGGCGTCGTTGACCAGCCTGCGGTCCCAGGCGAACTGGCCGCGCGGGCCGGTGTCCGTTCCGAACCCAGCGCTCGCTGCATAACGATCGCGCTTTATGCGCTCGGCGTGGATTGTGACCGGGACCGTAAGCGTCTGCGGATCACGCTCGCCGGGCGTCACGCTCACCACCGAAAAGAAAAAGCTGTCCTCGAGCGCGTACTGCGTGCTGTGAATCACCGCACCGGAAAAAGGCTCGCCCTCCGTAAAGCGCAGGAACCGGTCGAGCAGCTCCGGGTTGATCGCGTCCTGCTCAATTGTCACTTTGCCGAAGCGATAAAGACCGCCGGTGTCGAGCACCAGCGTGGCGTCCGCGACGTGCTGCATTGGGTCCACGTTGAGTTCGCGGCGCGTAAGCTTGGCATCGAGGTATCCCTGCTCGAGGGCGGTGCGGACGAGGTCAGCTTTCAGTTTTTCGTAGGAGGGGTGGCTGAGTCGGGTGCCCGGCCTGAGCTGGTTGCCATCGATGACTAGGCGGATGTTTCCGTTGCCTTCACCAGCGCCGACCACGCGGATGTCGACCTCACGCATCAACACCGGCTCGCCCGGCTTGATGCGCAGTCGGACGATCCAGGTATTTTCGTCGCGCGTCGTCCGGCTGTTCACCTTTGGTTCGTAATAGCCGAAGGGGCGGAGTGCATCGGCGGCTTCGTCCACCGCACGGTCGGCGAGACGACGCACCTGGGTGTCGGTGAGGTCCGTGCGCTGCAGGTACCGGTCCAGCGACAGGTAGGCGCGGACGTTGTCGCTCATTGCGCGGTCCACGCCGTCGATTTCCAGGCGGATCGTGTCCGCGGCACCTGCCGTCGCGGCTGCGAACAGCATCGCGAGCCACGCGCAGCGGCACAAGCGGCTGCGGCACCGGGATCCCGCAATGGCGGCGGCGGGCATTATCGAGGCTCGTAGATCGCGAATTCGATGCGGGTGGCGCCGGTCAGGCGGCCGGCTGCATCGAAACGTCGTTCGGCCGTGACCACCCGCCCGTCATGGCCTGCGAGCAGCACGGTGGAGCAGCGGGTGCCGTATCGAGGATGCTGCACGAATGGCGCCGAGATCGCGCGCTCGAGGTCCTCGGGCAACCCTTTCCCTGGCAGCACCTGGTCGTCGGCCGGCCTGCGGTCTGCCAGCAGGTCGAACAGCGCCGCGACTTCCGGTTCACCGCTGCGGTCGATCTCCGCGGCCAGTCGTTCTCGCGCCCTGGTGAGTTTCGGCCAGGGTGAGTCCAGTTCGTGGTTGGACAAGCCGTAGACGCCGGGCTGGAGTTGGCGGGGCACGTCCGCGGAACGGTTCGAGAAATAAAGCAGGCTTCGCGATCCCCCCACGATCAGGTTGAAGCCCGCGAATTCCGCCGCGGACTCGCCGAGCCGCTCGATGAAGTCGGCCGGCGCCATGTCGCCTGCAAGGAATCGAGGCACCAGCATCCCTCGCGACGGCGTACCCGGCGACGCTGCCTGGTTGGGCTCGCGGAAGTTCGTTACCGCGCCGAAGCGGCCGGCGCGATCGACGCCCGTCCAGGTTCCGCCGGCCGCGAGGTCGCGCCCCGACAGCATGGCGACTCCGTCGCCCCACCACGCAAGCGGTGCCGCCGGGCGTTCGTGAAACTCATCGCGGTTCGCCGCGACCACCAACCGGTAGCGCGGGTGCTTCATCCAGGCGAGCACGAGCAGGCACATGACTGGCATTGTATGCGGACCGCGCCCGCTGGAACGCGTCCACGCGGCGGTGTCAGGCCCCGGCTGCCCCCGATTTTCGACCTCGGCCGAACAGCAGCCGCCCCGCCTTCTTCGTGGCCCAGTACAGCAGCGCCATGATCGCGGCCAGGCAGAGCAGCGGAACCGCCACGGCCAGTATCGCGATAGCGGCCGAGCCCACGGTCTCGACCGTGGCGACCACCGGGTTGGCCAGTCCGGCCGTCATCGCCCCGGACTTCGCACGAAGCAGCGCCGTCGTGCCTTTCGTCAGTCCAGCGACGCCGCCTCCTGCCATGATCGCAATGGGCCACATAACGGCCGGCGGGATGTCGGCCATGACCGAGGCACTGGCGATAACACCTGCGCCGATCGCCGCGGGGCCGGCGATCAGGTCGAGCAGGTGGTCCACGCCTGGAATGTAGTAGGCCAGCACTTCAAAGGCAGCGGCAGTCCCGAGCATCAGCAGCGCGGGCGTGCCGGCAAGCCACTGGAAGCTGTCAGTGAGCGGCAGGATTCCCGCACGCGCGGCGATGCCGGCCACCAGCAGCGGCACGAAGATCCGGAAACCGGTCGCGGCGGCCAGCCCGATCCCGAGCGCGATGCTGAGCAGCGATTCGATCGACAGGTCCATGGTTGGCTCGCGTTGCCGGTTTATGCGGCAGCGGGGCGATGATCCTGCCGCATCCGTCCGCGGCGCACAAACCGGAATCAGGGCACGAACACGTCCCAGGCAGTCTTCGCGATCAGGCAGCAGACCACGAGGATGAAGACAACCCGCACGAACCCGCTGCCGTGCCGTATCGCCAGGTGGGTCCCCAGCAGCGCACCGGCCACGTTGCAGGCGGCCATCGCGAGCCCGAGAAGCCAGAACACCTCGCCGGTCAGGCCGAAGAGCAGGATGGCCGCAAGGTTGGCGGCGGCGTTCACGACCTTTGCCGAGGCCGATGCGTGCAGGAAGTCCATGCCGAACACGCGTACGAACAGGAACATCAGGAAACTGCCGGTGCCCGGACCGAAGAAGCCGTCGTACAGGCCGATCAGGCCGGCTCCGACCGCCGCCAGCGCGTACCCGTGCCTGCCGTTCCGGCGTGGCCGATGGTCGCGACCGAAGTCTCGGTGCAGCAGTGTGTAGACCAGCACCGCTGCGAGCAGTAGGGGAACCATCGCCCGGAAGCGCAACGGCGGCACCTGGGTCGCGATCCAGGCGCCGCCGAGTGCCGCGGCGAAGGCGGCTGCCGCGGCCGCAATGACCAGGGAGCGATCCAGCCTGACATGGCGCAGGTACCGTGCTGCGGCGCTCGTGGTGCCGGCAAGCCCGGCGAGCTTGCCGGTGCCGAGCAGCGTGGCCTGCGGCGTCACTGGATACGCCGCGAAGAGCGCGGGCAACTGGATCAGGCCGCCGCCGCCGGCCATTGCGTCGACGACGCCGGCGCCGAACGCTGCCGCGAGCACGAACGGGATTTCAGGCGACACGTGAGTTGCGGCGCGCCTAGCGGTCCCGCTGGCCCCACAGCCTGACGCCGGGAGTCGCGCGCAGTGGAAGGCTCGAGCCTGCGTCGTACCAGTCCTCGATGAGCCGGAACGACACCGACTGCGGCAGCGGCAGGCCAGGAAAACCACTCGCGATGTCCTCGCGCGTGAACCACCTGACGTCTTCGAGTTCCTCGTCGGGCTTCGCGACGGCCGCGGCCGACGCTGTCGCGGTGAACCCGATCATCAGCGACGACGGAAACGGCCACGGTTGCGAGGAGTGATACCTGGACTCCTGCACGGCGACACCCGTCTCCTCGAGCACCTCGCGCTCCACCGCGTCCTCGAGGCTTTCGCCTGGCTCGACGAATCCTGCAATCGTCGAATAGCGTCCGGCAGGCCAGGCGGCCTGCCGCCCAAGCAGCGCTCGCTCACCGTCGGTCACCAGCACGATGATGGCCGGATCGATCCTCGGGAACTGCTCCACGCTGCAGCTCGCGTTGCTGCACCTGGCGACGTGTCCGGCGCTGGTGCTCGACGTAGGCGAACCGCAGGCACCGCAGTGCCGGCTACGCTGGCGCCACGAAACCATCGCACGCGCATAGGCCAGCAGCCCCGCCTCGTCGTCCGGTAGCAGGCCAGCCGTGCGGCGCAGGTCTTCAAATGACATGTCGGCCGCCGTCGCGGGACTTGGGTCGTGGGATGTGTCGCAGGCGAAACACGGCCTGCCGTGAAAGTGCCCGAGCAGTATCCAGTCCTCGGGCAGGCCGTGAACGGGCTGCCCGCTGCGAACCTCGACGAATCCTGCGGTCCATCCCTGGGGCGTGCGTCGCACCAGGTTGCGCGATTCGCAGACCGGCAGGAGCCGCGCGCGCGGATCGGCGAGGGCCGCGGCGATGCCCTCGGGATCCTTGCGAAGTCGGGCGGCGCGATCCACATATGGACCGGCGAAGACATTGGGCGGTCGCACGGAAAGTCTCGTTCCGGAAAGCCGCGAGTCTAGCAATCCGCGCGGCGGGACTCTGGCCCGGTAGCGTTGCGACTTGCCGGGTGCCTGCAGTTCGCACAGTTGCAGGGCAGCAGGTCGAGCGTGTCGCGGATCCAGGTGGCGCAGCAGTCGGGGCAGCGAGCCAGTATGAATTCGTCGCGCCGCCCGAGGGCCTGCCCGAGGTACCACGCGTGCTCGAATGAAATCAGCGACAGGGGGCAGACGCACAGAAAAGCTTCGTAGACATCACAAAAGCACGCAACGTCCTCGATCCTGGGGGCGGGCAGGCGCTGGGTACGTTGCAGCAGCCCGCAATGCGCGAGCAGTGTTGCGAGCGTCGCGGCCTGCAGCTCGTGCTCCACCGAGCGCCGGAAATAGGACATCTGGCGGGGCGATTTGCCCCGGCGACGGCGAACTGCAGGGCCGTGGGAATTGAGTGCATAGTGCCGATACAGCTTGCGAATACGGTCCCCGGACAGGCCGGTGCAATGCCTGATCGTGTGTGTGCGAGCCTCGTGGGCAATCAGGCGGTAGGCTACGGCGAGCCTCAGGCGGTCGCGATCGTAGCGACAATCAGTAATGCGCATGGCGGTCCCCCAAATTTAGTTATTCTCGCCATATATGGTCCAACAGGACCATATATGGCAGTCTATAACTAAATATGGTCCGTTTAGACCATATTAGGGGAGGCCGTCATGACTCGAACTCCAGGTGATGTCCAGGGCTGGCTTCCTGGCTCGCCCATTTCCGAGGGGATATTCACGCGTTCCGTGCTACGGGACCTTGCGGATCTGAACCGGCATTACCTCGAACTCGGGCTGGATCCGGGGGCCTGTTCGGATCCGCTGTTCGGCTGGTCGGGCGACGTCAGAAACCAGATTGCAGGTGCTGACCCGGAGGTCAGGGGGCGGATGGCCGCTTGCCCCTTCGCACTCTTCGAGTTGCGCCTTCCGACCAGAAATTCGGTGCCTGGTACCGAATTTCCGGAAGAGATGGACAGGGTGGAAGATCGGCCGAACGGGGGCGGCCAAAGTACCACTCGCCTGGCCGGGTGCGTCGCGTTCGCTCACGGAGCGCTCTTTACCGCCTGGCGACTCGCTGAGAGCGCGCCGCTGGTGGCGCGCATCGCTTTCGGCCTGTCGACGACCGAGGAGCAGGAGTTGAGCGAGACCGGTCCCACCCGGATTGCGCTGCTGGCGGCCTCTCCCGGTGTCGTCGGGCCGCGGTGGCCCGCGCATTCGCAGTTCTGGGCAATGCTGCGTGGCGCCGCGCAGGCCGGTTCGGCGAATTCGCTGCAATGGGCGCATTGCGCGGGGATCTGCCTGATGGACAGATAGTGCCGGATGGCCTGGCTGTGTTGCCGCTGGCCCGGTGCCCCGTTACGCTGCGCACCCCTCGGTTCGCCATGCGCAACCCATGCAAGCCCTTTCGCTGCGACAGCTCGCCAAGACCTACAAGACCGGCGTACAGGCGCTCAAGGGCATCGACCTCGACGTCGAGCAGGGAGATTTCTTCGCGCTGCTTGGGCCGAACGGGGCGGGCAAGACAACGGCGATTGGAATCGTTTCATCGCTGGTCACCAAGACCGCCGGCAAGGCTTTCGTTTTCGGGCACGACATCGATACGGACCTGGAGGCTGCCAAGGCCTGCCTCGGCCTGGTTCCCCAGGAGATCAACTTCAACCAGTTCGAGAAGGTCACGACCATTCTCATCAACCAGGCCGGCTTCTATGGAATGCCGCGCAGCGTGGCGAAGGATCGCGTCGAGCACTGGCTCCACAAGCTGCAACTCTGGGACAAGCGGGACGCGATCTCGAGGACGCTGTCCGGCGGCATGAAGCGCCGCCTGATGATTGCGCGCGCGCTGGTCCACGAACCAAGACTGCTGATTCTCGACGAGCCCACTGCGGGCGTGGACATCGAAGTGCGCCGCTCGATGTGGGAATTCCTCAGGCAGATCAACGAGGAAGGTACAACCATCATCCTGACGACCCACTACCTCGAAGAAGCTGAACACCTGTGCCGAAACATCGCGATCATCGACGAGGGCCGGATCATCGAGCATGACCGCATGACGACGGTATTGCGCAAGCTGCACAATGAAATATTCGTGCTGAACCTGCGACAGCCGCTCGAGCGACCCCCCCACCTTCCGGGTTACGCGCTGAAGGTCACCAGCGATGGCTCGCTCGAGGCAGAAGTAAGCAAGGAGCAGAACCTGAACGACCTGTTCGCGGCGCTGACAGCGCTGGGAATAGAAGTCGTCAGCATGCGCAACAAGGCAAACCGCCTCGAGGAGCTTTTCATGCGCCTGGTCGAGGGCAGGGATGCGGGGACCGGGCTCGCCCGGCCGGCGGTGTCTTCATGAGCTGGACACCGGAACCGGGCGCGGGCACCCAGGCAGTCGCCAGCACGGCCGACCGGCGGTGGGTCGGGTTCCGCACCATCGTCATCCGCGAATTCAGCCGCATCGTCCGCATCTGGGGGCAGACGCTGGTGCCGCCCGCGATCACCGCGACGCTGTACTTCGTGATCTTCGGCAGCCTGGTGGGACGTCGCATCGGCGAGATGGGCGGTTTCACGTACATGCAGTACATCGCGCCCGGCCTGATCATGATGTCGGTGATCACAAACAGCTACGGCAATGTCGTGTCGTCGTTCTTCGGCGCAAAGTTCGGCCGGCACATCGAGGAGTTGCTGGTATCGCCGCTGCCGAACTGGCTGATCGTGCTGGGCTACGTGGCTGGCGGCATGATGCGCGGCCTGCTGGTTGGGCTGGTCGTGACGGTGATCGCGCTGTTCTTTACCCGGCTGCACGTGGAGCACATCCTGTTGGTCTGCGCCGCCGTGCTGCTGACCGCGCTGGTGTTCTCGCTGTGTGGCCTGATCAACGCCATATTTGCCAAGAACTTCGACCAGATCACGTTCATACCGACATTCATACTCACGCCGCTCACCTACCTCGGCGGCGTGTTCTACTCGATCACGATGCTGCCCGAGTGGGCGCAGCATGCCTCGCGCGCGAACCCGATCCTGTACATGGTGAACTCGTTCCGGTTCGGGTTTCTCGGCGTATCGGACGTTGACGTCGGCCTCGCCTTTGCGATCATGCTGCTTGCGGCCGCGGCGCTCTTCGCTGCCAGCGTCTGGCTGCTGGAGAGGGGCATCGGGACGCGGGAGTAGGCGCGGACCATGTGCGGTCGATTTGCCTTCTACTCTCCGCACGAGGCGGTGGTGCGCCTGTTCGGTGTCACGGATGCGCCGCAGGTCGAGCCGCGCTACAACATCGCGCCGACGCAATTCATCGCGGCGGTCCGCGCCGATCGCGCAGGAGAGCGCTCGCTCGCGATGCTGCACTGGGGGCTGGTGCCGTCCTGGGCCCGCGAGAAGTCGATCGGCGCGCGCATGATCAACGCCCGCGCGGAGACCCTGGGTGAAAAGCCGTCTTTCCGCAGTGCCTACAAGCGCCGCAGATGCCTGGTGCTCGCGGACGGCTGGTATGAGTGGCAGCGCAGCGGCAGCGTCAAGCAGCCGTTCTACCTGAGCTTTGCAGACCGCGAGCCATTCGGCATGGCAGGGCTGTGGGAGTCGTGGCTCGATCCCGCGACCGGCGAACCGCTCGAGTCATGCTGCATCGTCACGGTGCCGGCTGCCCCGGAACTCGAACATATCCACCACCGCATGCCCGTGATCATTGCCGGGGCGCAGCACGACGAGTGGCTGCAGACCGCCGATGGCGCGGCCAGCACGCCGGATGGGCTGCTCGTTCCCTGGGCACACGGCGGGCTCGAGGTTCGACCGGTGAGCCGCCGGGTCAACGACGCGCGCAACCAGGGGGCCGACCTGCTCGACCCACTTGGCACGCCGGCGGACCCCGCCTAGAGTCAGCGGCAATGCACGCCACGGCAGCAAGCTTACGACGGTGGAAGACGCACGTGTGTCGCAGCGTGGTCGTCGCGACCCTGCTCGCGGTCGCAGGCTGCGGACTCGGTATCGTCTATCCGCGCCTCGACACGATCGTCGCCTATTACGTGGAAGGGATGGTCACGCTCGACGATGCGCAGTCCGAACAGCTCGACAGGCTGCTCTCCGAGAGCCTGGCGCGGCATCGCGCATCCGAGCCCGAGCGCTACGCGGCATTCCTGCGTACGCTCGCCGGATCCGTCGGCCAGGGGGCCGGGGCAGGAATCTGGCAGCAGGCCGCGCAGCAGACCGACGCGTTCTGGCACGAGATCGGCACGGAACTGGCGTCGGTTGCGATCGACATCGGGCGCACGCTCACCGATGAGCAGGTGGTCGAACTGCTCGCGAGCCTCGAGCGACGGGAAGAGGAGGAGTGGCGGGAATTCGGCGATCTCAAGCCTGCGCAGCAGGTGGAGCGCAGGCAGAAACGGGTGCGACGCACACTCGAGCGGTTTACCGGCAGTCTCGACGCTCGCCAACGGGCGCTGGTCGACGATCACGCGGCACGCGCCGGCTCCTTCATGGCGGAGTGGCGGGACAATCGCCGCGCATGGCGTGAGGGCCTTGCGGCGGCGCTGGCGGTCCGCCACTCGGGAGAGGAGTTTGCGAGTCGGATGACCATCCTGGTCGCGCGCCCGGACGAGATCTGGACGCCGCAGTACCGCGCCGCGATCGAGCGTCGGCGCGCGGAGACCGTCGAACTGCTTGCCGCACTGGACGCCACGCTCACGCCGCGACAGCGTGACCGCGCGCGCAGCCGGCTCACGACGCTGGCCGATGAGCTTGCGCGGCTCGCGCCGGCAAGTGAACGAAAGCAACCGGCGTGATGCAGTACGAAGGCAAGGTGTTCGGGATCGGCTTCTACAAGACCGCCACGACGACGCTTTTTGAAGCGCTGCGCATCCTCGGCTATCACACTGTCAACGGCGATACGCCCGGCAGCTACCCCGGGGCCGACGACGGCGCGAAGCTGATACGGCAGATCGAGGCGGGCGATTTCCGCCTGCCGACGTTCGCGATGTTCGAAGGGTTTACCGACAATCCGTACTTCAGGATCTGGCGTGAGATCCACGCGATGTATCCCGATGCGCGCTACATCCTGACGGTGCGTGACGAGGAGCCGTGGATCGCGAGCTGTGTTGGCTTCTTCCACAACCGTCGGATCCGACCGATGCGCGCATGGATGTTCGGGCCGCATGCGGACCCGTCGCGGGACGAACAGAGCCGGCAGGCGTGGCTGGATGCCTACCGCGCACACAACCGGGCGGTTCGCGAGTTCTTCGCTACCCGGCCCGGGCAGTTTCTCGAGCTGGATCCGACGCGTGAACGAGGCTGGCAGCGCTTATGTGCCTTCCTTCAGGCCCCCGTTCCGACTCGGCCCTGGCCGCACGCGAACCCGGGACGGGGCGACCTGCCGTGGCGCGGCCCGTGGCGATGGTTGCGCCGCGCCCTCGGGCTCGAAATGCGCGTGCCGCCGGCGGGACCGGGCGACGACAGGGACCCGTCGTGACGAAGCGGTGCGACCTGATCGCCTACGCGCACGTGATGAAGACGGGCGGCCAGACGATGTGCGACATCCTGCGGCAGTCGTTTCCCGGAAGACACTGTGACCTGCAGGCGGAAGGCGCTGTCACGCCGGACGGTCTTCGATTCGCACGCCGCTTCTATCCGCGGCTGCGCAGCATTGCCGGGCACGGCGTGGTTCCGCTCGGCAATCTCGCTTCGAGCTGCGACTCGACTCGTTATTTCGTGTTCCTTCGCGACCCGGTCGAGCGCTGCGTGTCGCATTACCAGTACCGGCGCAACAAGGACGAAACATCCGAATTCGAACCCTGGCTCGCCAGGTATGCAGACTTCCAGTCGCGGTTCCTGTTGCGGAACAGCATGGCTGGCGAAGACTGGCCGGCCGTCGCGGACGCGGCTCGGGCCATCGAGGTGATCGAGCGGCATATCGGCTTCGTCGGGCTGCAGGAGCGATTCGACGAGTCGCTGGTGATGCTGGCAGGCTGGGTCGGCGACCCGGAATTCGACATTGCATACCGCGCGAGGAACGTAGCGTCCTCGAGTACCATTCGCAGGCAGCTTCTTGGCGATCCGCGCACGGTGGAAATGATCCGCGCGCATCACGTCGAGGACGAGAAGCTCTATCGATACGTGCGCGACGTCGTCTACCCACGACAGGTCGCGCGGTACGGATCGACACTCGACGCGGACGTGACGGCCCTGCGCTCGCGGATCCCGGCCCCGCAGAGCAGGGTCCTGGCGAGGTCGCTGGCCGCGATCAAGCGCGGCTTGATCTACAAGCCCATCGCGCGGGCGTTTTATTCTTCCAGCGGAGCCCGGAAATAAACAAGGCGCGGCGCTCCTGTGCGGGAGCGCCGGCCGGTCGCTGCACCGGCTACTCCGCCTCTTCCTGCGGCTTGAACGCGGCGGCCAGCTCCTGCTGCCTGCGTGCGGGCACCGGGTCGTAGTGGCTCAGGTCCATCGTGTAGGTGCCTTCGCCGCCGGTGATCGCCTTGAGCCGCGAGAGGTAGTCCTGGAGCTCGGCGAGCGGCACCAGCGCCGAGATCTGTGAGCGCCCGCCCGGCAGCGTGTCCTGGCCGCTGATGCGGCCGCGACGCGTGGACAGGTCGCTGGTCACGTCGCCGATCGAGTCCGACGGCGTGCTGATCTCTACTTTGACGATCGGCTCCAGCACGATCGGCCCGGCTTCCTTGATCGCGCTTGTGAAAGCCTTCTGTCCCGCGGCCACGAAAGCGACTTCCTTCGAGTCCACCGCGTGGTGCTTGCCGTCATAGACGCTGACGCGCACGTCCTGCAGCTCGAATCCGGCGATCGCGCCGTCGGAGAGCACCTGCCGGACGCCTTTCTCGACTGCCGGGATGAACTGCCCGGGGATCGCGCCGCCGACCACATCGTCGACGAACTCGAAACCCGAGCCGCGCGGCAGCGGTTCCACGCGCAGGTAGACCTCGCCGAACTGGCCGGCGCCGCCGGTCTGCTTCTTGTGCCGGCTGTGTCCCTCTGCCGGTCGCGTGATCGTCTCGCGGTAGGGGATGCTGGGTGGCGCAGTCTTGACCGCGACGCCATAGCGTTCGGTCATTCGCTGCAGCATCACGCGCAGGTGCAGGTCACCGAGGCCATAGAGCACGGTCTCGTTCTGGGCGGTGTGATGCTCGACACGCACGCAGGGATCCTCGGCCACCAGGCGGTGCAGCGATTCCGAGAGCTTCTGTTCGTCGCCGCGCTTCTCGGCGTGGATGGCCAGGCCCAGCATCGGAGGCGGGAAGCTCACGGACTTGAGGTGATGGTGGTCCTCGTCGTGCGAGTCGTGCAGCACCGCGTCGAAGTGCAGTTCGTCGATCTTGGGCACGGCGCAGATGTCGCCGGGAACCGCCTGTGGCACCTCGATGTGTTCCTTGCCCTGGAGCTGGTAGAGATGCGCAACCTTGATGGGTTTGCGCGCGTCGCCCACCAGCAGCTGGGCTCCGGCCTTAACCGTGCCCTGGTGAACCCTGAATATGCCGAGCTTGCCGACGAACGGGTCGATCGTGACCTTGAAGACATGTCCGATGACATGCTTGTCCGGGTCGGGCTCGACCTTGACCCGCACCGCCGCGTCGCCTTCGCCCTTCAGGAACGGCGGCGGATTGCCTTCGGCGGGATTCGGCGCAAGGCGAACCAGCACGTCCATCAGTTCCTGTATGCCGGCGCCCGTCTCGGCGCTGCAGAAGCAGATCGGCACGAGGTGATCCTCGCGCAGCGCCTGCTCGAACGGGTCGTGGAGCTGGTCGGGGGAGATTTCCTCGCCCTGCTCGAGGTACAGGGCCATCAGTTCCTCGTCCACCTCGACCACCTGGTCGATGATCTCGGTGTGTGCCGCTTCCGCGGAGGAGAAATCAGTGGCCTTGCCTGCCGCCTGGAAGAAGCAGTCCACCACCGCACTGCCGCCTTCGGCGGGCAGATTCAGCGGCAGGCAGGCCCTGCCGAAGTTATCCCGTATGTCCGCGAGCACCTGCTCGGTGCGGGCGTCCCGGCTGTCGATCTTGTTGACGACGATGAGCTTGCAGAGCTTGCGCGCCTTCGCGAATTCCATCATGCGCAGCGTCATCGGCTCGATACCGTTCACCGCGCTGACCACGATTACCGCCGTCTCGACGGCCTCGAGCGCGCAGAGGCTGCGGCCCAGGAAGTCCGGGTAGCCCGGTGTGTCGATGATGTTGACCCGCCGCCCCTGGGCCTCGAAGCCGCAGATCGCGGCATCCAGCGAGTGGAGCAGGGCCTTTTCCTGGGGGTCGGAGTCGCACACGGTGGTGCCGCGCGCGAGGGAGCCCTTGGACTGAATCGCACCGGATTGCGCGAGCAAGGCCTCGGCCAGCAGTGTCTTGCCCGCGCCGGCTTGGCCTACGAGTGCGATGTTTCGGATGTCTGAGGTCGAGTAGGGCATTTGCCGCCTCCGTTGTCCTTGCTTTTCGTTGTGGAAGCATAACCCCGTGGGCGCAGGGAGCCAGAGGCGTTTGCCGGGATTGGCTTCCCCGCCGGATCAAGGTAGAAAGCCTGTACGCGCGGCCCGGGGGCCGTTATCCGAGGGGTAGGGGAATGTCGACGGGCAAACGCGCCCTGATCGTGGATGACTCGCGTTCGGCCAGGGTGATCCTCGGCCGGATGCTCGAGCAGTACGGCCTGGCCGTCGATACTGCCGAATCCGCCGAGCAGGCCCTGGAGTATCTGCGGCAGCACCGCCCGGACGTGATCTTCATGGATCACCTGATGCCCGGGATGGACGGATTCCAGGCCGTGCAGGCCATCAAGGGTGACGCGCAGACCGCGATGATCCCCCTGCTGATGTACACCTCGCAGGAGGGCGAGCTTTACGTGAGCCAGGCCCGCGCGCTGGGCGCGGTGGGCGTGCTGCCGAAGACCGTGAGGCCAGCCGACGTATCGCGCGTGCTCTACCAGCTGCACCTGCTGCAGGACCGCAGGCAGGACCGCACGACCCTGTTCCGGCGGCCGGAGCCGCCTGCTGCCGCGGGCGTGCAGCCCGTCGCCCAGGACGGCCAACCCGATGCGGCATCGCTCCCGCAGATGGCGACGGCTCAGCCCGGATTGGCGGACGCCGCGATGCCGATGTCGGCGGTGTCGCCGGCAGCCCTGTCCGAGTTGTCGGCGGGCCTGAGGCAGTCTGTGCAGCAGCTGGTCAAGGACCAGCTGGCTGAGCAGCGCCGCTTCGTACTCGCCACCTTCGAGGCATTCGCGCGCCGTCTTGGCGCCGAGATCAAGGAGAACGTGCAGAAGCAGCCTCCCGCGGTCGTCGAACTGCCGCCTGTCGAGGCACCGCCGCGCCAGTGGTGGCCGGTGTTACTCACGGCCCTGCTCGCTGTGATTCCCGCCTGTGTGCTGGGCTTCATGTACTGGCAGGAACTCGAGACCGGCCGGGAAATCGGGCGCCAGGTCACGCGCCTCGAGGACCAGGTGAGCGCGCTCGCCAAGGCTCCGCGCCCGGTTGCCTCGCCTTTTGCCGCGACTGCGCCCGTCCCGGGTGCGTTCGGGGCGGCGACATTTTCGCCGGGTCCGGCAGCATCGGACGCGCCGCAGCCCGTGCCGAGTGGTGCGTCACCGCCGACGTCGGCACCGGTCGACTACGTGCCCTATGGCGACGTACCGTTCGGTGGCACGCGCCTCGAGCACCTGCGCACGCTGGCAAGTACGCTGCTGGCGCAGGACTTCCGCGGGAAGATCGTCCTCCAGTACACGATTGGAGATTTCTGCCTCACTGGCAGTCCGACGGATGGATTCGGCGTCGCCGACCCGATGTTGCCGCTCAGGAAATGCGACATCGTCGGCAACCCGTTCCACGACTCGCTTCCTCCGGCGCAGCGACAAACGGTGGACTTTGCAAACTTCGCTGCGACCCTGCACAAGCGCAGCGGCGGGGCGATCGTCGTGGATGCCGTCGATGGTGGCCGGCGCAGCACGGTCGAGTATCCCGAGCAGACCGAAACGACCACTGCCGGCGCGTGGAACACGGTCGCGGCCCAGAACAACCGGATCGAGACCAGGGTCGTGCCCGCCGAGTGACGGATCGGTCACGAATCGTCGAGGAGTCCGTGCTCGAGACGACGGCTCCGGTGAGCGGTTGCGCCGTGGCTGCGTCCGGGCGTGATTTCAAGCCGCCGTCCTGGCTGTCGAGTCCGCACCTCCAGTCCGTATTTCCCAGCCTTCCGTTCAGGCGCCCCGGGGTCGCCCGGCGCAGCCGCCGGCTGGTCGCCGCCTCGCGGGAGATCGTGCTCGACTGTGGCGATGGGGTGCGGCTGCTGGCGCATCACGCGACCTGCGAGCGCGCCGGGCACGCCAGGGCCTCGCGTGTCGCGGTGCTGCTGCACGGCTGGGAAGGGAGTTCGGAGTCGCTGTACGTGCTGTCCCTCGGACAGTACCTGCTGGACCGTGGTTTCGACGTGGTGCGGCTAAACCTGCGCGATCATGGCGGCAGCCATTACCTCAATGCGGAAATCTTCCATTCCTGCCGCATACAGGAAGTGGTCGGCGCCGTGCAGCGCATCGGGCAGCTGAACGCAGGGCGCGGCCTCAACCTGGTCGGGTTCTCGCTCGGCGGAAACTTCTTCCTGCGTGTCGCGGCGCGGGCGGGCGCTGCGGGTCTCGAACTCGAACGGGTCGTTGCGGTGTGTCCCGTGGCGGACCCCCGGCACACGCTCGCGCGGCTCGAGGCCGGCTGGCCGGTTTATCGCAGCTACTTCGTCTGGAAGTGGCGCAGGTCGCTCGCGCAGAAACAGGCTGCCTGGCCGCAGCTCTACGACTTGAGCGAAGTTCGGGCCATGGACAACCTGACGGACATGACCGATTACCTCGCGCGCAGGTACGGCGGCTATCCCTCCCTTGAAGACTATCTGCAGGGCTATGCCATCACGGGCGACGCGCTCACTGCGGTCCGTCACCCAACACGCATCATCACGGCGGCCGACGACCCGATCATTCCAGTCGAAGACTTCGAACGCGTCGCGCGTCCGCCGGCGCTCGTCGTCAACCGCACGGCGCACGGCGGCCATTGCGGCTACTACGACGCCGGTCGCGGCGGAACATGGATAGAGCGCGAGATCTACGCGACGCTGACCGCGACGTAGTCATGGCGCCACGGGTTTCGACCAGGGCCTGGTCGCGCCGCGCCTGGCCATCTCGGCGAGCCAGCGACGGTAGCGCGTGTTGAGAGGCCCATTGGGCTGCGGCTGGAAGCTGCGATCGACGGGCACTGCATTCCACCGCGACGGCTGCCCGGCAGCGAGGAATGCCACTCCGCGCGCAGTCGCCTCCCGTTGCTGGTGGCGATGCACCTCGAGCCCGCAGATATCCGCCAGCGCCTGGCAGAGATAGTCGCAGCGCGCCATGCCGCCCGAGATCCTTGCCGTGTCCAGTGTCGCCGACCCCTGCATTGCGTCGAGGTTGACGCACAGCAGGAAGGCGACGCTCTCCACCACCGCCTTGAGGCGCAGTCTGTCGTCGCCGTCGGCGACGAATTCGACGGGAAATCCCGGCAACCAGAACGGGGCGCCGAGCCCGCCGACGCCATTCATGAACAGTGGCACGTCCTCGCTGGGCTGCAGGACAAGCGAATCGAGCGCGCGCTCTACGTCGATAGCCGAGTGATTGCGCAACCAGTCGACTGCGCTGCCTGCGCCGTTGACAGTGCCCTCGTGACTGTAGACCGCCCCGGACCTGTCCGAGCGAAGCACGCTGCGCAGCAGTCCGGCCGGCAGCGGCGTGCCGCGTGTGGCTGCGCGTTGCACGAAAGCGCCGGTGCCGACATTGACCAGCGCCGTCCGCTCATCGGGGACGCCGAACGCAAACGCAGCTGCGGACTGGTCGCCCGTGCAGGCAGTGACGGGAATGCTGCGCGTGCCCGTGCGCAGGTGGCCGTATCTGTGACAGGTCGGAACGCAGGTCGGGAGGCACGCGACGTCGATGTCGAAGGCATCAAGCAGCGCGGGAGACCAGGCCAGCGTCCCGGGGTCGAACAGCAAGGTCCGCGATGCATTGGCCGGATCGACGACCTCCGGATGTTCGTCGAGCAGGCATCGAAGCAGCCAGCTCGAAAGCGGTCCAAATGCAAGGTCGCCGTGGTCCGCGGCGCCTCGAACCGCTGGAACGTGGTCGAGGCACCAGCGCAGCTTGCTCGCGCCGTAGTGAGGGGAGAGCACCAG
>JALHTE010000124.1 GCA_022865595.1 Steroidobacteraceae bacterium | reverse complement strand
CTGGGGTCGTGCCAATCGCGTGCCGGGAGCGCGCCGGGCAGCGCCGCGGCGTCCAGCGCCGCGACGAGCCGTTCGTGTCCGCCGGCAACGACCGCGATCGTCTCGACCACGGGTACGCCGAGTTCGCGTTCGAGCTGCTCGCGGTCGAGGTGGAAGCCACGATCGAGTGCCAGGTCGCTCATGTTCAGCGCAACGATCATCGGCACGCCGAGGTCGCGCAGCTCCAGCACCAGGCGCAGGTTCAGCCTCAGGTTGGTGGCATCCACGACGCAAACCACGAACTCGGGCGCGGCCTCGCCGGCGAGCCGGCCGAGCAGGAAATCGCGGGTGATCGCCTCGTCGAGCGTCGTGGGTGTCAGGCTGTAGGAGCCGGGCAGGTCGAGCACGCGGTACTGGCGCTGCCCTCCCAGGCTGACGAAGGAGCCTTCCTTGCGTTCAACCGTGACGCCCGCGTAATTGGCGACCTTCTGCCGGCTGCGGGTGAGCCGATTGAAGAGCGCGGTCTTGCCGCAGTTGGGTACACCGACGAGCGCTACGCGCATCGACGTCGGCGCGGGCTGGTCTTTCATGTCGGGCTCAGGTGCAGTCGACGGCGACCAGGACTGACTGGGCCTCCCGGCGGCGCAGCGCGAAGGTCGTGTTGCCAAGGCGAACTGCGATCGGGTCGCCACCCGGCCAGACCGCGGCGACGACCTCCAGCGCCTCGCCCGGCACGAAGCCAAGCTCGAGGAGTCGCCGGCTTATGGTCGAGTGGGTTTCGTCGCCCAGGCTCTGCGAGTCGTCGGTCACCTCTGCGACAGTGCCGCGGGCGCCTTTCTTCATGGCTGCAAGGCTGATGGGGAGCATTCTGGGGTCGATGCCTGGGTGGATCTTAACGCCGTGAGTCTGTCCTGAATGAGAATCGTCCGCAACTGGGACTAACCGCAATGGCGCCCTGGTTGGCAGATCGGTAGCACTACAATCCGTCCATGAGCCAGACCACGGACGCCGTGCTGATGGTGCGACCGGCCGCTTTCGGCTGGAACCCCGAGACCGCCAGCAGCAATGCCTTCCAGCGGCCGGATTCCGGTCCCACCGGGCTTCGGCAGGCGCGCGCGCTCGCGGAGTTCGACGGCCTGGTCGAGGCGCTGGCCTCGGCTGGCATTCGGGTTTTCGCGCTCGACGAGCCCGGGCCCGATGCCTGCCCCGACGCCGTCTTTCCGAACAACTGGGTGAGCCTGCATCAGGACGGGACGGTGGTGCTGTACCCGATGATGGCGCCGAGCCGCAGGAGGGAGCGGCGTGTTGAGCTTATCGCCCGGCTCGAGGAGCAGGGCGGCTACGCGGTCGAGCGCCTGGTGGACCTGACTCACCACGAACTCGCGGGCAGGGTTCTCGAAGGCACCGGCAGCGTTGTTTTCGACCACGTGGCTCGCGTCGCCTACGCCTGCCGATCGCCCCGCACGGACGAACCGGTGCTGCGCGAACTCTGCGAGGAACTCGGCTACGAGCCGCTCGCATTCGATGCGACCGACGAGTCGGGCGTGCCCGTCTATCACACGAACGTGATGCTCTCGATCGGCAGCCGCTCGGCCATCGTGTGCGGTCCGGCGATCGCTGGACCGCAGCGAGGGCAGCTGCTCGAACGCCTGAGAGCAGGCGGACGGCGGGTCGTGGACATCGACCATGCGCAGATGGCCGCATTCGCCGGCAACGCTCTGGAGCTCAATTCAGAGGCCGGTACTGCGGTGCTGGCCCTTTCCGCGAGCGCCTGGCAGGCATTCGGCCCCGCAGGGCGCGAGCTGCTGTGCGACTGCGTGGGTGCAGTGGTCGCGCCGCCGGTGCCGACGATCGAGCAGCTCGGCGGCGGGTCGGTGCGCTGCATGATTGCCGAGGTGTTCCTGCCGCGCCGCTGACTGGCGGCGTGCTGGTGTTCGGCCGCGTCGGCCCGCGCAGGCAGCGCGGCCCATGCCCGGGCGTTGCCTGGGGCCGATGCTAGAATCGCCGACCGGAGGCCCGCGTGCTCGAACTCGGCGTAAAGACCCTGCTTTCGTACCTGATCGGGTCGCTGATAGGCAGCCTGCTGCTCGGGCGGCTGCGGGGCATCGACATCCGCGAGCAGGGCAGCGGCAATGCCGGAAGCACCAACGCGCTCAGGACCCAGGGCTGGACGTTCGGGATCGGCGTGCTCGCCTTCGACATCGGCAAGGCGCTGCTCGCCGTTGGCGTCCTTCCCGGACTCGCGCTGCCACTGGTCGGATACGACGCGGACATTGATGGCGAGTGGCTTGCGGTTGCGTGCGCTGTCGCCGTGGTCGTCGGTCATGTCTACCCCGTCTGGTACGAGTTCCGCGGTGGAAAGGGCGCTGCCACGCTGCTCGGCACGGTTGCGGTGCTGGCGCCTACGGCGCTGCTGCCCTTCCTGGCTGTGTGGCTGGCCTGCGTGCTGGTGACCGGATACGTGGGACTCGGCACCATGCTCGGCGTCGCGTCGCTGCCGCTGTACTTTGCCTACGCGTGGCCGGGCGACACGCCGTTGCTCGCCTATGGTGTCGTGATGACTGCCTTCGTCGCCTACACGCACCGAGCCAATATCCTGCGCATGAAGGATGGCACCGAGAACCGGGCACAGCGACTCTGGCTACTGCGGCCGCGATGAGTGACGCCACCTGCCGCGCGCTGCTCGCACTGCTGGCCGACGGCCGTTTGCACGCCGGACCGGAGCTCGCAGCCCGTCTCGACGTGAGCCGAACTGCGGTGTGGAAGCTGGTCGGTGAACTGAGGCAAACCGGCGTTGGCATAGCGAGCGTGGATCGGCGCGGCTACCGGCTCGCAGGGCCTTGTGAACTGCTCGATGCCGACGCGATCCGAGGCGCAGCCGGGCATCCGGGCAGGCCTTTTCCCTGCGAGGTCGAAGTCCACTTCGCGACCGAATCGACCAACGAATATCTCTACGCTGCGCCCGCGCCGCCGGTGGGGTCGCCGCGCATCGTATTCGCCGAGATCCAGCGTGCGGGACGTGGACGGCGCGGACGTTCCTGGTTCGCGCCTTTTGGTTCGGGGCTGACATTCTCGATCGCCTGGAGCTACCCCGAAGTCCCGGCGGAACTGTCAGCGTTGAGCCTGGCACTCGGCGTCCAGGTGGCCGATGCGCTTCGTTCCGCGGGGGCCGGCGAGACCATGCTCAAGTGGCCCAACGATATCGTGTGGCGACACCGGAAACTCGGCGGGCTGCTGATACAGCTGCGCCTGGAGGCGGGTGGCGCCGCGAGTGTCGTCGTGGGGCTCGGACTGAATGTCGCATTGTCGGCCGAGGCGCGCTCGAGTGTCGCTGTGCCAGGCGCCACGCCGGTCGCGGACCTGGGCGAGGCCATGGGCGAACAGCTCCCCAGTCGCAACGCACTCGCCGGTCGTCTGCTCGCAGCGATGTGCGATGGGCTCGAGCGCTTCGGCCGCGAGGGGTTTGCACCCTTTGCGGCGCGCTGGCAGGAGCTCGACTCACTCTGCGGCGCCGAGGTCAGGGTTACGCAGAGCACGGGCAGCATCGAGGGGCGCGCGCTCGGTGCTGATCGCGACGGCGCGTTGCGGGTCGAAACCGGCGGACGGGTCGAGCGTTACCTGGCCGGCGACGTCAGCCTGCGCGCAGCGCCGGAGCTGGCGGTATGAAGCTGCTGGTCGACATCGGCAATTCGCGCGTCAAGTGGGCCACGCTCGACGGCCGCGTCCTCGGCGCGCAGCAGGCCGCCAGCTACTCGGGCTGGACGCAGGACGACTGGCGTCGGTCGTTGTTTTCGGTGCCCGGTATCGACGACGTGATTGTCGCGAGTGTCTCGGAGGCGCCGTCGGCCGCCCTCGACTCCGCGGCCGCCCTGGCGATCGGTCGTCGCGCGACCTTTGTTGCGACCAGTGAGCAGGCAGCCGGTGTCCGAAACGCCTATGGCGAGCCGCGGCTGCGGGGTGTGGATCGCTGGCTGGCCGTGATCGCAGGCCACTCGGCCACGCGAGGCGACTGCTGCGTCGCAGATGTCGGCACCGCGACGACCTTCGATGCGGTGACCGCGAGCGGCGAGCATCTCGGGGGATTCATCATTCCCGGGCCCGGGCTGATGGTGCACTCGCTGCATGGCGGGACGGCCGACCTCGCCGGGCGCTCGGAGGCCAGCGGCAGCTCCGGCGGCGCTCCGCTCGCGGACAACACACGGGACGCGATCGAGCGCGGTTGCCGGCTCGCGGTTGCGGCGCTGATCGACCGTGGCGTAGCGGACGTGGAAGCGAGGCTCGGGACGCAGGCAGGGCTGCTGCTGACCGGCGGTGCAGCTGCCGCGGTCATGCCGCTGCTCAGGTCGCGAGCCACGCTGGTCCCGGACCTCGTGCTGCGCGGACTGGCGGTCCTAGCCGTCGCTAAACCAGCGAACTATGGTGGGAAACCGCAGTCTGAGTAAGCAGGCCCGCCGTGTATCATTCCCGCCGGGTGCAACGTGCCGGCGGGACTGTCGCCGGGCAGTCATTCTGGAGAAAAGTGATGAAAATCAGAACATTGACGACGATCGGTCTTATTGCAGCTGGACTTGCTGGCTACAGTGGATCCGCGCTGGCCGACGCAGCCGCCGGCAAGGCGACATTCGAGGCAAACTGTGCGGAATGCCACGAAGCGGCCGACTTCAAGGGTGAGGACGCCAAGGAACTTCAGGGCTCGATCGAACAGATCTCGGCCGGCCAGATGAAGCATAAGAAGGCGTTCAAGCTGACCGCCCAGCAGGCTGCCGACGTGGCTGCCTACATGGCTAGCGGCGGCTGACGGTCGACCCCGCGGCTGCCCTGCCCAGGGCGGTCGCCCGGCGCCTTGCGCCTCTGACCGAAACGGACCCGCCCCTCCTGCGAGGGGCGGGTCTTTGCGTTTCCGGATAAGATCCGGCTCCCCCTTACGACGCCCCGGAGAGAGTGGCACTCAAAGTGCGAGCACTGTTCCTAGTCCTGCTGCTGGCCAACATCCTGTTCCTTGCGTGGACGCGCTGGATCGCGCCTGCGCCGGATGCCGGGGGCCATGCAACACCGAGCAGCCAGGAGGGCTCCCGCGTGATCCGCCTGCTTCGTGAGGAACCCGTGCAGCGGCAGCTGTCGGACGTGGCCCAGGGAACCGGGCCAGTGGACCCGGGAGTGATTGCCAGCTGCGTGAGCGGTGGGCCATATCTCGACAAGGCAGGCGCCGAGCGGGCAGCTGCCAGGCTGGATGGCCTGGGGTTCCGTTCGAGGCTCAGGGCCTCCCGCGACGAGGTCTGGGTGGGCCAGTGGGTACGTATCGAGGATTTCGCAACCGCCGATGATGCGGAAAACGCACTCGCGGCGCTGAGGGCCGCGGGCATCGCCGACGCCTACCTGCTGGCCGGAGAGCCGCCCGGTAACGTCGTATCGCTGGGCGTATTCAGCGATCCCGGGCGCGCGGCCCAGGTGCTGGCCAAGGCCATGCAGGCAGGGTTCACGCCGCAGGTGGAAGACAGTTACCGGGCGGAGGACGTATTCTGGCTGGACGTGGACCGCAACGAGAACGCCGGCCTGCCGGGCCTTGAGATGTTTCGAATCCAGGACGGCGGTGGCACGCGCATCGAGCTGCGAGCCTGCCCGGATCCCGATTCCGTGACGCCGGCCGCTTCAGCTCCCTGAGCGCGAAAGCGGATCGGCGGTTAGAATCGCCGTCCCGGTGCCGGCTTAGCACAGTTGGTAGTGCACCTGATTTGTAATCAGGGGGTCGGGGGTTCGAATCCCTCAGCCGGCACCATCTTCATCACGTAATGGCGCAATACGCGCGCAAACCAGGAGATCGACATGGCGCTCTGGAAAGATCCCACGGCCAAGGAAACCACCCCGGGCGCCGGCGAGCCGGCCCCTGCAGCACCCGAACTGCGCGCCGTCGAGCGGTCGCCGGCACCGATCGGTTCCGCTGCGCCGGACGCGTCGCGTCGCACCGTTGAACGCGGTCCCGCGAAAGAGTCGCTGATCGCAGGCGATCTCACGATCGAGGGCAAAATCGAGGGCTCGGGCAATGTGCGCGTTGCCGGCCGCTTCAAGGGCGACGTGAATGTCGAAGGCAACGTGACCATCGAGCAGGGCGCGCATGTGACGGGACAGGTCTCGGCCT
Source organism: Steroidobacteraceae bacterium (assembly GCA_022865595.1). Taxonomy (GTDB): domain Bacteria; phylum Pseudomonadota; class Gammaproteobacteria; order Steroidobacterales; family Steroidobacteraceae; genus RPQJ01. Next base: position 8,527 of record JALHTE010000124.1, on the reverse strand, counting down.
CGATGGTGATCGTGAGCGGCGAGGTGCACGGCAACATCACCGCGACCGCGCGGGTTGAACTGCTCGAGACCGGCGTGATCAACGGCGACGTCAAGGCGGCCGTGCTGACCGTCGCGGCGGGCTCGCGCATGCGCGGCCAGGCCGATTTCGGCTGGACTGACCAGGGTCCGGGCGGCAAGAAGTGACCGCTGGCCCGGCCTGAATGCTGCCCGGGCGCACATCCTCCGGGGCCGTCGGCAGGACGCGGACCTGTCCGCACTGCAAGGCGACGATCCTTGAGAGCTCCGCGGTCTGCCCGCAATGCCGGCACCATCTGCGGTTCGGTGCTGCGGCTGCGCCGGCTCGAACCCCGGTGGAGGGCTTCAAGGCGCTCAGTGTCGAGGGCACGCTCGAGCATCCGGCGCAGGGAGGCGACTGGGAGTATTCGGTGGTGCTCACGATCCGCAACGAGCGCGGCGAAGAGCTGGCGCGCCAGGTCGTCGGCGTCGGTGCGCTGCGCCCGTCGGAATCGCGCAGCTTCAGCTTGTCCGTGGACGTATTGACGCCAGGCGGGCGCTCGCGGTGATCCGCGACATCGTCGCGCGATTTGCCGCCGGCCTGCGGTTTCCCGTGCTGTTCGCGTTGACTGCCACGCTGTTCGTGTTCGACTTGTTCGTGCCCGACCTGGTGCCGTTCGTCGACGAGATCCTGCTGGCGCTCGGCACGCTGCTGCTGGGCTCGCTGCGCAAGAAAACCGCGCCGGAGCAGGTCCACCGCGAGCCGCTGAAGCCCGGATAGCCGGTCGCATCGCCCGGGTCGGGGCATATACCTGGCTGAAGCCTGGAAAGCCTGGCGCGTCGCCTGGCCGGGGCATCTACTTATTTGACCTGGGGGTTGGGGTTTGCGAGTCTCCGCGCGTGCCCCGGGGTCCCTGCGTGGTCCCGCGGCGGGAGGTGGATCATGTGTCTTGCCGTGCCGATGCGGATCAAGTCCGTCGACGGTTTCAACGCCGTCTGCGAGGCTAAGGGAATTGAACGGGAAGTGAGCCTGTTCATGATGCAGGGCGAGGAGATTGCGCCCGACGACCACGTGCTCGTGCACGTGGGCTATGCGATCCAGAAGGTGAGCGAGGAGGAAGCCCGCGTTACCTGGGACCTCATCGACCAGGTCCTGGAGCATGCATGAGCTTGCCATCTGCCAGGCGCTGATCGAGCAGGTCGAGCGGGTGGCGCGCCAGAACGACGCGCGCCGCGTCATCTCGATCGTGATCACCGTTGGGCCACTGTCGGGCGTCGAGCCGCAATTGCTCGAGCATGCCTATCCGCTCGCCGCCGCGGGGACGCTGGCGGAGCAAGCCACGCTCGAAATCGAGACGGTGCCGGTACGGGTGCGCTGCCGCAGCTGCAGTGCCGAGACGGACGCCAGCGCGAACCGGCTGCTCTGCGGCGCTTGCGGCGACTGGAAGGTGGACGTGATCGGCGGTGAGGAAATGATCCTGAAGCGCGTCGAGCTCGAGACTTCGACCTCGGCCGTTCACTAGGAGAACAGCGATGTGCCGTGACTGTGGATGTTCACTCGGGCCGTCCGCCACGCGGGCGCCGCTGGCCGCGCCGACGGGCGTGGCCGGCAGGATAGAGACCATAGAGGTCATCACCGCGATCCTCGGCGAAAACGACCGGGTAGCGGCACACAACCGCGAGCATTTCGACGGCCACGGCGTGCTGGCGCTGAATCTGATGTCCTCGCCCGGCGCCGGAAAGACTTCGTTGCTCGAAGCGACGATCCGCGCGCTAGGCGGGCGCCTGAAGATCGCGGTCGTCGAGGGCGACCTCGCCACCGAAAACGACGCGGAAAGAATACGAGCCTGCGGCGTTGCCGCGGTGCAGATCAGCACCGGCAATGCCTGCCACCTTGACGCGACCATGGTGCACGACGCAGTCCACGACCTGCCGCTCGCGGGCCTCGACGTGCTGTTCATCGAGAACGTCGGCAACCTCGTCTGCCCGGCGAGTTTCGACCTCGGCCAGCACCGCAACATCACGCTGCTCTCCGTGCCCGAGGGCGACGACAAGCCAGCCAAGTACCCGGTGATGTTCCGCGCCGCGGACCTTTCGCTGATCACCAAGACCGACCTGCTCGCGTACATCACCGAGTTCAGCACCGAGCGGGCTCACGCGTCGCTCAGGCAGATCGGTTATTCCGGAGAGACGATCGAGTTGACCAGTCGCGGCGGCGAGGGCTTCGAGGCCTGGCTCGGCTGGCTCGATCGGGAGGTGGCCGCGCAGCGCGATCGCGCCCGTCGTGGCGAATCGCTGCGACCGCAGGTAGCGCCCGACGGCGCGCTCGCACATGCGACCGGAGTCCGTCCCGCGCGCTGAGGAGGACGACATGAGCACCGCAAGCCAGTGGCTCGACCGGATCCGCGCGCTGCCGCTGCCGCCGCGCATCAAGGTGATGAACGTCTGTGGCGGCCACGAGCGATCGATCACGATGGCGGGGCTGCGCAAGGCGATCCCGTCGAACATCGAACTCGTCCCGGGGCCGGGCTGCCCGGTGTGCATCTGCCCGGAAGAAGACATCTACGAAGCGATCCAGCTCGCGCTGCACGAGGGCGTGATCCTGCTCGCCTACGGCGACATGCTGCGCGTCCCGGTGAACGTGTCGAAGAGCGAGCCGCGCTCGCTCGAGCAGGCCAAGGCGGCCGGCGCCGACGTGCGGCCGATCGCCAGTCCGCTCGAGGCGGCGAGCATCGCGCTCGCGAATCCCACGCGCAAGGTGGTGTTCCTGGCCGCCGGATTCGAGACGACCACTGCGCCAGCGGCCGCCTTGCTCGCGCAGGGCGCGCCGCCGAACCTGCTGTTCCTGATGTCGGGCCGGCGCACCTGGCCCGCGGTCGCGATGCTGCTCGAATCGGGCGAGCCCGGATTCGAGGCGCTGGTCGCGCCGGGTCACGTCGCCACGATCATGGGGCCCGACGAGTGGGAGTTCGTTCCGCGTGACCACGACATGCCGACCGCCGTCGCCGGGTTCCAGCCGGACTCGCTGCTTGCGGCGCTGTATTCCGTGCTGCGGCAGCGGCTCGAAGGCAAGTGTTTCCTCGACAACTGCTACCCGAGCGTGGTGCGGCCGGGTGGCAACACCGCGGCACGTCGCTTCATGGATGAAACGATGGACATCGTCGATGCCAACTGGCGCGGCATCGGCACGATCCCGCAGTCGGGCTATGCACTGAAGGAGCGTTACGCGGCTCACGATTCGCGCAGGCAGTTGCCGACGTACACCGACATCGCCAGGAAGCGCGCCGGCCAGATGCCGCCGGGCTGCGACTGCGCCAAGGTAGTGCTTGGCAAGATCTATCCGAACGAGTGCCGCCTGTACGGGCTTGCCTGCACGCCGCGCCAGCCTGTCGGTCCCTGCATGGTTTCCGACGAGGGTGCCTGCCGCATCTGGTGGGCCAACGGCGTGCGTGAGAACGTCTGGGTGGGGCGCAAGGCGTCAGGAGCCGCCGAAGCGTGAGTGAAGCTGCCGCAGGCCTGGTCGCCCGCCGGATCGTGATGACCGGCAGGGTGCAGGGGGTCGGCTTCCGCCCGTTCGTCTACCGGCTTGCGCACGAATACGGGCTCGGCGGCCAAGTGAAGAACCTGCGCGGCGACGTCGAGGTCGTGGTGTGCGGCCCGAAGGCGAGTGTCGCGCGATTCGAACGCGACATCGTCGCGCGCGCGCCGCCGCTCGCCCTGCCTGCGATACGGTCTGCCGAAGACTGTGCGCCGCCCACAGCGGGCGGGTTCCATATCGCGGAGTCGAGCGCCTCGGACGCGCCGCAGGTGTCGGTGCCACCGGACTTCTATGCCTGCAACGACTGCGTGCGCGAACTGACCGACCCGTCCGATCGCCGCCACCGCTACCCGTTCATCAACTGCACGCAGTGCGGGCCCCGCTACACGATCATCACGGCGCTGCCCTACGACCGGCCGAACACCAGCATGCTGGGCTTCCCGCTTTGCGCGGCGTGCCTGCGCGAATACCGCGATCCGCTCGACCGGCGCTTCCACGCGGAGCCAGTCGCCTGCCCGGCCTGCGGGCCGCACCTTGAATACTGCGAGCCCGGGGCGAAGCGCATCAGCGGTGACGAGGACGCACTTGCAGCGGCGGTCGCGGTGCTGCGTGAGGGGCGCGTGCTCGCGGTGCGCGGCATCGGCGGTTACCACCTCGTGTGCGACGCGCGGCTCGAGCAGGCCGTCGACCGACTGCGCATGCGCAAGCGTCGTCCGCACAAGCCGCTGGCAGTCATGTTCCCGCAGTGCGGCGACGACGGGCTCGACGCAGTGCGCGCGGACCTCGACCCGGACGCTGACGAGAGCGCCGCACTCACCGACCCTGCGCGTCCGATCGTGCTTGTCAGGCGGCTGGACGATTCACGGCTCGCACCATCGGTGGCTCCAGGGCTCGCGGAAGTCGGTGCGTTCCTGCCCTACAGTCCGCTGCACCACCTGTTGCTCGCGGCTTTCGGCGGACCGATCGTCGCAACCTCGGGCAACGTGAGTGGCGAACCGGTGCTGACGGATGCGGCCGAGGCGGAGCAGAGGCTCGCCACGGTTGCCGACGCATTCCTGCACCACGATCGCCCGATCGTGCGTCCGGCCGACGACTCGGTGGTGCGCGTCATCGCCGGACGCAGCCGGCCCATACGCTTGGGCCGTGGCACTGCGCCGCTGGAACTCGAATTGCCCACCGAACTGCCCGAGCCCGTGCTCGCGGTCGGCGGGCACCTGAAGCTCGCCGTCGCGCTTGCGTGGGGCCGGCGTATTGTCGTCTCGCCGCACGTGGGCGACATGGGCACGCCGCGCAGCGAGAAGGTCTTCGGGCAGGTGGTGGCGGACCTGCAGCGCCTGTACGACGTGCAGGCCACGCGATTCCTCTGCGACGCGCATCCCGGCTACGCGACCACGCGCTGGGTCCAGGCGGAAGGCCTACCGCACTCGACGGTGTTTCATCATCGTGCACATGCATCGGCATTGCTGATGGAACACGGCGTCGAGGACGCGGCCACGGTGTTCGCCTGGGACGGTGTCGGCTACGGCGAGGACGGCACGCTGTGGGGAGGCGAGACCTTCACGGGCCGGCCGGGTTCGTGGCGGCGCACGGCCAGCCTGCGCAGTTTCCGGCTGCCGGGCGGCGACAAGGCCGGGCGCTCGCCGTGGCGAAGTGCGGCCGCGCTTGCCTGGGAGGCGGGAATCGAATGCCCGGTTGCCGTGCCGGATCCGATCGTACGCGAGGCCTGGCAGCGTGGCCTGAACGCACCGCGCTCGAGCGCAGCAGGCCGCGTGTTCGATGCGATGTCGGCGATCGTGCTTGGAGTGCTGGAAGCCAGCTTCGAAGGACAGGGTCCCATGTGGCTGGAGGCCCGGGCCGGTGCGCAGGGTGAGTTCCCCCGGCTGCCACTGACCAGGGACGGCGAGGGCCTGTCGCGCATCGACGGGTCGCCGCTGCTCGACTGGTGTGCCGATCGGCGCCGCAGCGTCGGCGAGCGCGCTTCGGCCGTGCACCTGGCGCTCGCTGACGCGATATGCAACGTCGCCGTGGCCGAGCGCGAGCGTTCAGGCATCGCGCTCGTCGGCCTCACCGGCGGCGTGTTCCAGAACCGGCTGCTCACGCAACTCGCCACAGGGGGCCTGGAGCAGAGGGGGTTCCGGGTGCTGCTGCCCGGGCGCATTCCATGCAACGATGGCGGACTCGCCTACGGACAGGTCGCCGAGCACCTCGGGCGGCTGGCCGGTGCCGCACCGTGAGTCGGATGGCGCCGCACTCAGACGGATACACTGCAGGGATGCCCTGGTTTGAACGGCCATTCCTGTGGATCCTGCGCCGCGAATACGCGGGCGCCATGCGTTTCGATGAGGACGAATCGGCCGACGTGATGCCGACGCCGCCGGCGAAGCCCTGCCAGCTGTACGTGCACATTCCTTTCTGCGAAGTGCTGTGCCCGTTCTGCTCGTTCCACCGGGTGCGCTACAACGATACCAGGACCGCGCGTTACTTCGAGGCGCTGCGCAAGGAGATCCGCCTTTACCACGAGGCCGGTTTCCGCTTCGACGACGTGTACGTGGGCGGCGGCACGCCGACCGTGAACCCGGACGAGTTGCTGGCGACGCTCGGGCTGATCCGCGAGTTGTCTCCGGTTCGTGCGGTGTCGATCGAGACCAACCCGAACCATCTGGAGTCCGACGTGCTGCACCGCTATCGCGACGCCGGCGTGACGCGCTTTTCCGTCGGCGTGCAGAGCTTCGACGACGGCCTGCTGGCGGGCATGGAGCGACTGGAAAAATACGGCAGCGGCGCCGGGATGCGCGAGCGCCTCGCGGCGGTGCGCGGCATCTTTCCGACGATGAACGTGGACATGATCTTCAACCTGCCGGGACAGACGATGGAGATGCTCGACCACGACATCGATGCGCTGCTCGAGCTAGACGTGGACCAGGTGTCGTTCTATCCGCTGATGACTGCCCGGACGGCGCGGCACAAGATGCAGAAGTCGATGGGCAATGCCGACGAGTCGCTGCGCCATGCGATGTACCAGCGCGTGCTGGAGCGGCTGCAGCCGGGATATCGCGCATCCTCGGCCTGGTGCTTCACCCGTGGCGAGGGCATGTTCGACGAATACATCATCGACGAGGACGACTACGTCGGTGTAGGAAGCGGCGCGTTCAGCTACGTGGGCGGCGCGATGTACTCGACGACATTTTCGTTGAACCACTACTGCCGCCGCGTCGAGCGAGGGCAGAGCGGAATCACCCAGCGGCGCACGCTGGGCCTCAGGGAACGCATGCGCTACGACTACCTGGTGCGCCTGTTCGGCGGGACGCTCAAGCGCGAATACATCGCCGATCGCTATGGCGCGGCGTTCTGGCTGCTGATGGCGCCCGAGCTGGCCGCGATGCGCGCACTGGGCGCCACCCGCCACGACGCCGACGCATTGCGGCTGACGCCTCGCGGTATGTACTGCTGGGTGCTGATGATGGCGGAGTTCTTCAATTCCGTGAACGACGTGCGCGAGCAGATGCGCGAGCACATCCGGGCGGAGCTCGACGCATGGAACGAAGAGGCCACGGTGCCGCTCAAGTCGATCGGGCGGCCAGGCCCCGAGGTGCACACATGACGATGCTGGACACTCATGTTTCGCTGGCCCACGGCAACGGGGGGCGCTACATGCGCGAGTTGATCCACGAGATCTTCGCGCGCCATCTCGCCAATCCGCTGCTCGACACGAACAGCGATGCCGCGATCCTGCCCTGGGATGCAGGCGCGGGAGAACTGGTGTTCACCACCGACAGCTTCACCGTGCAGCCGATCGAGTTCCCGGGCGGCAACATCGGTTCGCTGGCCGTGCACGGCACCACCAACGATCTCGCCGTCGCCGGAGCGATCCCGAAATACCTGAGCCTGGGCGTGCTGCTGGAGGAAGGGCTGGAGTTCGCCGTGCTGGAGCGAGTGGTTGCCGGCATTGCCGCAGCGGCTGCGGAAATTGGCGTCATCGTGGCGGCGGGCGACACCAAGGTCGTGCGGCGCGGCGAGGGCGGCGGAATCTACCTAAACACCAGCGGCATCGGGGTCAAGGACCCGCGCCTCAAGCTCGGCATGGACGGCATCCGTGATTGCGACGCGCTGCTGGTCAGTGGCCCGGTGGGCGACCACGGCATTGCGGTGATGCTGGCGCGCGAGCAGTTCGGCCTGCGCGGCGACCTCAAGTCCGACGCGGCAAGTGTCCTGGGACTCACGCGCGCCCTCGCTGCCGTGCCCGGGCTGCGCTTCATGCGCGACCCGACCCGTGGCGGGCTGGCGACCGTGACGCACGAGATTTCCCAGGTGACCGGCCTCGGCATCCTGCTCGACGAGGCGGCCGTCCCGGTACGCGACTCGGTGCGCTCGGTCTGCGAGATGCTGGGCTACGACCCTTATTTCCTCGCCTGTGAGGGCAGGGTGGTGGCGGTCACGTCACCTGGAGATGCCTCGGCCGCGCTCGAGGCAATGCGGGCGCTGCCCGATGGGCGCGATGCGGCGATCATCGGGCACCTGCGCGCGCAGCCAGCGCGCGTGGTGCTGCGCACAGAAATCGGCGGCGAGCGTGTCATAGAGGAGCTCGAGGACGATCCGCTGCCCCGCATCTGCTAGGAGGGGACATTCCCCTTTTTCGCTCCTGTTGTTGCTTGAATCCAACGGAAGTGTGCTGAGCGAGAAAGGGGAATGTCCCCTGCCGGAATTTCGTACGGGTAATCCACGATTCACAGCCGGCTTCGACGCATCTGCCATAGCCTTTAAGCCTTGCCGCGCCGCACAAAGACGCGATCCGACTGCGGATATCCGCAGTGCCCCCCGACCACCGATTTCCCTAGTATGCGTTGCGAAATCCCAGCTTTGGCAGGGATTCGGTTTTGAGCATCGCTGACCAAGAATTTCCTAGGGAGTCAAACATGACAACTTCGAGCGCCCGGGGCATCACGCGATCACGCGTCGCGCTCCTAGCATTGATGGCGCTGACGGCAATCGGCGT
>JALHTE010000010.1 GCA_022865595.1 Steroidobacteraceae bacterium | reverse complement strand
CCAGAGCCCGACCAGCGCGCTGATGGCCGCAAAGGCAAGCACGATCGCGACCAGCGTCCGCCGCTGGGAGCCATGCAGCGCCGCCGCCGACATGAACAGGCCTCCGGGAACGAGTGCGGACCACAGCATCCGCTCCGTTGCGAGCGGCGCCACTCGTGCACTTTTCGCTCTGAGTTCGATCACCCTCGTGATCGCCCTGTTCCTGGGCGGCGGGCAAGGTACCGTCGGCGAGCAACTGCTGGCGTTGCCGGGTCTCGCCTTGATTCTCATCGCTGGTTTTCGCATTGGCACCGCCGACGTGTGGCGCAACCGTGTTCGGTGGTTCTGGGGTTTGCCAGCCGCGCTCGTCGTGTTGCCACTCCTGCAATTGGTGCCTTTGCCGTTTTCCGTCTGGACGATGTTGCCCGGGCGGGACGCGGTGGCCGCGGGACTGGCTTCGGCGGGCGTTGTCCCGGTAGCGGGCGCCTGGACGCTTGCGCCGCTCGCAACGGAGCGGATTCTGTGGTCCGCACTCGTTCCCGGAGGCCTGTTCATGTCGGCGGCGGCGCTGCATGGCTCCCAGCGGCGGACGCTGGTCGCGATCGTGCTTGCCTTTGCGGCCATCAGCGCGCTGGTCGGGCTCTGGCAATTGATGGAAGGCCCTGAGAGCAGGCTCTACCTGTACCGCATCACGAACGAAGGCGAGGCGGTCGGGTTTTTCGCTAATCGCAATCACCTCGCCGGGCTGCTGGCCGCAGCGCTTCCTGTCGCCGCAGGCATGCTGGCGGATCGCCTGCGGCAACACCGGCACGGAATGCGTGACTTGCCGGTGTGGTTGCTTACGGCATTGATCGTGCTGCTCGCCGTGAGCGCGACCGCAACGCACTCGCGTGCGGGGTTCGGGCTGTTGATGGTAAGCGTCATTGCCAGTGTGGCGGTGCTGTTGCGCGCGCGGCCGCAGGGGCCATGGGCGGGCGCCAGGACCTGGCTGCGGGTCAGCGCCCTCGTCGCCGGCGTGTTGATCGTGCAGTTCACGTTGTATGGTCTGCTCGTGCGACTCGAGTCTGATCCGCTCGATCGCTACCGATGGACACTGGCGGCCAACACGTTGCAGGCTGCCGAACCCGCTCGCGGCACAGGGCTCGGACTCGGCACTTTCGTGCATGCCTATGACGAGATCGGCGACGAGAGCGCCGACATCGAACCGTATGTGAACCACGCGCACGACGATTACGTCGAACTCTGGCTGGAGGGTGGCCTGCCAGCCGCTGCGCTGGTGGTGACTGCGCTGGTAATGATCGGCTGGCAGCTGCGCAAGAACCTGCGCCGTGCCCAGGAAGGGCAGGGCAAGGGTAGGTCTGACCGGGGGCTGCGGCTTGGGGCTGCCTTGGCGCTGCTGCTCATCGCGCTGCATTCGATCGTGGACTACCCGCTGCGAACGCTCACCATCGCCACGTTCAGCAGCCTCCTGGCGGCTGTGCTCCTGGGGTCGGTGCGCCGCAACGGGCGCAGCGGCCATGGCGCGGTGGAAAAGTCCCGACGAACCGGCTAGAGTGGATGCCGTGTTCAATCGTTGAACACGGCCTGACTGCCGCTGCCCCGACGCAGTACACGGCAGTGCGGTAGCCATTCCGCTCCCTACCTACGATGGATGAAATTCACCTTCGCCTGCTCAAGGCGATCCAGGTTAATCCGCAGGCTACGCAGCGCGAGCTTTCGGAGGAGCTGGGCGTGAGCCTGGGCAAGGCGCACTACTGCCTGCGTGCGCTGGTGGACAAGGGCTGGGTCAAGGCGCACAACTTCCGCGCCAACCCGAACAAGCTCGGATACGCCTATCTGCTGACGCCCGCCGGCATCGATGCCAAGGCTCGGCTCACCGTGCGGTTCCGGCGCCACCAGCTCAATGAATATGACGTGCTGCGGGCGGAGAACGAGGAGCTGCGGCGCGACGCGGGTGAGTCGAAGCCGTCTTCCCGAGCGGCGCCCGAGGAGTATCCATGACCGACTGTCGGAAGCGTGTGCGATGAGCAAAGTACTGATCACCGGCGCCGACGGCTTCATCGGCTCGCACCTGACCGAAGCCATGGTTCGTGCCGGTCACGAGGTGCGGGCGTTCGTGCTCTACAACTCGTTCAATTCCTGGGGCTGGCTCGATCAATGCGCGCCTGACGTCAAGGACAAATTCGACGTTTTCGCGGGCGACATTCGCGACCCCAATGGCGTGCGCGAGGCGATGAAAGACTGTGACGCGGTCCTCCACCTCGCGGCATT
>JALHTE010000123.1 GCA_022865595.1 Steroidobacteraceae bacterium | reverse complement strand
CTTATGAACGGGCATCGGACGAACAGGAGCCCGAGGCTTGAGCATTGACCGGCCCTCGCTTGCGGTAGAGGCGCAGTTCGCGGCCGTGCGGCCGTGGGTCCCGACGCAGACGGCGCTGGGGCGCTGGGCCCGGGCCGCGCACCGCGCGGCGCTGGCCGGACGGCGAAGACCCGCACGCGGTGGGGGTCCGGCAGCGAGCCGCCTCGGCATAAGGGTCGTAGGCCCCGCGGAGAGCCGGCGCCTCAATCGCGGCTACCGAGGCAAGGACAAGCCGACCAACGTGCTGTCCTTCCCGGCATCGGCCGAGGAATGCGCGCTCTGTGGTTCGCTCGGCGACCTCGTCATATGCGCGGCCGTCGTCGCGGCGGAGGCGCGCGAGCAGCGCAAGGAGCGCGCGGCGCACTGGGCGCACATGGTGGTGCACGGGGTGCTGCACCTGCACGGACACGACCACGAGCGGCCGCGTGCTGCGCGCGCGATGGAACGGCTGGAAGTGGAAATCCTCGGCGGATTCGGGTATCAGAATCCGTACCTTCCCGTGACCGACCAGGCCACATGACCCAGAATCGCCCAAGTCCGGCAGGAAGCTGGCTGCGCCGTCTCGTCGAATCGCTGTCGGGGGAACCCAGGGACGTCGAGCAGCTGGCGGAAGTGCTGAGCGACGCCCGCGACCGCGGGCTGATCGAAGCCGACGTGCTCGCGATGCTCGAGGGTGTGCTGGAGGTATCCGAGACCCAGGTGCGCGACGTCATGGTGCCGCGCTCGCAGATGGTCGTGATCCAGCGCGACGAGCCGCCGGACGGCATCCTGCCCATCGTGATCGAGTCGGGACACTCGCGTTTCCCGGTGGTGGGCGAGGACCGCGATGAGGTCGCCGGGATCCTGCTCGCGAAGGACCTGCTGCGCTACTTCGCGCAGGGCGGCGACGGGCCGTTCGACATCCGCGAGTGCCTGCGGCCGGCGGTACTGATCCCCGAGAGCAAGCGGCTGAACGTGCTGCTGAAGGAGTTCCGCGTCAGCCACAACCACATGGCCATCGTGGTGGACGAGTACGGCGGAGTATCGGGGCTGTTGACGATCGAGGACGTGCTCGAGGAAATCGTCGGCGAGATCGGCGACGAGTACGACGTGGACGAAGGCGAGGGCATGCGCAAGGAAGCCGAGCGCACGTTCACGGTCCCGGCGCTGACGCGGATCGAGGAGTTCAACCGGGCATTCGGCACCCGTTTCTCCGACGAGGAATTCGACACGATCGGCGGCCTGGTGCTGCACGAACTCGGCCGCCTGCCGCGACGCGGCGAGTCGCTCGAGATCGGCGGGTTCGAGATCGAGGTGCTGCGCGCGGACCGGCGCAGGATCGAGACCCTGCGGGTCCGGACACCGCGCGACCGCGAACTGAAGCCCGCTCCGCTCTAGCAGTGAGCGCGCCACCAGCAGCAGGCTCGCCCGGGTCGCGCGCCGCGACCCGACTCCGCGCATTCACGGAGAGCTACGGGCGCTGGCTGTCACTCCCGGTCGGTGCACTGCTGGCGTTGGCATTCGCGCCCGCCGGCGCGTGGCCGCTCGCGTTCCTGTGCCCGGCGTTCCTGATGCTTTGCTGGGAGGGCGTTGCACCGCGCGAGGCGGCCTGGCGCGGGTTGCTGTTCACGGCCGGGACCTTTCTTGCCGGAACGTACTGGCTGTACCACAGCATCCACCTGATCGGACATGCCCCGGTCTGGGTCACTCTGGTGCTCATGCTCGGCATGGTGGCGATCATGGGCGGCTACACGGCGCTGCTCGGATATGCCGCCGCGCGCTGGGGACGCGATGGCGGGCCGCTGCGCTTCCTGGCATTGCTGCCCGCGGGCTGGGTACTCACAGAGTGGGTGCGCGGCTGGTTCCTGAGCGGATTCCCGTGGCTCGCGCTCGGCTATTCGCAGCTCGATACGCCGCTCGCGGCCTACGCGCCGGTCGGCGGCGTCTACCTGGTGAGCCTCGGGGTCGCGGTGACGGCCGGCGCGCTGGTGCTGCTGGTGACGGGCAGCCGTCGGGCGCGCACGGCCGCTGTCGTTGCATTGCTGCTCGCCTGGGGATGCGCGCTGGCGCTGGGTCGGGTCGCGTGGACGCAACCGCGAGGCACCGAGGTCACGGTCGCGCTGGTGCAGGGCGCGGTCCCGCAGTCGATGAAGTGGGCGCCCGGCCAGCTCGAGAGCACCATGAACCTCTACCTGGAGCTCACCATTCCCCACCTCGGCGTGGGAATCATCGTGTGGCCCGAATCCGCGATCCCGTCGCTCGAGAGCGGCATCCGCGACTATCTCGACCAGGTCACCGCGCTGGCCGCGTCGCGCGGATCGTCGCTGATCACCGGGCTGGTGCGCCGAGACGCGCAGTCGGGCGCCTATTACAACGCGATGGCTGCCTGGTCGCCGCACGAGCAGTGGTACTACAAGCGCCGCCTGGTGCCGTTCGGGGAGTTCTTTCCGGTGCCCGCGGCAGTCCGTGACTGGATGCGGCTGATGAACCTTCCGTACTCGGATTTCGCGGCCGGCACCGAGACGCAGCGGCCGCTGGTCGCGGGTGGCGAAGCGCTTGCGCCGACGATCTGCTACGAGGACGCCTACGGCGTCGAGCAGCTTCCGCTCGCCCGCGAATCCACGCTGCTCGTAAACGTCACCAACGACGCATGGTTCGGCGATTCCTCGGCGCCGCACCAGCACCTCGACATCAGCCGGATGCGCTCGCTGGAAACGGGACGCCCGATGCTGCGCGCGACCAACGACGGGGTGACGGCGCTGATCGCTTATGACGGCAGGGTCATCGACAGCCTGTCCCAGTTCCAGCCGGGCGTGCTCACCGGCACCGTCGAGCCGCGGACCGGATTCACGCCGTACCTGCGGGCCGGCAACTGGCCCGTGCTCGCGCTGCTCGCGATCGGACTGATCGCCGGATTCCGGCGCGCTCGCCACGCTCGCGTGGTGCCCGGGTGAGTAACCACCATGGCTCGATAACCCACGAGGGCGAGCAATACCCGTCGCCGCCGCGCGAACTCGAGTACCTGGCCGTGGCCACGCCGGAACCCGGCCACGCGGTGCCGATCGCGGATGGCCTGCTGTGGGCACGCATCCCGCTGCCAATGGAGCTCGCGCACATCAACGTGTGGCTCATGGAGGACGAGCAGGGCTGGACGCTGGTGGACACCGGCATGGCGGCCGATCCATGTCGCGACGCGTGGGCCTCGCTGGAGAGCGCGGTCGTGGGACAGCGAGGGCTCAAGCGAATATTTGTCACGCACGATCACCCGGACCACATGGGGCTCGCGCGATGGCTGCAGCAGCGCCACGGTGCCGAGGTCTGGATGTCATCCGTGGCGCACGCTTCGGTCGTGGACTATCTCGACGCGGACCCTGGGCAGGTACGCGACCGGATGCACGCATTCATGGTGCTGCACGGACTGGAGGCCGGCGAACCCCCGTCGAGGCTTCCGGCACAGAGCCACGACTCCTGGTTCGATGGGGCTCCCACGCTGTCTGCCACGCCCGTCGACGGCGACCGGCTCGAGGTGCGCGACCGCGAGTGGGGCGTCGTCGAGACCGGCGGCCACTGCCGCGGACACCTCTGCCTGCACGACTCGACGGGCGGGTTGCTGATAAGTGGCGACCAGGTGCTGCCGAGCATCTCGCCAAACGTAAGCGTGCTGTCCAGTCGGCCCGACGCGGATCCGCTCCGTGAGTTCCTTGCATCGCTCGAGCGGCTCGAGCAATGCCCGGCGGGCACCCTGGTGCTGCCGTCGCACGGCCGTCCTTTCCGCGGGCTGCACAGGCGCATCGCGGACCTGCGGGCACACCACCTGCAGCAGCTCGCTTCGCTGCGTGAGGCCTGCGCCGGGCCGCGCACCGCCTTCGAGCTGCTGCCGGTGATGTTCGGCAGGCCGCTGCGCGGATTCCACCGCATGCTGGCAATGGGGGAGGCGGTCGCGCACCTGAACTACCTGAGGGCCGATGGGCTGCTCGCGTGCGAAGTCGGCGGCGACGGCGTCGCGCGATTTGTGGCCGCCTGAGCGGCGGGCGAGGCGGGTCCGGCGGCCGCTCTGGTATCCTTGGCGATCCGGTTTCGCGCCCTTTTCCCACCCGCCGACATGCAAGAACGCTACGAGCCCGCCACCGTTGAGTCGCTCGCCCAGGCCTGGTGGGACCGGCAGCGGACGTTTTCCGTGGTCGAGGACCCGGAGCGGCCCAAGTACTACTGCCTGTGCATGTTCCCATACCCCAGCGGACGGCTGCACATGGGGCACGTGCGCAACTACACCATCGGTGACGTGCTGACGCGCTACATGCGCATGCAGGGATACAACGTCCTGCAGCCCATGGGCTGGGACGCGTTCGGGCTGCCGGCCGAGAACGCCGCGATGGCGAATGGCGTGCCGCCCGCGAAGTGGACCTACGACAACATCGCGTACATGAAGCGGCAGTTGAAGTCGCTTGGCTTCGGAATCGACTGGGATCGCGAGGTCGCGACCTGCCAGCCGGACTACTACCGCTGGAACCAGTGGCTGTTCCTGCGCATGCTCGAGAAGGGCATCGCCTACCGCAAGACCGGGACGGTCAACTGGGATCCCGTCGACAAGACTGTCCTCGCGAACGAACAGGTGATCGACGGGCGCGGATGGCGCACGGGCGCGCTGGTCGAGAAGCGCGAGATCCCGATGTACTACCTGCGCATCACCGACTACGCCGAGGAACTGCTCGGCGCGCTCGAGACGCTGCCCGGCTGGCCGGAACGCGTGAAGCTGATGCAGGCGAACTGGATCGGCCGTTCCGAGGGTCTCGAACTCGAGTTCGACGTGGAAGGCGTCGACGAGCCGCTGCGGATCTACACCACGCGCCCGGACACTCTCTACGGCGTCACCTACATGGCGGTGGCTGCCGAGCACCCGCTCGCTCAGCGTGCCGCGCGCGGCAACCCGGAGCTGCAGGCCTTCCTTGCGGAATGCCAGCGCACCAGTGTCACCGAGGCGGCGCTCGAGACCATGGAAAAGCGCGGCATGCCGACCGGCGTTCACGCGATCCATCCGTTCACTGGTGCGCGCATCCCGGTCTGGGTCGCCAATTTCGTGCTGATGGGTTACGGCACCGGCGCCGTGATGGCGGTGCCCGCGCACGACCAGCGCGACTGGGAGTTCGCGCGCCGCTATGGCCTCGACATACACCAGGTGATCCAGCCCGAGGACGGCAGCCTCGTCGACATGGACGCGGGCGCGTACCTGGAGCACGGTCGCCTGATCAACTCCGGCCGCTTCGACGGCCTGGACTTCGACGAGGCATTCGACGCGATCGCGAAGTCCTTCGAGTCGAACGGCCGTGGCCGCCGTCGCGTGAACTGGCGGCTCCGCGACTGGGGCATCTCGCGCCAGCGCTACTGGGGCTGCCCGATCCCGCTGATCCACTGCGAGACCTGCGGTGACGTCCCGGTACCCGACGAGCAGTTGCCCGTGGTGCTGCCGGAGGACCGGGTACCCGACGGCAGCGGCAACCCGCTCAACCGAGACGAATCGTTCCTCGCCTGCGACTGCCCCAGGTGCGGCCGGCCGGCCAGGCGCGAGACGGACACGATGGATACCTTCGTGGACTCGTCCTGGTACTACTTCCGCTTCGCGAGCGCTGGCAATGACGCGGCGATGATCGATGAGCGCGCGGCCTACTGGATGCCGGTGGACCAGTACATCGGAGGCATCGAGCACGCGATCCTGCACCTGCTCTACTCGCGCTTCTGGACGCGAGTGATGCGCGACATCGGCCTCACCGGGGTCGAGGAACCCTTCACCAACCTGCTGACGCAGGGCATGGTGTTGAACGAGATCTACTTCCGCAAGCCCGCGTCCGGCCGCATCGTCTACTACAACCCGGCGGACGTGGACGTGCTGGTCGACGAGAAGGGCGCTCGAATCGGGGCCGTGCTGCGCGAGGACGGCCAGCCCGTGGAGTCCGGCGGCATCGGAACGATGTCGAAGTCCAAGGGCAACGGCGTGGACCCGCAGGCGCTCGTGGAGCGCTACGGCGCCGACACCGCACGGCTCTTCATGATGTTCGCCGCGCCGCCGGAGCAGTCGCTCGAGTGGTCCGACGAAGGCGTGGAAGGCGCATTCCGCTTCATGAAGCGCCTGTGGAAGGCCGCGTACCAGCACGTCGCGGCAGGCGTGGCACCGGCACTCGAGGTCGAGGCACTGTCGGGCGCGCAGCGCGACATGCGTCGCCAGGTGCACGAGACGCTCGCCAAGGTCAGCAACGACATCGGCCGCCGCCGCACCTTCAACACCGCCATCGCCGCGGTCATGGAACTGATGAACTCGCTGGCTCGTTTCGACGACAGCTCGCCCCAGGGCCGCGCGGTCATGCAGGAGGCGCTCGAGATCGTGGTGCTCGCGCTCTCACCGGTGGTTCCGCACGCCTGCCATGCGCTGTGGCGCGAACTCGGCCACGCGGGTGCCGCGGTCGACGAACGCTGGCCGGCGGTCGACCCGCGCGCACTCGAGCGCAATTCGATCGAGGTCGTCGTGCAGGTCAACGGCAAGCTGCGCGGCCGCGTGACGGTCCCGACCGATGCCAGTGAGGGCACGGTGCGCGAGGCGGCGCTGGCGGACGCAAACGTGCAGCGCTTCATGGAAGGCAGGCCGGTGCGCAAGTTCGTCTACGTGGCCGGCAAGCTGGCCAACGTAGTGGTGTGACCGTGACTCGCGCAGGCATCGTCCTCGGATTCCTTGTGCTGCTGCTCGCCGGCTGCGGCTTCCACCTCAAGGGTGCAGTGTCGTTGCCAGCGGATGTGAAGACGGTCTACGTCGCCACCAACGACGAGCTTTCACCTTTCGCGGTAGAGCTCGGCCGTGCACTCGATGCGGCGGGTGCGGTGCGGGCCACTTCGGCGTCTGTGGCGGATGCGGTGATCCGCGTCGCGCAGGACCGGACAGGCCGGCGCGTGCTCTCGGTCAGCGCGCGCAATACGCCACAGGAATACCAGGTCTATTACATGCTTGGCTATTCCATCGAGCGCGGCGACCAGAAGGCGGTCGAGCCGCAGGAAATCGAGTTGAGCCGCAGCTACAGCTTCAGTGAGTCGGATCTGCTCGCCAAGGACCGCGAGGAAACTATCCTGCGCGAGGGGCTCGCGCGCGACCTCGCCGACCTCGTGGTGCGGCGGCTGGCTTCGCTCTAGCGCGCGCGAAACGATCGGTAGCGCTCACAAGTTCGTGTGTGTTGCCGGGCTCCAGCGCCGAGTGGCCGGCGTCGGGGACGACGCGGAAGTCAGCCTCCGGCCAGCGCAGGTGCAGGTCCCAGGCAGTGCGGATCGGGCAGACGATGTCGTAGCGTCCCTGGACGATTACGGCCGGTATATGCCGAATCCTGTTCAGCCCGCGCAGCAACTGGTCCTCGCGACGCATGAATCCCTTGTTCACGAAGTAATGGCACTCGATGCGCGCGACGGCGACCGCGAAGTCCTCCTCGCCCCAGTCCTCGATGCTCGACTCGTCGACATGCAGGTGGCTGGTCGCGGCCTCCCAGACTGCCCAGGCGCGCGCGGCTCGAACCCGCGTCGCGCGATTCGGGCTCGTGAGCCTGCGGTAGTAAGCGCTGACCAGGTCGCCGCGCTCGCGCCGCGGGATCGCGGCTATGTAGTCCTGCCAGCGGTCCGGGTAGATCGCGCCCGCACCGTCCTGGTAGAACCAGTCGATCTCCCACTTGCGAAGCATGAAGATGCCGCGCAGCACCAGTTCACTGACACGCGCGGGGTGCGACTGCGAATAGGCGAGCGCCAGCGTCGAGCCCCAGGAACCGCCGAACACCAGCCAGCGCTCGATGCCGAGAAACTCGCGCAGTCGCTCCATGTCAGCGACGAGGTCCCAGGTCGTGTTGTCCACGAGGTTCGCGTGCGGCCGGCTGCGACCGGCGCCGCGCTGGTCGAAGAGGACGATACGGTATCGCCTGGGGTCGAAGAAGCGCCTGGAACTTGGGCCTGCGCCCGCGCCCGGGCCGCCATGGACGAACACCGCGGGCTTGCCGCGTGGGTTGCCTGACTCCTCCCAGTAGATCTCGTGGATGGGCGATACGCGCAGCCAACCGCTGCGGTAGGGCTCAATGGGCGGGTAGGCGGTGCGGCGCGCCGGGGCCGTATGCTGGTGTTTCATTTGCGGATTCTAGCCTTGGAGCGGGGCCAGTGGCGCGGCCCCGCAGTCCGCTGCCCGTCCGGCCAGTGCCCGCGGCTGGCCCGCCGTTGGCACGCCGCCGGCAAGCCTGCATAATCGCTATTACATGCCGAATCATTCCCCAGGTCGCGCCGCCCCCGTGGCGTGCGCATGAGTATCCCCGGGCAGTGAGGACGAGTCCCGACGCCCTGCAGGCGGGACTCGGCCGGGGGATGCGCAGCGCATACCTCGTCACCGGAGCCGAACCGCTGCTGATTGCGGAGGCCGCCACCGCCATCCGACAGGCCGCACGCGCCGCTGGCTACGCGGACCGCGAGGTCCACTTCATCGAGCGCGGCTTCGACTGGGACGAACTGCTGCGCGACTCGGCCAACCTGTCGCTGTTCGCGACGCAACGATTGATCGAGCTGAAGTTCAACGCCACACCGGATGCCGTGGCGCAACGCGCGCTTGCCGGCCTGGCGGCAAATCCGCCTGTCGACACCGTGCTTCTGGTGGTGGGCGAACTCGACCGCAAGCCACTCGGCGCCGCCTGGGTCAAGGCCTTCGAGCAGGGCGGGGTGCTGGTCGTCACGCAGCCGTTGGAGCGCGGTGCATTGCCGGCGTGGATACGCGACCGGCTCGGCCGCCATGGAGTGGGGATCGACCCGGTCGCTGCCCAGGTGCTGGCCGACAGGGTCGAGGGCAACCTGCTGGCCGCGCAACAGGACGTCGAGCGAATTGCGTTGCTGATGCCAGGCGCGACACTCGGTGCCGAGGATGTCGCGCGCCTGGTCGCCGACAGTGCCCGCTACGACGTATTCGAGTTGTCCGCTGCTGCGTTCGCGGGACAGCCGGAGCGGGCGCTGCGCATCCTTGCCGGCCTGCGCGCCGAAGGGCGGGAGCCGCCGCTGGTGCTCTGGGCGCTGGTGAACGACCTGCGCGCGCTCTCGAGAGTGACGCAGCGCCTGACGCGGGAACGGTCGGTGGATGGCGCTTTTCGGGTCGAGCAGGTGTGGTCGAATCGCCAGGGCCCGCTGCGCGCGGCGCTCGGCCGGTTCGACCGGCCGGCAATCGACTCGCTGCTGGTCGCGGCGGCGCGCGCCGACCGGGTCGCCAAGGGCAGCCTGCGCGGCGACGCCTGGGTCGAGATCGAAGGCCTGGTCGCCAGGATTGCCGGATTGAAACTGGCCGCATGAGCCCGATCGGCATCTTCGGCGGAACGTTCGACCCGATCCATTTCGGTCACCTGCGCACGGCGTTCGAGCTGATGCAGGTGCTCGAACTCGAGGAACTGCGCTTCGTGCCAGCGGGGGACCCTCCTCATCGTGATTCGCCACTTGCGGCGGCCGGCCTGCGCCTTGCGATGGTGCGCGCGGCAATCGCCGGTCAACCGGGCTTCAAGGCAGACGATCGCGAGGTCAGGCGCGACGGACCCTCGTACACCGTGACGACGCTGGCGGAACTGCGCGCAGAGTTCCCGCGGCGGCCGGTCTGCCTGGTCGTCGGCATGGACGCTTTCCTTGGGATGGACCGCTGGCACCAGTGGCGCGACATCCTCAGGCTCGCGCATGTCGCCGTGGCGCATCGACCGGGCTGGCGTGCGCCGACCGAGGGCACGCTCGGCCAGCTGCTCTCCGAGCGCGGCACGGACCACGTCGCGGACCTGAGGCAATCCGAGGCCGGGAGCGTCTTCGTGCACCCGGTCACACAGCTTGAGATTTCTTCCACGGACCTGCGGAACATCATCGTGAGCGGTCGCGATCCGCGGTACCTGGTCCCCGACGCGGTGTGCGAGATCATCCGCGAGACCGGTTGTTATTCCCAACAAGCCACGAGGTGAGCATGGCAGTGAAGCGAGCGAAAACGCGAGCAACTTCGAAGTCAGCGGGCGCCACACCGGGCCCTGCCAGGCGTGGAACGCGCGGAGCGGCCACGCCAGCGGCGAAGAAGGTCGCAAAGCCGGCTGCCAGCAGGACTGCCAGGAAGAGCGCGAAGAAGACCGCGAAGAAGACCGCGACGACAGTCACCAGGAAGGTAGTGAAAAAGCCTGCGCAACCCACGTTGCAGGAAATCGTGCTGCACGCCCTCGCGGACATGAAGGCGATCGACGTGAAGGCGCTCGACGTTCGTGGGCTCACCGATTTCACCGACACCATGGTCGTCGCAAGCGGCACCTCGGACCGTCACGTGAAGTCGATCGCCGACCGAGTGGTCCAGCGCTGCAAGGAGGCGGGTTTCAGGCCTTATGGCATGGAAGGTGAGAGCGACGGCGAATGGGTGCTGGTCGACCTGCACGATGTCGTGCTGCACGTCATGCTGCCGCGAACGCGGCAGTTCTACGCGCTCGAGAAACTCTGGGAGACCGGCGGCGCGACCGCCTGACGGGGTTGCGCGCATGCTGATGAGGGTGATCGCCGCGGGCACGCGCATGCCGGCCTGGGTGGACGCGGGCTTCGCCGACTACGCTTCGCGCCTGCGTGGTGACTATCGGCTGGAGATCGTCGAGGTCCCGCTCGGGCAGCGCGGCCGTGGCGGGGTCGGGAAGGCGGTGGAGACCGAGGGGTCGAGGATGCTCGCGGCCACGGGCGAGAGAGCGCAGATCGTCGCGCTGCAGGTGGGTGGTCGCCCGCTCGATACAGTCGGGCTCGCTCGCTGGCTCGAGGGACAAGCACGGGACGGGCGGCCGCTTGCGTTCTGCATCGGCGGGCCGGATGGGCTGTCGCCCGCGGTGGATTCGAAGGCAGGGCTTCGCTGGTCACTGTCGGCCCTGACGCTCCCCCATGGCCTGGCCCGGGTCGTCGTCGCCGAAGCCCTGTACCGCGCTGTGAGCGTCATCAAGGGCCTGCCCTACCATCGCGCCTGACGCGTCGTCCCGGCCGGGTTGCCGGCCGCGCAGGACTGTGGATTGCCCGGTGGACAACACCGGCGCCCCGGGTTTGAATTCACGGTCAACTGCCGACTTTCTGGAGCACCCCGATGCACGCCTATCCCCATCACTACGTAGTCCAGGCCTCTGCGGCTCCCGAGGGTGACGTGCCGGTGTCCTCGGGCGGGCTGCCGAAGATCGTGACCGCGCCACCGGCCGAGTTCGATGGCCCTGGCGACCGCTGGTCCCCCGAGACACTGCTGTGCGCAGCCGTGGCCGACTGTTTCCTGCTCAGCTTTCGTGGCGTCGCTCGCGCCGCGAAGCTCTCGTGGACGTCGTTGAGGTGCGAAGTGCGAGGAACTCTCGACCGAGTCGAGGGCAAGTCGCGCTTCACCGAGATCGTGGTGGAGGCGACGCTCGAGGTTCCCGAGGGCACGGACCGCGACAAGGCCGCAAAGGCCATGGAGAGAGCCGAACACCTCTGCCTCATCAGCAATTCGCTGCTAGCCGAGCGGCGCCTCGTGGCGACGGTCACCGTGGCCTGACTCCGATGGGCCGTACCACCATCCTGCTAGCCTCGGCATCGCCGCGCCGCAGTGAACTGCTGCGGCAGGCAGGCGTGGTGCACGAGGTGCGCCCGGTCGACATCGACGAGTCGCGGTTTCCGGGCGAGGACCCGGCTGCGTATGTGCTGCGGCTGGCACAGGCAAAGGCGCAGCTGCTCTGGTCGAGTCTCGAGCCCGCGCAGCGCGCCCCGGTACTGGCTGCCGACACGACGGTTGCACTCGACGGCGCGGTGTTCGGCAAGCCTGCGGGCCGCGACGATGCGGTGGCGATGCTGTCGCGGCTGTCCGGCCGCACGCACCAGGTGCACACTGCGGTGGCTGTGCTGCATGCATCCGGCGCAGCCGCGCGGGTGAGCACCAGCCAGGTGAGCATGCGCGAAATCTCGGCGGCCGAGCTGGACTGGTACTGGCGGACCGGCGAACCCTGCGACAAGGCGGGTGGCTACGCGATACAGGGCCGGGCGGCGATCTTCGTGCGGCACCTCGCCGGCAGCTATTCAGGCGTCATGGGCCTGCCGCTCTGCGAGACCTGGGAACTGCTTGGCACGGTGCCCGGTCTGACCGTTGGAGGCGCCGACGAATGAGCACGGAAATGGTCGTAAACGTGAGCCCGCGCGAGACGCGGGCCGCGCTGCTTGAAAACGGCGTGCTGCAGGAGCTCTTCGTCGAACGTGCGAGCCGGCGCGGACTTGCAGGCAATCTCTACAAGGGGCGGGTATCGCGCGTGCTGCCCGGCATGCAGGCCGCCTTCATCGACATCGGGCTCGAGCGGACTGCCTTCCTGCACGTCTCGGACATCGTGCAACCGGCCGATGCCGAGGGGTCCAGCGAAGCGCCGAGGACCGACAGCATCCGCGAACTGGTCGGCGAGGGTGCCGACATCCTCGTGCAGGTGCTTAAGGATCCGCTCGGCACCAAGGGCGCGCGCCTGACCACCTTCATCACCATCCCGTCGCGTTACCTGGTCTACATGCCATTCGGCCACGGCGTGGGCGTGTCGGCCCGCATCGAGGCCGAGGACGAGCGGCAAAGGCTGCGCGAAGCCGTGCAGTCGGCCAGCGCCGAAGCGGATGCGGGAGGCTACATCGTGCGCACGGCGGCCGAGGGTGCCGCGGGCGAGGCGCTGCGGGCCGACATGCTGTTCCTGCGCAAGCTCTGGGAGGTACTGACCGGCAAGGCGCGTCCGGCGGGAGCGGGCACGCTGGTTCACGAAGACCTTGCTTTGCCGCTGCGCCTGATGCGCGACCTGGTCGGAGAGGGCGTCGACCGGGTACTGGTGGACAACGAGCAGACCAGCGAACGGATGCGTGAATTTGCCGCGACCTTCATGCCGGGGCTCGACGTGCGCGTCGAGCTCTACACCGGCAGCCGCCCGATCTTCGACCTGCACGGCGTGGAGGAGGAGATCCATCGCTCGCTCGACCGCAAGGTCGCGCTCAAGTCGGGTGGCTACCTGGTCATCGACCAGACCGAGGCGCTCACGACCATCGACGTCAACACGGGCGCCTACGTCGGTCACCGCAACCTCGAGGAGACCATCTACCGCACCAATCTCGAGGCGGCGGTGGCGATTGCGCGCCAGCTCAGGCTGCGCAACCTCGGCGGCATCATCATCATCGACTTCATCGACATGGGGGAAGAGGAGCACCGGCACCAGGTCCTCCAGGCGCTCGGCAAGGCACTGGCAAAGGACCACGCCAAGACGCAGTTCTCCGCTGTCTCGTCGCTCGGCCTGGTCGAGATGACACGCAAGCGCACACGCGAGAGCCTGGCGCACCAGCTCTGCATGCCGTGTCCGGCCTGCGAGGGCCGCAGCTTCGTCAAGACGCCCGAGACAGTCTGTTACGAAATATTCCGCGAAATCCTTCGGCAGGCCGCACAGTTCGACCTGCAGCAGTTGCTGGTCCTGGCGCACCAGGACGTCATCGATCGACTGCTCGACGAGGAGTCGGCCGCGCTCGCGGAGCTCGAGGTGCAGCTCGGCAAGCCCATCCGGCTGCAGACCGAGTCGCTCTACATGCTCGACCAGTTCGACGTGGTGCTCATGTGAAACCGCCAGCCGGGCGCCGGCTTGCCGCCCGGACCTGGCGGGTAGTTGCGGCCGTCATCGCGGGGCTGCTGATCCTCGCGGCGCTCGCGCTCGGTGCGCTCAGGCTTGCGATCGCACGCGTGCCGGAGAATGCAGCACGAATACAGGCCTGGGTCGAGCAGCAGACCGACCTGCGCATCGAGTACGACTCGATCGATGCGCGCCTGCGGTGGTTCGGCCCTGAGATCGTGCTGAGTGGTGTCCGGGTGCTCGAACGCGACGGCTCGGATTCGCTGCTGCTGGCACGTGAGGGCAGCGTGGGCCTCGACCTCTGGAATCTCTTCCGGACCGGCGAACTGGTGGCGGGACGCGTGCGTTTCACCGGCCCCACGCTCACCGTTGTCCGGTTTCCCGATGGGCGTATTCGCCTGCTGGGGCAGAACGAGCGCCCGCTGGATCGCCCGCCCTTCGACCTCGACCGCCTGCCAGCCGGCTGGCTGGTCGTTGCGGATGCCACCGTCACCTATCGCGACCTCGCAATCGAGTCAGCGCCGGTGACATTCACAGGGCTCGAGCTCGACCTGCGTCGCGAGCATGACAGCACTGCAGTGACGGGCTCGGCCAGGCTGCTCGCCACGCTCGGACGAAGCATCGACTTTCGCGGCGACCTGCGCGGCTCGCTCGAGCACCTGGAGGCACTCGACGCCGAGCTCGAACTGCGGGTGGACCAGATCGTGCTGCCGGGACTGGCGGCGTTTCTTCCGTCATCGGTTGCGCGGCCGATCGCCGGTTCGGGCCAGGTCCAGGGCCAGGTCCGGTTCAACCAGGGAACGCTGGCGCATGCACGCCTCGATCTCGACCTCGTCGACCTGGGGCTCGAGCTTCCACCGCGCGACGTACCGGCCGTCCCGACGCTTACACTCTCCGAGCCGCACAGTCCGCCCGACGCATCGCCGCTGACGCTGCCGCAGGTGGTCTCGACGATCGTGCAGCGGCCCGCTGCGGCTGGTCCAGCATCGGTGAGCTACCCGCGCCTGCGTGGCACACTGCGCCTGCGACACGAA
Organism: Steroidobacteraceae bacterium; assembly: GCA_022865595.1. Lineage (GTDB taxonomy): Bacteria > Pseudomonadota > Gammaproteobacteria > Steroidobacterales > Steroidobacteraceae > RPQJ01. The sequence continues at coordinate 11,857 of JALHTE010000123.1, read as the reverse complement.
AATCGGGAGTGGATGCTGCGTGCGCAGAACCTGAATTTCGGCAGCGTGGGCGACCCGACCGGGGCGCCAGCCGAAATGGGGCTGCGCTGGCGCGGCAATGCTCAGACGACATTCTCGACGACGGTGTCTGCCGAGAATCTGCGGCTCGCGGATGCGTGGCCGCTGGTGCTGGCCTTCGCGCCGCCTGCCTTCGACGCCTGGGCCGGACTCGCACCCAGCGGCGAGCTGCGCTCGCTGCGAGCGGAGATATCTCGTGACCGTGCCGGGGCTTTCCCCGGCTTCACGATCAGCGCAGACGTCAGCGAACTCGGCTTCGCTGCGAGCGGGCGGTTTCCCGGTCTTTCCGGGCTGACCGGCGTCGTGTCCGGTACCGACCAGCACGGGCGCATCGGGCTGCGCTCGCGTTCGCTCGCGTTCGACCTGCCGGGAATTTTTCGCGAACCCATCTCTGACATTGCCGCATCGGGCGACATCGACTGGCGCCGTGAAGGCGCGCAATGGGTGCTGACCTCGGGTCCGGTTGCAGTAGAGCATCCGCACGCTCGTGCCACAGGCACGTTCGAGTTCCGGTACGAGCGGCCAGGCATATCGCCGTTGCTCACGATGGACATCGACGTGCAGGGTGCGGACGTGGCATTCGCCGGTAACGTGATGCCTTACGGAATTTTCGGGCCTGGCGCGGTCTCTTGGCTCACGCCGGCGTTCCTTGGTGGTCGAGTGGAGTCAGGGCACGTGGGCTACCGTGGCCCGATACGCAGCTTCCCTTTCCGCAATGGCGAAGGCGAATTCCTTGCCACCGCGGAGCTGCGCGACGTCGCAGTGAATTACTTCACCGGGTTCGAGCCGCTGCGCGGCGGGCGGGGCAAGGTCGAATTCCACAATGCCGGATTCGTCGCGCGCCTGGACGGGGGCGAAGTTGGTGGAGTCCGGCTCGACCAGGCGGAGGTGGGGATTGCCGACATGCACGACACTGTCGTCGAGGTGGCCGCCCAGGCATCGGGAGACCTCGGCACAGCCCTGACGTTCGTGCAGAAAAGCCCGGTCGGCACGGTACTGGGCGGCCAGTTCACGGGGCTGGCTGGCAGCGGCCCCGCGGAGTTCACGGTAAAGCTCCACCTGCCGGCCAACCAGGTCGACTCTCACGACTACGTGATCCGCACCAACCTGCGCGCGGCGACCGTGAAGGTCCCGGCGCTGCAGGCGCCGGTGGAGCGGGTGACAGGCCAGTTCGAGATCCACAACCTCGACATGCGCGCGCACTCGCTGCGCGGCACGATACTCGGCGGTCCCTTCGAACTCGACGTCGAGCCAGGACGCCTGACGCCGCAAGTCGATGCGATGGTGCTGCTGCATGGCCGGGGTCGCGCATCGGGCGCAGGGCTGCCCGCTTTCATCGGCCTGCCGCAGGCAATCCGCATGTCCGGAATGGCCGACTGGAGGCTCGAAGGACGCATCGAGCGACATCGTGGCACCGACCAGTGGTCGTCATACTATGACGTAGCGAGCGACCTGGAGGGTCTTGGCATCTCGGCACCGCGCCCATTCGCGAAGGCACCGGCGTCGCCGAGCCCGACCCGCGTCGGGCTCGGATTCTCGCCGCGGGGGCTCGACAACATAGCCGTCGAGTCCGGGCCCGCGAGGCTGCGGTTGCAGCTCGGCGCAGGCGACGACGGGCACCTGCAACTCGAGCGAGGCATCGCTCGCTTCGACGGCCAGCCAGCAGTATTGCCGCAAGGCGCAGGGCTTTACTTCACCGGCGAGTGGCCCGAATTCGATCTCGGCGAGTGGCTCGCACTTGGTTCGGGTGAAGGGCCCGGCATCCTCTCCAGATGGCTGGGACCGACCGACGTCCGGGTCGAGAAGGCGCGGATTTTCGGCTTCGAATTTTCAGGGGTGGATGCGTCGCTCCGGGCAGATCCCGGGTCGCTGGAGATCAAGGTGAGCGGGCCGACTGCGGAGGGTGTCGTCACGATACCTGACGACCTTGATGGCGGCCTGCCGATCATCTTCCGAATGGAGCGCCTGATCCTGCAGCCAGTAACGACGCCAGGTTCGGGCGACGCGAGTCAGCCCGATCCACGTGATCTTCCATCGCTGGAATTCGACGTCGCGGACTTCCGGTGGCAGCAACGCCACTTCGGACGGCTGGTCGGGAACGTCGCCAAGGATCCCGGCGGGTTGCGGCTGGGCGAGCTACAGGCAACCGCACCCCATACGACCATCGCCGCGCACGGCGATTGGCTGCAGGGGGATAAGGGTTCGCGGACGCGGCTTGCGATCGACCTCACGAGCACGGACATGGGCGCGACTTCGAGCGCGCTCGCCCTGCCAGGCTCGATCGAGGCAAAGCACGCGACGGCGTCGGCGAAACTCTCCTGGCCCGGTGGCCCGATGGGCGACATCCTTGCGCACATGGATGGTTCGGTCAGCATCGCCCTGGATCGCGGCCAGTTGAGGGATGTGAAGCCTGGTGCCGGTCGCATGCTCGGGCTGGCGAGTCTCGCGGAGCTGCCGCGACGCCTATCGCTCGACTTTCATGACGTGACTGACGCCGGACTCGCTTTCGACACCGTCACCGGCGACTTCGAGATACGCGACGGCAATGCATACACGCAGGACCTGCTGCTCAAGGGCGCGGCGCTCGATATCGGGATGGTGGGCCGTACCGGCCTCGCGGCGGAAGACTATGACCAGACCATCGTCGTCAGCGGCAATCCGACGGGCGCCGCCACCGTCGCCGGGGCGCTGGCACTGGGGCCGATAGGTGCCGCGGGAGGCCTGCTTCTCTCGCAGATCTTCAAGGGCCAGCTCAAGGGCCTGGCGCGCGTCTACTACCGGGTCACCGGCCCATGGGACGACCCGGTCGTGGAGCGGATATCGTCGCAAGAGGGCGAGGAGCAGACTTCCTCGGCGTCGGCTGCGGACCAGGCTACTACCCCGGACGAGGCCGCGACCCCGGACGAGGAACAGGAGATCAGGGAATGACCACCGTCGCGGCGATCCAGATGACTTCGTCGGCCGACACCTCGGGCAACCTTGCGGAGGCCGGCCGGCTGCTCGGCCAGGCCCGCTCGCACGGCGCGCAGGTCGCGGTGCTGCCGGAGAATTTCGCGTTCATGGGCGTCAGCGAGTCTGACAAGTTCACGATCGCGGAGGACGAGGGTCGAGGGCCGATCCAGGAGTTCGTCGCGTCCAAAGCGCGCGAGATGCGGATGTGGATCGTCGCCGGGACGATTCCACTGCGGATCGAGGGCCAGCCGCGCCTTGCCGCGGCATCGCTGGTGTTCGACGAGCAGGGTCGCTGCGCTGCACGCTACGACAAGATCCACCTGTTCGACGTCGAGATTCCGGGCCGTGAGGAACGCTACCAGGAATCCTCGTCGGTGCGGCCCGGCAACGAGCCAGTGTGCGTGGACACGCCCGCCGGGCGCCTCGGTCTCGCAGTCTGTTACGACCTGCGTTTTCCGGAACTCTTCCGCAGGCTGCTCGAGATGGGCGCGCAGTGGTTCTGCCTGCCTTCTGCGTTCACTGCACCGACGGGCCGGGCGCACTGGGAGATCCTGCTTCGCGCGCGGGCGATCGAGAACCTCTGCCACGTGGTCGCGTCGGCGCAGTCCGGGTTCCACCAGAACGGCCGCGAAACCCACGGCGACTCGATGATCGTCGACTGCTGGGGGCGCGTGCTCGCGCGCCTGCCACGCGGGACTGGCGTCGTCGCTGCCGAAATCGACCTCGTACGACAGCGCGAGGTCAGGCAGAATTTCCCGTCCATCACCCACCGGCGACTGCAGGCCTGAGTTCCAATGACACCCAACATTCCTCCCGCGCTGTTTTCACCCCCTGAGTTTCCGGTCGTTGCCGGCGGGCCGCGGGATTCCATAGCGCTCGCGCGTGGCGCGCTGCTGCGGCCCGCCGGACTGGACGAGGATGCGGTCGCCCGCGTGCTCGGCGACGTCATGGGCCACGCAGTGGACTACTCCGACGCGTATTTCCAGCTCATCCGCGAGGAGTCGTGGGCGCTCGAGGACGGCATCGTGAAGGACGGTGCGCACAGCATCGACCAGGGCGTGGGAGTTCGCGCGCTCGCTGGGGAGAAGACCGGGTTCGCGTACTCGGACGAAGTAGTGCTGCCGGCGATGCTCGAGGCGGCCCATGCGGCGCGAGCCATCGCGCGCTCTGGCGCGAGCGGGGCGATACAGGCCTGGCGCGCACCGGGCGGGCGCGGCCTGTATCTGCCGACCGATCCCGTAGATTCGATGGACGATGGCGCCAAGGTGAGCCTGCTCGAGGCAATCGACCGCGAAGCCCGGGCGCTCGACTCGCGCATCGTGCAGGTGATGGCGAGTCTTGCAGCCTCGCACGATACGATCCTGGTGCTGGCGAGTGACGGCACGCTGGCTGCCGACGTGCGCCCGCTGGTGCGCTTGAATGTCTCGGTGATCATCGAACACCAGGGCCGGCGCGAGCAGGGCTATGCGGGCGGCGGCGGGCGCTTTGCATACACCGAGTTCGTCGCGGGTGACCGCTGGCGCGAACTGGTGCGCGAGGCGGTGCGCTCCGCGCAGGTCAATCTCGAGGCCGTGCCGGCGCCGGCAGGGACCATGACCGTGGTGCTCGGCCCGGGCTGGCCGGGCGTGCTGCTTCACGAGGCCGTGGGCCACGGGCTCGAGGGCGACTTCAATCGCAAGGGCACTTCTGCCTTCAGTGGCCGCATCGGACAGCAGGTTGCCTCACGCGGCGTTACGGTGGTCGACGACGGCACGCTAGCCACGCGTCGCGGGTCGTTGAACGTGGATGACGAGGGCACGCCCACCGGCTGCACTACGCTGATCGAGGATGGCGTGCTCAAGGGCTACCTGCAGGACAAGCTGAACGCGAGATTGATGGGCGTCGCCCCCACCGGCAACGGCAGGCGCGAGTCGTTCGCGCACCTCACGCTGCCGCGCATGACCAACACCTACATGCTGCCGGGCTCGCACGCGCCAGAGGAAATCATCGGTTCCGTGAGCAAGGGCCTCTACTGCCGGAACTTCGGCGGCGGCCAGGTGGACATCACCTCGGGCAAGTTCGTCTTTTCGGCGAGCGAGGCCTACCTGATCGAGAACGGCAGGCTGGGCGCACCCGTGAAAGGGGCGACTCTCATCGGCAACGGGCCGGATGCCATGACCCGCATCGCGATGGTCGGCAACGACCTCAAGCTCGACGACGGCGTCGGCACCTGCGGAAAGGATGGCCAGGATGTGCCGGTCGGCGTAGGCCAGCCCACGCTGCGGGTCGACGGGCTCACCGTCGGCGGCACGGGCTGAGTGGCTGGGCGGGCCAGGACGATGTGGATTCCACGCAGCCTGTACGAACTCCTGCCGTACGCGTACATGGTGGCGGGTGCCGCCGCGCTTGCGGCTGCGTTCGTCGGCGAGCACGGCCCGCGGGGCCTGCTCATGCTGCTGGGGGGCCTGGGCCTGACGGTGGGACTCGTGCTCTGGATGCGGCGGCGCGAGTATCGCGAGAACCAGGCGGAATACGATTCGAGGTCGCTCGACGACTGAGCGTTCAGGCCTCGCCGCCGTCCTCGAGTTCCGCGGCTTCCTCTTCATCCTCGCTTTCGTCGTCACCGGCCGGGAGCACCATCGTCGCAGCGCCCGGCGGTTCGGCACGGTGGTACGTGATCTCGTGCATGCCGAGCTTCACGACGTCGTTTTCCTGGAGCTTGTGGCGCCGCACGCGCCGGCCCCGCACGAACACGCCATTCGTGCTGTTCAGGTCCTCGATCGCGCTGCCATCGGCGGTGGTGATGACCTGCGCGTGGTGGCGGCTCACGTACTTGCTCTCGATCTGCAGGTCGTTGTCGGCGGTACGCCCGATGATCAGTCGTCCGGGCACCAGGTAGGATTCCTGCACCTTCGAGCCCTTGAGCGTCAGCACCAGCCGGCCGACCGGCGGCTGCTCCTCGGAGGCGGTGTCGTCGAACTCGTGCTGCAGCTGCGACGAGGTCCGGGCGGCGTACTCGACCCACTGCAGCTCGTTGACTGCCGAGTGCACGTCCTCGACCGATACCGTCTGCCGGTCCTGCGCGAATGCGGCAATCAGCGCCGTGTCGCACAGTGTATTCACCAGGCGCGGGATGCCTCCCGCATAGCGGAACAGCACCGGGAAAGTGTCAGGCTCGAAGATCTCGCGGTCGCCGGCGCCCGCGACGCGCAGCCTGTGGCGAACGTACTCCTCCGTGTCCTCTTCGCTGAGCGCGGTCAGGTGGAAGCGCAGCCGCACCCGCTGCCTGAGCTGGACGAGCTCGTCGGAGTCGAGTTTTTCGTTCAGCTCCGGCTGGCCCGCGAGGATGATGCGCAGCACCTTTTCCTTCGTGGTCTCGACGCCGGACAGCAGCCTCACTTCCTCGAGCACCTTGTCGGTCAGGTTCTGCGCCTCGTCGATGATCAGCAGCACCTTGCGTCCGTTGGCGTACTGCTCGATCAGGAAGTCGTTCAGCGTTGCGAGGAGTTCCGCCTTGCGCATGCGGAAGGGGCTGAAGCCGAACTGCACCAGCGCCGTCTGCAGGAACTCGATCGGCGTCACCTGCGTCTGGTTGATCTGCGCGACGACCACGTCCTGGTCGATTTCCCTGAGAAACGTCTCGATCAGCGTCGTCTTGCCGGACCCGATCTCCCCGGTGATCACGACGAATCCGTCGGTGAACCAGATCGTCGACTCCATGTACGCCTTGGCGCGGGAGTGGATGTGGCTCAGGTACATGAAGGCCGGGTCCGGACTCAGCCGGAACGGCAATTCACTGAGCTGGAAATGTTCGAGGTACATTAAGGGCTCCGGCCGGCACTATAAAGGAACCGCGCCCCCCCGCAATAACGGGGTCGGTCACATTATGGACGTGACGGCGCGGCTCAACGCGGCACGTGGCGCAGCAGGCGCCGCAGCAGGCGATCGCGCCCGGCGGCGGTGGTCGACACGACCGTGCCATGCCCGAGCTTGCGACCGGCCCTGGGCGATTTTCCATAGTCGTGGTGATGCGCCCCGGGAATGGCCAGCACTCGTTCGCGATCCGGCATCGTGCCAATGTAATTGACCATGGCCGCGTGGCCGATGGCGCTGGTGTCGCCGAGCGGCAGCCCGAGAATCGCCCGCAGGTGGTTTTCGAACTGCGAGGTCACCGCGCCCTCGATGGTCCAGTGCCCGGAGTTGTGCACGCGCGGCGCCACCTCGTTCGCGATCAGCTTGCCGCGCTGCACGAAGAACTCGATCGTCAGCACGCCCGCGTATCCGAAGTGGTCGAGCAGGCGACGCAGGTGTCGCTCGGCCGCTCGCTGCAGGCGAGCGTTCCGATGGGGGGCCCTCGTGACGCGCAGGATGCCGTCGCGATGCTGGTTTTCGGCGAGCGGGTAGCAGCGGGTCTCGCCACGCGTGCTTCGTGCGCCGATGATCGAGACCTCGCGGTCGAATTTCACGAATCCCTCGAGGATGAGCGGCGCGCCGCCGAGCGCGGCCCAGGCTGTATCGATGTCGGCGCGCCGGCGCAGGTATTGCTGGCCGCGCCCATCGTAGCCGAGCCTGCGCGTCTTGAGCACGCACGGCAGCCCCACCGCGGCGACGGCGGCATGCAGTTCGTCGAGGCTGTCCACGGACCGGAACGGCGGCGTCGGAATGCCGAGGCGCTGGAAGAGCTCTTTCTCGAGCATCCGATCCTGTGACACGCGTAGCGCCTCGATCGGCGGCAGGCATGTGCGCGTCCGCGACACTTTCTCGAGTGCCGATACCGGCACGTTTTCGAACTCGTAGGTGACGAGCTCAGTGTCGGCCGCGAGCTTGCTCAGGCTGGCGGGATCGTCGAATTTTCCTGTGATTATCGGGCCCACCCGGGCACCCGGGGAATCCGGGCTCGAATCGAGGAACAGGAACTCGAGGGCCAGTGGATGTCCGGCCAGCGCCAGCATCTGCCCCAGCTGGCCGGCGCCGATGACGCCGACTTTCATGCGCCGGTGGGCGGCTTGCGAGGGTCGGGCTGCGCGAGCACTTTCTGGGTCTGCGCGGCGCGGAACGCATCGAGCGATTCGCGGATCGCCTCGTGGGAGAGTCCGAGGATGGATGCGGCCAGCAGGGCCGCGTTCGTCGCGCCGGCCACCCCGATCGACAGGGTCCCGACCGGGATGCCAGCCGGCATCTGCACGATCGAGAGCAGCGAATCGACGCCGTTCAGCGTCTTCGACTGCACGGGCACCCCAAGTACCGGCAACGTGGTCTTGGCAGCAGCCATGCCCGGCAGGTGCGCGGCGCCGCCGGCGCCCGCGATCAGCACCTGCAGGCCCCGGCTTCGCGCCGAGCTGGCGTACTCGAACAGCAGGTCGGGTGTGCGGTGAGCCGAGACGACACGCGTCTCGTATGTGACGCCGAGACGGTCCAGCATCTCGGCCGCGGACTTGAGGGTCTCCCAGTCGGAGGTCGACCCCATGATGATGCCAACGAGTGGTTTCACCGCGGCATTGTAGCATCGGCCCGGTTATCTACCCGCGATCGCCGGTCGGCGCAGCGGTTCCGGATGGCCGACCCATCGTCCTAGGTCGCCTGGTCGCTGTCCCGGCCGTCCTGCGACGCAAGGATTTCGCGCAGTCGGCGATAGAGCTGCCGGGCGGCGGCCGGCGGGCGAGATGCGGACTGCTCGGCCCGGGCCTGGCGCACCATGGCGCGCAACTGCTGCAGCGCAGTCCGGTCCACCATGGCGCCGAATTCGGTCCACGCGGAGGCCTCGTCCGCGAGCAGGCGATCGCGCCAGCGTTCGACGGACTTCTCGCGCAGCAGGCGCTGCCTGTCGATCTCGCCGCGGCGATCCAGCGCCAGCCGTATGGGCTCGGTGTCGATGTGCCGCAGCAGCTTGCCGATGTAGAGGCGCTGCCTCGCCCTGGCGCCATTGCTGGTGATGCGACGGGCGACCTCGACCGCGTCCCGCACCTCGTCCGGCAGCGGCATCGCTGCAAGCTCGGCTTCGGGCAGTTCCACGAGTTCCCAGCCGAGGTCCTGGAGGCCGCGGCTCTGCCGCTTCTTCTCGCTCCTGCTCGGTGCCAGTTCCTCGCCGTCGTCGTGCGTGTCGCCCATCCTTCCTCCGCGCGGGATGCTAGCACGCGCGGCCGCGGGCCCGGCCGCTGCTAGAATGCCCGCTTGCAGCAATCCGGCGGAACCATGTCCACTGAATCGTCACTCACGCCCGTTGCCGACGGCGCGGACCTGCTCGCGCTCGTGGAAATCGCACTCGAGGAAGCCCGCGCGCTCGGCGCCTCCCCGGCCGAGGCCGCGGTCAGCGTGGACGTGGGCTTGTCGGCCTCCGTGCGCCTGGGTGAGATAGACACAGTCGAATACCAGCGCGATCGCGGCATGGGCGTTACCGTGTATTTCGGTACGCGCAAGGGCTCGGCCAGTACGGCAGACCTGGGTGCGGCCGCGCTGCGCGAGACGGTAGGCAAGGCCTGCAGCATCGCGCGATTCACGTCCGAGGATTCCTGTGCGGGGCTCGCGGACCCGGACACGCTCGCCACGGACGTGCCTGACCTCGACCTCTCGCACCCATGGGACCTGACGCCGGAACGCGCCTGCGAGCTCGCGCTCGAGTGCGAGGCAGCGGCGCTGGCGGTGGATCCGCGCATCACCAACTCGGAGGGTGCGGCGGTGAGTTCGCACCGCGGGATTCGCGCCTACGGCAATACGCACGGCTTTCTGCGCTGTTATCCCGGTTCGGTGCACAGCGTGAGCTGCGCCGTGCTAGGCAGCGAAGGCGATGCGATGGAGCGCGACTACTGGTACTCGACGGTGCGTGACTGGCGCGAACTCGAGGCCGTCGCCAGCGTTGGCCGGTTGAGCGGCGAGCGCGCCGTGCGGCGCCTTGGTGCGCGCAAGGTCGCCACGACGCGAGCGCCGGTGCTGTTCAGCCCGGAGGTCGCGCGCGGGCTCATCGGCCACTTCATCGGGGCGATCCGTGGCGGCAGCCAGTACCGGCGCGCCTCGTTCCTGCTGGACGCTGCTGGCCAGCAGGTCTTTCCCGACTGGTTCAGTATTTCCGAGCGGCCACACCTGCCGAAGGCGCTGGCGAGCGCGCCTTTCGACCACGAGGGTGTCGCTACGCGCGACCGGGAACTGGTCGAGGCAGGGGTGCTGCTCGGTTACGTGCTCGGTTCGTATTCGGCACGCAAGCTCGGACTGCGCACGACCGGTAACGCGGGCGGAACCCACAACCTCATGGTGCGCGGCAACGGCGGCGACCTGGCGGAGATGCTGCGGCGCATGGACCGTGGATTGCTGGTCACCGAGCTGATGGGGCAGGGCGTGAACGGCGTGACAGGCGACTACTCGCGCGGCGCAGCGGGCTTCTGGGTCGAGGGCGGCAGGATCGAGTACCCCGTCCACGAAGTGACCGTGGCCGGCAACCTCAAGGACGTCTACCGCAATATCGTCTCGGTCGGCAATGACGTCGATCTGCGTGGAGGCATTCGCACCGGCTCGATCCTGGTCGGGGAAATGACCATCGCCGGCGACTGAGCCCGGTCGCCGTCAGGCGTTGCTGCGCACCAGCTCCAGCAGCGTCCGGTCACCGAGGCTCGCACGCAGCGCCTCGTCCGCCGATTGCGCCACTGCTTCGGCCGCCGCGACCGGCCGCGGCTTCGGCCGCCGCGGATCCGGCATCTCGTGGCGGATCGCATCGAGGATTCCAGCAAGCGTGATGGAGCCCAGGTCTCGTGCCGGGATCAGAGAATCGTCTTCGGTCGTGAGTACCAGGCCGTGCGCCTCCAGCGCCGACACGACGCTGCCGAGCACCGTCCCCGGGACATCGAGCCGCTCGGCCAGGCCGTTGGTGGACCAGCGCTCGGTGCCCTGGACGAAGCGCTCTGCCAGCAGGACCATCACCGACATTGCCAGCCGCTCGCGCAGCACGCCGGTGGTCGGTATGTCTGCGTGCCCCGTGCGCAGATACTCAGGGTGCTGCACGTAGAACGAGAGCTGGGCGCCGAGCAGCAGGATAAGCCAGCTCGCGTGCAGCCAGAACAGGAACAGTGGCACAACGGCGAGGCCCGCATAGATGGCGGCGAGTTGTGCGGAGTAGACCACGGCGCGTGCGAACAACGCACCGACGAACGCCCAGAGCAGGCCGCCGAACAGCGTGCCGGCTGCGGCGGGCAAGAGTCTCACGCGCGTGTTCGGCATGTACAGGTACAGGAATCCGAAGAGTCCGAGGATCATCGCATAGGGGGCGAAATGCGTGCGTTCCGCGCCGCTCGCCTGCCCAGTGGCCAGGCCCGAGAGTTTCGCGACCACCGCGCTCGCCTCGACCGAGGCGAGCAGCGCCATCGCGACCGCTGCCAGCACCGGGACGATCAGCAGGACCACCAGGTATTCCGTGGCGCGGCGCGCGAAGCTGCGTGGCCGTTCGACGTGCCAGGTGTAGTTCAGCGCCGCCTCGACCTTCTGCACCAGTGAGACTGAGGCGTAGAGCAGGAACACGAACCCGACCGAGCCGACCAGCGTGCCCTGCACGTTCTCGACGAATCCCATCACGCGCGCCGCGATCCGGTGGCCCTGGTCGCCCAGCGGTCGCAGGAACTCGAGCAGCACGGGCTCGATCTCGTGGTGATAACCGAAGGCCTTCAGCACCGCGAACGCAACGGCCACGACCGGCACCAGCGCGATGAGCGTCGTGTACACCAGGCTCATGGCACGCAGTCCCAGCTCGCCGCGGCCGATGTCGCGCAGCAGTGCGTACGCGTATCGAAGCGGTGTCGCGAGCAGGACCAGCGCTCGACTTCCCAGCGACTCCGGCAGGTCGAACAGCCAGTGTTCGACCCGCAGCTGCAGCGAGGAGAAGTTGGCG
>JALHTE010000122.1 GCA_022865595.1 Steroidobacteraceae bacterium | reverse complement strand
TGGAAAGGCCGAACGCGATCGTCGCGACGCCGAACGCGATGACACCTCCGAACATCCACCGGCCGACGTGGCGTGAAATCGGCGACAGCCCGATCACGAGCCCGCAGAGCGCCGCGCCGACCCCGGGCGCCGTACGCAGCAGCCCGAGTCCGCTGGGACCTACGTGCAGCACGTCGGCGGCATACACCGGCAACAGCGCGGTCGCGCCGCCGAACAACACGGCGAACAGGTCGAGCGAAATCGCCCCGAGCACGGGTCGGCGCGACCACACGAACCTGAGCCCGAGCAGCAGAGTGTGCAGGCTGGGGGCCTCCGAAGACGCGCGGTGCTGGCCACCGCCACGCACCAGCAGCGTGAGCAGGGTCGCGATCGCAAGCAGTGCCGCGACCGTGGCGTACACGACCGGTGCACCCGACAGGTACACGATGCCTCCGAGAGCGGGTCCCGCGATGGTGGCGACCTGCCAGGACGAGGACATCAGCGCGACCGCGGAACCGAACTGTTCGCGTGGCACGAGGTTCGGCAGCAGCGCCTGGCCGGTGGGCATCGCGAACGCACGCGCGATGCCGAACAGCACCATCACCGCGAACACGGGCCTGGCCGAGTGCAGGCCGCTGGCCGCAAACGCCAGCAGCAGCAAGGCGCAGACGAACATCAGCGCGTAGCAGAGGGAAATGATGCGCCGGCGGTCGCGACTGTCGGCCAGGTGACCGGCGGGCAGTATCAGCAGCACGAAAGGCAGGAACTGCGAGAGGCCGATCAGGCCCAGGTCGAACGGGTCGCGCGTGACCTCGTACACCTGCCAGCCGACGGCGACGGTCTGCATCTGTACCGCTAGCGCGCCGAGAAAACGCGCGGACAGGAAACAGGTGAAATCGCGGTTGCCGAGCAGCGCGAGTCGAGAGGTCGGGTGGATGCTCATGCGGCGACAGGCGTAGTTGCTTTCATCGGCCCCGGAAGCATAGCCTGCCGCGCAGACACGAGACCGGAGAACCTCATGCCGACCCCATTGCGCAAAGTTGCCTGGTTCACCGCCGCATTGATGGCGCTGGCCCTCCCCGCGGCCAACGCCGCTCGGTCGGAAGCGGATGCGAAATTCGAGGCGCTCGGCGCACGCTACGTGGGCGAGTTCGGCCGGTTTTCGCCGGTGTGGGCGACGGCGCTCGGCGACCACCGGTACGACGCCGACCTCGATGACGTCGGCGCTGCGGGCCGGGCCGCCGCACTTGAATGGAACAAGGCGCTGCTCGACGACCTCGGTGGCATTGATCGAGCCTCGCTCAACCGCGAGAACCAGGTGGACGCGGCGGTGCTCGAGAACCAGCTGCGCTATTCGATCTGGACCGAGGAGAAGTATCGCGACTGGTCCTGGGATCCGGTGGCGTACACGCAGCTCGCGGGACAGTCGCTCTATGGCCTGCTGGCCCGCGACTACGCGCCGCTGCCGGAACGACTGCGCGCCGTGACCGCACGGCTGGAGAAACTTCCGCGCCTGTTCGAGCAGGAACGCGCCAATCTTGTTCCCGCCCGCGTGCCGGCCATTCACGCGGAGACCGCGGTCAAGCAGAACCCGGGAGTGCTGAGCCTGTTGGACGAACTGGTCGTGCCGGACATCGGCAAGCTGCCCGAGGCAGAACAGGCGCGCCTCAAGGCGGCGATCGAGACCGCGAGGGCCGCGGTCGGGGTGCAGCAGAAGTGGCTGGAAACCGAACTGCTGCCAAATGCGAAGGGTGATTTCCGCATCGGCAAGGACCTGTACGATGAAAAACTCGCCTTCGCGCTGATGTCGCCGCTTTCGCGGCAGCAGATCCGCGAGCGCGCCGAAGCCGCGGTTGTCGACACCCGCAGCCAGATGTACGACGCGGCGCGCAGGGCGCTCGCGGGCCGCAGCGACGCCCCGGCCATGCCGGACAACCCGGGTCCCGCCGAGCAGCAGGCCGTGATCGTCGCGGCGCTGGCGCTCGCCAACGCCCAGCATCCGTCGCGCGACGGCGTGGTGGACTTCGCGCGCAAGACACTGGTTGAGGCCACCGACTTCGTACGCGAGCGGAACTTCGTCTCGATGCCGAAGGAGCCGCTCGAGATCATCGTGATGCCCGAGTTCCAGCGCGGTGTCGCGGTCGCCTATTGCGATTCACCAGGACCGCTGGACAAGGGACAGCGCACCTTCTACGCCGTCTCACCGATCCCGACGGACTGGACCCAGGCCCAGGTGGACTCGTTCCTGCGCGAGTACAACGATCGTTCGATCGCCAACCTCACCATCCACGAGGCGATGCCGGGCCACTACCTGCAGATCGCGCATTCAAACCAATATCCTTCCGTGCTGCGGGCAATGCTCGGCTCCGGGCCGTTCATCGAGGGCTGGGCGGTCTACGCGGAACGAGTCATGCGCGAGCAGGGCTTCCATGGCGGCGATCCGCTGATGCAGCTGGTGCAGTTGAAGTGGTACCTGCGCGCAGTGACCAACGCGATCATCGACTCGGCGATCCACGTGGACGGCATGACACGTGACGAAGCGATGAAGCTGATGACCGAGACCGGCTTCCAGGAAGAACGCGAGGCGGCAGGCAAGTGGGTGCGTACCGAGCTCACGTCGGCGCAGCTGTCCACCTACTTCGTCGGCTACCAGGAACACGCCGACATGCGTGCCGAGGCCGAACGACGGGCCGGCGATCGCTTCGACTTGAAGGCATACCACGACACGGTGCTCTCTTTCGGCTCGCCGCCAGTGCGCTTCGTTCGCGAACTCACGTTCGACGAGCCGATACGCTAGCTGGTCTTGTCCGGAGGGCTCGCGGCGCGGATCCGATCCAGGAAGGCATCAAAACGCGGGTCCGGGCGCAGGCTGTCGAAGTCCGGATCGCGCGCGATCCACTCGAGATTGCCGCGACCGTGCCGTACCGCGTGGTCCAGCATGGCAAGCGCGTCATCGATGTCGCCCAGCACCGAGTAGGCGCAGGCGACATTGTAATAAGTTGCAAACGCGTCAGGCCGCACCTCGAGCACCCGCGCGGCGAACTCACGCGCCTTGTCGCGCAAGCCCAGCCTCGCCGCTATCACGGTGCCGAGCTGCAATGCCCGCCCATCATTCGGATCGATGAGGAGGTGCCGCTCCAGCACCGGCATGGCGTGACGGGCTGCGTCGATGTACTGCTCCGTCCGACCGAGCTTGATCAAGGCGCCTACAATCATGCAAGGCGGCTGGTAGTCGTCGGGCCTCAGCCTTTGCGCCGCCTCGTAATGCGACACCGCTCGCTCGAAGTCGCCGGCCTGGAAGCAGTGTCTCGCGCAAAGGTAATGCGCTTCGAACGACGAGGGATTGAGCCGAAGCGCTTCCTCGAAATTCTGCAGAGCTTCCTGCGTGCGTACCTGCAGCGAAAGTATCTGGGCGCGCGCGACATACGCCTCCGGCATGCGAGGCTCGAGTTCGAGCGCCCGCTGACTTGCCGCGAACGCCTCGTCGAAATCTGCCTGCGTCATTCCTGTGCGCCACAGGCCCCTGGTCGCCTGAGCATTCGCAAGCCCGGCGTGAGCCTGCGCGAACCGTTCGTCGCGCCGGATGGCCTCGCGGAAGAATTCGATGGCCGGGACCATCGCGCTGTCCGTCCCGTCGCGCAGGTATGCCTGGCCGCGGAGGTACAAGTCGTAGGCCTCCGGATTGCTCGTGCCGCGACGCTGGATCAGCTCGCGTTCCTGCCGACTGAGCGAAACGCGCAGCGCCTCCACCAGCTTCTGCGCAAT
>JALHTE010000121.1 GCA_022865595.1 Steroidobacteraceae bacterium | reverse complement strand
TTGTGGTGAAGACCGCGAATCATGCGCGTCATGGCCTGGCGAGCGACTCTGCGAGGCTGCGCAGCAGCGCGGCTCCGTCGCCACGCCATGCGCTGCCGTGCATGCACGCGAGCACCTGCGGACGTTCCGCGGCAAGCCGTTCGAGCATGGCGCCCGTGTCGGGCGAATGCGCGTAGTAGTCCATCTGTCCGCGGAATGCCTCGCTGGGTCCCAGGATGTCGGACTCGGTGATGGGTGCTTCCCCGGTGCCGCCCTGAGTGAACAGGTCGCCGCAGAAGAAGGTACCGGTGCGCAGTTCCATCATCAGCCCGCACTCCCATGCGTGTGGCAGGTGCGGCGTATCGAACCAGCGCAACTCGTGCTGGCCGAGCTTCAGGATTTCACCGTCCGCCAGCGGCCGCGCCGCGCGGTCGGCGACGTCGTCCACCGACACCATGGCCGCGACCCGGCTGCAGACCGGTACCGCCTGCGGGGCCACTGCCAGGAAGTCGTTCAGGGAGCCGCACTCGTCCGCCTCGAAATGCGAAAAGGCGATGTAACGCAGCCCCTGGACGGGCAGTACCCTGCCGATCGCTTCGCTGACCAATGGAAACATGCGCCGTGGCCCGGTGTGGAACAGCAGCGGTTCGTCGTCCGCTACCAGGTACTGGTTGAAATTGAAGGACCCGGCCCCGCCCGGCAGGACTACGGGTGTGTTGATCCGATAGATGCCGCCTGCAATCTCGTGGACGTTGGTGCCTGATGCGGGATTTGTGATCAATGGAGGTACCCCCTGGTTTTCGCGGGATGCGCCGGTGCCCGTGGTTTCCAGGCTCCGGTCACACCCAGGTCGCGACCAGCGTACACCCTGCGACGGCGATTTTCCGGATACGGGCGCCGGGCGCGCGGTAAGCTATTGCCCGTTTCGCCGGCTGGCATGCCGGGAGCGGGCGTGCAGGAATCCCCCGCGACACCTCCACTGACAGGAGCACGAGTTGTACAAGATGACCGGCCTTCGCCGCGGGACAAACCGCGCATTCATCGCGCTTCTGCTGCTGACTGGTGCAGCGTGGCTTTCTCCCGGCCATGCCGCCGAGAAGGTCAAGGTCACGGGTTCCTGGGAGAAAGGTGTGCCGCACGACCTGACCTTCACGCGCGTGCTGGTCGTAGGCATCACCCACGACGTCAACACGCGATGCCGCTGGGAGCGCTTCCTGGCGGCGAAACTGAACGGCACCACGACCGAGGCAGTCGCGAGTTGCGATGCCGTGACCAAGGTCGACCCGCTGACCGTCGAGAGCATCCAGGACGCGGTCGAATGGCTCAAGATCGATGCTGTCCTGGCCACCAGCCTCGTCGCCAGGGAGTGGACCTCAGAGGAAGGCGGGGGCAGGGACACGCGCGGCACCGCGAACTACAAGGCCACGGATGCCGGGTACGCCTACGGCTACTACGGCATGTACGGAGTGCCTGTTATCTACGGGGATTTCGTCGCGACGCCGCCGGTCACCACGCTTGCGGGCAAGGCCGAGGTCACGACCAAGGTCTACGCAACGAAGGGTCCGAGGATCGTATACACGATGGACACCAAGGCGCAGTCCAGCGACTTCCGTGAAAGGAGCATGTCCTCCGTCACGACCCCGATGGCGGACCGGCTGCGACGGGATGGGCTGATCCGCTAGGTCGTCCTGGACCCCGTGTCGCGTGAGCCGGCTACAGGCCGTATCGCCGGACCAGCAGGATCGACAGCGTGACGACCATCAGGACCGCGAGCGGCAGTCCCGCGCGGACGAAATCTTTGAACTGGTAGCCGGCCGCGCTCATGATGAGCAGGTTGGTCTGGTAGGCCATCGGCGTGACGTAGCAGACATTGCAGCCGAACAGCACCGCCAGCACGAACGGCTCGGCGGGCGCGCCCAGCTGCATGGCGAGGCTCACCGCCAGCGGTGTGCTGATACCCGCGGCGGCCACGTTGGAAACGAAATTCGTCAATACAGCCGCGAAGGTCATCAGTGCGCCGATCGCGACGGCCGGCGGTACGCCTCTCAAAGCCAGCGCAAAGACCGACGCCAGCCATTCGGCGGCACCGGTCTCGACGATGGTCCGGCCAAGCGCGATGCTGGCGGCGACGAGCACGATCACCTCGAGACTGAGCGCGCGGCCGAGCCGCTCAAACCGCACGCAGCCCGTGACCAGCATCGCGATCACGCCAGCCAGTGACGCCAGCGCGATCGGCATCATCTTGGTCGCCGCGAGTACCACCACTGCCGCGACGATCGCCAGTGCCAGCGGTGCCATCGAGCTGCGCGGCAGTTCCACGCCACCCTGCAACAGCAGTGCGCCTTCGCCGCGCTCGAGGCTGGCGAGCTTCGCGCGCGGGCCGCGCACCAGCAGCACGTCTCCAACCTGCAGCGGTTCCTGCTGCGGCGTCGACTGTGTCTGCGATGCGAGCGGCGTCGCGCGGGCCAGCCCGATGACCGCTGTTCCGTAGCGATCGGCAATTTCCGCCTGCTTGACGCTGCGTCCCACCAGTCCCGAATCGGCCCCGATTACGAGTTCTGCTATTTCCTCGTCCTCGACGTCCTTGACGCCTGTCGTGCGCATGCTGTCCAGCACCGTGTGGGCGGCGAGCGGTGCGCGCAGCTGCTCACTGGCCTCCCTGAGCTGGTCCAGGCTGCCTTCGATCACGATGCTGTCGGTGGAGTCCAGGCGGAACTCGTCGTCTCCGCTGACCAGTTCGCCGCTGGCTCGCAGCACGCCGATCACGCGTGCGCCGGCACCGATGCGGGTCTTCGCTTCTCCGGGCGAGGCGGCAGGCGGTTTGCCGCCCGGGCCGGAATGCAGCACGGCGCGGTACTCGCGTGCCGCAACCGACTCGCTGTTTGCGGTAGCAGGAAGCAGCCGGGGCATGATCAGCCACAGGTAGGGTAACGCCACCGCGCCTGCCGTGAGCGCAATGCTCGCGAACGAGAATACGCCTATCGGTGCCAGCCCAAGGTCGCTTGCCAGCGAGACCACCAGCACGTTGGTGGAGGTGCCGAACGTCGTCGCCATGCCACCGATCAGGATCGCGCAGTTGATCGGCATCAGCGTCTGCGAAGCCGCGATGTTCGCGCGCACGGCGATGGTCAGTAGGATCGGCAGTGTCAGGACGAGCACCGGAGTGTCGTTGATGAACATGCTCAGGGTCATGCAGACCAGCAGCGCGAAGAGCATTCCGAGGATATTGCTGAAGCGCCACAAGCGACTCAGCAGCCGGGCAGCCGGATCCAGCGCGCCCGTGACCATCAGTCCTCGACCCAGGATCATCAGGCAGCAGATCGCGACCAGTGCCTCGTGACCGAAACCGCCGAACGCTATCTCCATCCCGGTCAGCCCACCGGTCCCGTCGAGCGGGAACAGGTAGAAGCCGAGGGCCAGCACGCCGATCAGGAGCAGGCAGACCAGCTCCAGCCGCAGCCGCGGGCTGGCGAACGCGGCGAATGCGACCACGGTAATTCCCAGGGCTGCAGCGGCATGCGGTGATGGCAGCGGAATCATTCGTATTCGCTTGTCCAGGGAGGACCCAAGGACAGACAGTATCACGCAGCGATCCGGATGCCGCCTCCCGTACCCTCAGTCGCCCGGGTGCATTGCCCTCGCCGCCCCGCCGGATAACAGCAGCGTCTGGGTCGGGTAGGCGAACTCGACGCCCATGGCCTCGAATTCCTCGTGGATGCGGAAATTGATCGCCTGCTGCAGGTCCATGTGGCGCCCGAAATCGGGACTCAACACGTAATACACGACCTCGAAATCGAGTGAATACGCACCGTACTTCGCGAAATGGGCGCGGTCGAAGCGGACGTCGTCCTGCGCCTCGATGATCGCGCGCAGCGCCGGCGCTATCTTGCGCAGGTTCTCGCGCGGCGTGTCGTAGGTGACACCGATGGTGAACGTCACCCGCCGCTCGTACATTCGCCCGAAGTTGCGCAGCCGGCTCGACAGCAGGTCGGCGTTCGACATCACGATCTGCTCGCCGGTGAGGCTGCGCAGGCGCGTGGACTTGATGCCGATGTACTCGACCGCTCCCATGTGATCGCCGACGACCAGGAAATCGCCCAGCACGAACGGCTGGTCCAGCGCGATCGAAAGCGAGGCAAGCAGGTCGCCGAGCACGTTCTGCAGCGCGAGCGCGACCGCAATGCCGCCGATGCCAAGGCCCGCGACCAGGGCCGTGATGTCGATGCCGACGTTGTCGAGCGTGAGCAGCAGCACCATGGCCCAAATCGCCGTTCGCGCTACGAACCGGATGATGCCGATCGAGCTGGCAGCGGCCTTGTCTTCGCTGATGGTCGCCTTGCGACGGTGATCGAGCCATTCAACCAGCGCCGTCGAGGCCCACAGGCCGGCCTGCCAGAACAGGGCTATCGCGAGCACCGAGTGCAGGATGCCGTCGACGCCAATCTTGAAACCGACTGCCGAAAGCCCGGCAAAGACCGCCACCAGGAGCATGAATACCAGCGTGGTGCGGCTTGCGGCCGCCGACACGATCTCCAGTTTTTCGGTGGCCTCGGTCCTGGCGAACTGGGCGTACTTACGCGCGGCCAGCTGGCGCGCGGCCCACAATGCCAGGAACACCATCGCGGCAACCCCCGTCGCCGTGGCGAGTCGGGGCCAGTCGGCCGATGCGACGCCCGGAATGCTGGTCAACAGTGAATCGAACAAATGCTCTTCTCCTGCGGCGGTCGATACCACCGGATGTGGACAAAAATGACGAAAACAAGCGGTCCATTCGGATAGACTGCGCGACCGGCAATCGTCCGGCCAAACCCCTTTTCCTGCTTCCCCCTGGGCAACCATGCTCTCGACGACCAATCTCGCCATCCAGTTTGAAGCCAAGCCCTTGTTCGAGCACGTCTCGGTCAAGTTCGGCGACGGCAATCGCTATGGGCTGATCGGCGCAAACGGCAGCGGCAAGTCGACGCTGATGAAGATGCTGGGCCGCGAGCTCGAACCCAGTGCGGGTGAAGTCGTGCTGCAGACAGGCCTGCGCATGGGCAAGTTGAACCAGAACCAGTTTGCCTACGAGGACGAGCGGGTGCTGGACGTCGTGATGCAGGGTCACGTCGAACTGTGGCGGGCGATGCACGAGCGCGACCGCATCTACGCGAATCCCGACGCCACCGACCAGGATTACATGCGGGCGGCCGAACTCGAAGGCCTGGTCGCCGAGTACGACGGATATACGGCGGAGGCGAGGGCGGGTGCGATCCTGATCGATGCAGGCATCGACGAGTCGAAGCACGAGCTTCCGGTGCGGGAGATTCCTCCCGGCCTGAAGCTGCGCGTGCTGCTCGCACAGGCGCTGTTCTCGCGCCCCGACGTTCTGCTGCTCGACGAACCGACCAACAACCTCGACATCCACTCGATAGGCTGGCTGGAACGGACGTTGAACGCGTACGACGCGACGATGATCATCATCAGCCACGACAGGCATTTCCTGAACCAGGTCTGCACGCACATCGCCGACCTCGACTACCAGCAGCTCAAGGTCTATCCAGGCAATTACGACGACTTCATGCTCGCGTCGGTGCAGGCCAGGCAGCGGGTCGAGGCCGCCAATGCCAAGGCGAAGGCGCAGATCTCCGACCTGCAGGAGTTCGTGCGGCGCTTCTCGGCTAACGCCTCGAAAGCGCGCCAGGCCACGTCTCGAAAACGACAGATCGAGAAGATC
>JALHTE010000120.1 GCA_022865595.1 Steroidobacteraceae bacterium | reverse complement strand
CACTGAGCGCCTTGACGCGGTCGAACGCGAACAGCGCCTGGACGTACATCGGCTGCTCGGCCCAGAGCGTGCCGTCGTTGTCGAACGTGGCGATGCGCTCGCCGGGCGGGACGTAATTCGGGCTGGCCTTGTTGGTGGTCGTC
Organism: Steroidobacteraceae bacterium; assembly: GCA_022865595.1. Classification (GTDB taxonomy): domain Bacteria; phylum Pseudomonadota; class Gammaproteobacteria; order Steroidobacterales; family Steroidobacteraceae; genus RPQJ01. The sequence goes on along the minus strand of JALHTE010000120.1, from coordinate 1,514 downwards.
TCGACGAATTCGACGATCGCCTTCTTCGCCGGGCCGTCGTTCCACGACTCCAGGTGGTCGTCGCGGGCCTGCACCTGTCCAAACGCGAGCGTCGCGACGCTGAACAGCATGGCCAGTGCGGCAGTACGCCGCATCGCAGTGACATTTTTCGGTATTGGAACCTCCATGGTCCGGCAATTCATGGGTCTGGTCATTCAGGAGACCCGTTCATCGAAAGCCCGTCGCACGCGGCGTGCGGTCGCGATTTCGTCGGCCAGGTATTCCCGCAGTGTCGAGAGGATACCGCGACTCAAGTCCGGCGGCTCGCCATCGGCGAGCCTGAATATCTGGCAGTAATACCAGGACATCGCGCCAAACGTATTCAGCATCTTGATCGCCGTGATGGGACTGGCCGGCGACAGCCAGCCACTGCGGCGGATGTTGAGCCGGTCTTCGATGCGCTCGATGCCGTTGGTCGTTCGGTCGAGCAGCCGCCGCGGGAAATCGGGCTGCCAGCACAGCGGCCGACCGATGCCGATCATGTCGCATTCCTCACCAACCACCGCCGCCTCCATTCCCGCCCGCGTGCGGAATCCGCCGGTGACCATCAGCGGCATCCGTGCGACCGCGCGAACCGCGGCAGCGTAGTCGAGAAAATATGCTTCGCGCGCACGAGTGCTCGGCCGCAGTTCGACGGCGCTGTCGGCTCGCCCCTCCGCGCCGACCAGCCGCGGCTGTTCGTAGCTGCCTCCGGAGAGTTCCAGCAGGTCCAGCGACTCGTCGTTCAACCAGCGGACGACATCCACGCACTCGGCGTTGGTGAAGCCGCCCTTGCGGAAATCGTCCGAGTTCAGCTTCAGCGCAACCGGGAAATCCGGGCCGACGGCCCTGCGCACCGCGCGCACGACCTCGAGCAGGAATCGCGCGCGATTCTCGAGCGAGCCGCCCCAGGCATCGGTGCGACGGTTGGTCACCGGCGAGAGGAATGAACTCAACAGGTACCCGTGCGCGCCGTGAACCTCCACGCCGGTGAAGCCTGCGTCGCGCGCGATTATCGCAGCCTGCGCGAAGCGGTTGATGAAATCGAGGATCTCCGACTCTTCGAGCGGACGCGGCCTGGCGTAGTTGCCGAGCAGCCTGAGTTGCACGTCAGAGGGCGCTCGCGGCTCACGCGTGACGTATCGGGGCGACTGCCATCCCGCCTGGGAGATCTGCATCCAGAGATGATTGCCGCCGACCGTCCCCGCCCGCGCCCAGGCCCTCAATCTCTCCCTCGCCTCTGCAGAAACGGTACGCGGCTCGGATATGTCGATGGCAACGTTTCCGGGGCGCTCCAGGTCGGTGCGGTCGATCTGCACGTTACCGGTGAGCAGCAGCCCCGCCCCGCCTTCGCTCCAGGTTCGATACAGCCTCTCGTGCCGCGGCGTCGCGCGCAGCAGCGGGTCCGCGACGCCTTCGGTCATCGCGGCCTTGCAGAGTCGGTTCGGAAGAACCGCCCCGCATGGGAGACGGAGCGGACTGGCCAGTGGGTCGCT
>JALHTE010000119.1 GCA_022865595.1 Steroidobacteraceae bacterium | reverse complement strand
TGGCGCGTCCGTAAGGAACATCGCCTGCAAGTCATTGAGAAACAAGCGTCCCCGGGCGGTCGCGGCCCATTGTCCGGCCCGGGTACGCTCGAGCAGACCCCGTTCGCAGGCGGCAGCCACGCCTTTTACGGTGGCCCACGATCGGCCCGTGCGAGCCTGGAACGTGGACTCGTCGAAACCCTCCACCAGCCGCAATGCATTCAGGCAGAACTCGAACGCGAGGTCACCCTCCGCGACAGCGCGCTGCAGGACGACCCGCTCTTCCGCACGCAATGCGGTCATGTACCGCCCTGGCTGGCGGACCCGCTCGGTACGGATCACGAGTCCGGCCGTGGCATCCGTAATCTTGCCGTGAGCTCCGGCTCCGATGCCGAGGTAGTCACCGAATTTCCAGTAGTTGAGGTTGTGCCTGCAGCGCCGCGCGGGCCGCGCGTAAGCCGAGACCTCGTACTGCCGGTACCCAGCGGCGGCCAGCAATTCCTGGCAGGACGACTGCATCTCGTACACGGACTCCTCGTCCGGCAATCGCGGCGGACGCCGCTCGAAAGCGGTCCCCGGCTCCAGCGTCAGGTTGTAATGCGAGATGTGGGCGGGCTCGAGTGCCAGGGCACGCTCGACGTCGCGCCGAGCGCCGTCCGGCGCCTGCTGTGGCAGGCCGTACATCAGGTCGAGGTTGAAATTGTCGATGCCCGCAGCGCGCAGTTCCGCGACTGCCGCGACGATTTCGTCGCTCGCGTGAATGCGACCAAGCGCCTCGAGGCACCGATCGTCGAAGCTCTGGGCGCCGAGCGACACGCGATTGACCCCCGCATCGCGATACGCAGCGAAGGCGCCGTGTTCCACCGTGCCCGGGTTCGCCTCCAGCGTAACCTCGACGTCGCCAGCAACCGGCAGCAGCTCGCGAGTCCGGGCCAGGACGGATGCTACGGCTGCTGCGGAGAACAGGCTCGGCGTCCCGCCACCGAAGAACACCGAGACAACCTCGCGCCCGCGGGCCTCGCGCGCAGCGAAGTCGAGGTCCCCCAGCAGCGCGTCGAGATAAGCGGTCTCAGGAATTCCATTGGTCGGCACGGCGTGGGAATTGAAATCGCAATACGGGCACTTTCGTACGCACCATGGCAGGTGGACGTAGAGCGACAGCGGTGGCGCGGTGAGCGCCGTCACGACTGGTCCGTGTCGCCACCAAGTGCCGCGACGAGCGCGCGAAGTGCCCTGCCGCGGTGACTCTCGCGATTCTTCTCGCCGGCCTCGTATTCGGCGACGGTGCGCTCGTCTCCCGCGACCACGAACAGCGGGTCGTATCCGAAGCCGCCATTGCCGCGCGCCGCCGTAGCAACCCGCCCCTCCCAGCATGCCTCGCACACGACAGGGTCTGGATCGTCCGACCGGTTAACGAACACCATCGCGCAGCGATAGCGCGCTGCGCGGTCCGCGTCCGGAACGCCAGTCATTTCACGCAGCAGCTTCGCGTTGTTCGCGGCGTCCCCGGCGCCGGCGCCGGCATAGCGCGCCGAATAGATTCCCGGCGCGCCGTCGAGCGCGTCCACCTCCAGCCCCGAATCGTCCGCGATCGCGGGAATTCCGGCGGCGTTGGCGGCGAATCGCGCCTTCAGCAACGCGTTCTCTACGAAGGAGTGGCCGGTTTCCTCGGCTGCGGAGTCCGTGAATTCGGACAAGGGCAGGACCTCGACGCACATGGGCGCAAGGATCGCCTGCAGTTCCCTGAGCTTGCCCGCGTTGCCGGTCGCGAGGACCAGCCGCGCAGGCAACCGCTTGCTCACGCGCCCGACCCCGGCGACCCACCAGGCCGCGGCTCCTGCAGAACCGTGAGTTGCGCCGCAAACAGCTGCTGGCAGGCGACGGAAGCCAGGTCCAGCAGCTGGTCGAGTTCGTTCCTGCGAAACGCGTGGCCTTCGGCCGTGCCCTGGATCTCGATGAACGCGCCGCCATTGTTCATGACCACGTTCATGTCGGTCTCCGCGCCCGAGTCCTCCGCGTAGTCGAGGTCCACCACCGCGACACCGTCCACGATGCCTACCGAGACCGCCGCGACCTGGCCGTGCAGCGGATTGCGGGCGATGCCGCGTCGGCGACAGAGAGCATCCATTGCATCGGCCAACGCCACGTAGGCGCCGGTTATGGCAGCCGTGCGCGTGCCGCCGTCCGCCTGCAGCACGTCGCAGTCGAGCGTAACAGTGCGCTCCCCGAGCGCGCGCATGTCCACGGCGGCGCGCAGCGAGCGACCGATCAGTCTCTGGATCTCCAGCGTGCGCCCGCTCTGCTTGCCGCGCGCGGCCTCGCGGGCCGAGCGCGTATGGGTGGCGCGCGGCAGCATGCCGTACTCCGCAGTGACCCAGCCCTCACCCTTGCCGCGCATGAACGACGGCACGCCGTCCTCGACGCTGGCCGTCACCAGCACCCTCGTCTCGCCAAACTCGACCAGCACTGATCCTTCCGCGTGGCGCGTGAATCCGCGGGTCAGGCGAATGGCACGCATCTGGTCCGGCGAGCGGCCGCTTGGTCTCAATTTGATCTCCCCCGGCACTCAGATGCCGAGCCAGCGGGCCGCGGCGGCAGTGGTGTTGTCAGCGAAAGGACTGTTCGCGAGCAGCGCCCGCTCGCCGAGAGCGGCGAGCGAGTCGCGCAGGTTACGTTCCGGATCCCCGCTCAGCGCGGCGATCTGCTCGTCTGTGACACCGGACCAGAATCCGTCGGAACACAGCAGGACGACGTCGCCCGACTTCAGCACGTTGCGGCCGCTCAGCGACATTTCGGGCAGCACCGGATCGCCCCCGATGCAGCATTCGACGTAGTTGCGCATCGGGTGGTCCTGGGCCTGCCGCTCGGTGATGCGGCCGGCGCGCAGCAGCAGTTCGACATGGCTGTGGTCACGCGTGCGCGCGATGACCGCGCCACCGCGCAGCTGGTAGATGCGACTGTCGCCGACGTGCACCCAGTATGCGCTCGAGCCCTGCACCAGGCAGGCGGCGCAAGTGGCCCGGGGCCGGATCTCCGGCGGGAGACCCCGACCGAGATCAACCACCGCGTCGTGCGCGCGGCCGACAGCGAGATGCAGGAAGCCCTCGGGATCGAATACCGGGCGGCGCGCTTCCCAGAAGTCACCGACCATCGAGCGTATGGCCACCTCCGCGGCGTTGGCACCGTCTGCGTGCCCGCCCATGCCGTCCACGACGGCAAGAAGCGCGGCGCCGTCGCCTATCGCGACCGCGACCCGGTCCTGGTTTTCTTCGCGATTCCCGAGGAGGCTCAGATCCGCGTGCTCGATGTGCAAGTGTCGCTCCAGCACGCCTGCTTGTACTGTAGACTTTGGCGCGATTTTATAACATTCCGCGCAGCATACCGTTAAGTGGTGCGCGCGTGGCCGCGGTTTTCAAGCCCACAACTCCCGCCCGGAAGACACCATGATTCGCAGCATGACGGGCTTTGCCCGACGCGAGCGCCAGGGACCCTGGGGAACCCTGACCTGCGAACTGCGCACGGTGAACCACCGCTATCTCGAGATCTCGACGCGACTGCCCGAAGACCTGCGCGGTCTCGAGAGCGACGTGCGCCAGTTGCTCGGCAGCAAGCTGCGTCGCGGCAAGGTCGAGGCGGGCGTGTACCTGCGCTCGACGGCCGCCTCAACGCCGCAACTGGAATTGAACCGCCCGATGGTGGAACAGCTGCTCCGGCGCGCTGCCGACGTCGGCAGCATGCTCGGCGGCATCCCCGGGCCGATGAGCGCGCTCGACATCCTGCGCTGGCCGGGCGTCATCCGTGAAGTGGAGCGCGACCTGACGCCGCTCGCCGGCGAGGCGCTCGCGCTGCTGGGCGAGACGGCCGTGGAATTGAACGAGTCACGCGAGCGCGAAGGCGCTCGAATCCACGAACTGCTGAACCAGCGCTGCGAGGGCCTGACCGCTGGAGTGGCACTGGTGCGGGCGCGGCTGCCCGAGATCAGCGCACGCATCCGGGCAAAGGTCGGCGAGCGCGTCGCGCAGCTCGGGACGCAGGTGGACCCGGAGCGCCTCGAACAGGAGCTGGTGCTGCTGGCCTACAAGATGGACGTCGACGAGGAACTCGACCGCCTCGGCAGCCACGTCACCGAGACGCTGCGCGTGCTCGAAGCCGATGAGCCGGCAGGCCGGCGTCTCGACTTCCTGATGCAGGAGCTGAACCGCGAGGCGAACACGCTGTCCTCCAAGTCGCAGGACGTCGAGACCACGCGTGCCGCCGTGGACATGAAGGTCCTTATAGAGCAGATGCGCGAGCAGGTGCAGAACGTCGAGTGACGCTTCTCGCCGGGGGGGCGGTGCCTCGGGTCGAACGGCTAGAATGCCTGTGTGACCCCGCATCCCCAATCCGGCCCGCGCCGCGGGCGCCTTTTCGTGATCGCAGCGCCTTCAGGCGCCGGCAAGACGTCGCTGGTTCGCGCATTGATGGAGCGCGAGCCCGGCCTCCGATTCTCGATCTCGTACACGACGCGGGCCAGGCGCCCGAACGAGGTCCACGGCCGCGACTACTTCTTCGTCACGCGCGGTGAATTCGACCGCATGCTCGCCGACGGAGGGTTTCTCGAACACGCGACGGTGTTCGACAACAGCTATGGCACGTCGAAGGAGCAGGTCGAACAGTCGCTGTCCAGCGGCCAGGACCTGATACTGGAGATCGACTGGCAGGGTGCCGGGCAGGTCCGGGCGGCCATGCCGGAGTGCGTAACCGTCTTCATCCTGCCGCCTTCCCGGACCGAGCTCGAGCGTCGGTTGCGCGGTCGCGGGACCGACGCCGAAGAGGTGATACGCCGCCGCCTGCGCGACGCGGCTTCGGACATGGGTCACTGGCGCGAATTCGACTACGTGGTCGTCAACGACGACTTCGAGCAGGCACTTGAAGAGCTGCAGTGCGTCATCCAGGGCATCGGCGAGACGTCCAGGACCGGCCGCCCGGGCCTCGCAGAGCTGGCGGACGGGCTGGCGGCAGACCGCTGATCGCGCAGCGTTTTCTCCCTTGTCGCCCGGGCTGGCAGGTGCCAGCGGGACCTTGTGATATGCTTTCGCCCCTTGTCCCCGACTGGCACGAATAGACCGCACATGGCTCGCATTACCGTCGAAGATTGCCTGCAGAACGTTCCGAACCTGTTCCAGCTCGTGCTGGTCGCTTCCAAGCGCGCGCGCAAGCTTGCGAATGGCGCCGAAGCGACGCTCGAGTGGCAGAACGACAAGGCGACGGTGCTCGCGCTCCGTGAAGTGGCCGCCGGTCACGTCGGCCTCGACATCCTCGAGGAGCCAGACCAGCCGCCGCAGGAGTTCATGCCCGAGCCCGAGTTCATGGGCGAACTCCGCGCGCCGCAGATTGGTCTGGGAGACTGACGCTACCCGAGCAGTGTCGTGGACGTAACGTCTTCCCTGCGCAGCCTGCTGCCGTACGGAAGACGGTCCATCGGCATCAATCAGCTGATTTCCAAGCTCGAGGGCTACCTGCCCCCGGCTGAGATCGAGCGCGTCCAGGACGCATACGACTTCGCTTTCGGCGCGCACCAGGGGCAGCGCCGGCGCTCCGGCGAACCTTACATCACGCACCCGGTCGCGGTAGCGGACCTGCTCGCCGACCTGCACCTCGATCCCCAGACGCTGATCGCCGCGATCCTCCACGACGTCATGGAGGACACGCCGACGTTGAAGAACGAGATCGTCGAGCGCTTCGGCAACGAGGTCGCCGAACTGGTCGACGGCGTGAGCAAGCTCGACCAGATCCAGTTCAAGAGCCGCGCAGAAGCCCAGGCCGAGAGCTTCCGCAAGATGCTGCTCGCCATGGTGAAGGACATCCGCGTCATCATGGTCAAGCTCGCCGACCGGACGCACAACATGCGCACGCTCGGCTCGATGCCGCCCGCCAGGCGCCGGGCGATCGCCCGCGAGACGCTGGACATCTATGCGCCGATCGCGAACCGCCTCGGCATGCATGCCATCAAGGTCGAACTGGAGGACCTCGGCTTCCGGTCGCTGTATCCGCGCCGCTACAAGGTGATCGAGACGGCGGTCCGCAAGGCAAAGGGCAACCAGAAGCAGTTCATCGGCAAGATTGGCGACGCACTGCGCTCCGCGCTGGTCAAGGCCGGCATCGAGGGGCTGGTCGAGGGCCGCGAAAAGGACGCCCACAGCATCTACCAGAAGATGCGCCGCAAGAAGGTGTCTCTGAGCGAGATCGTGGACGTCTACGGGATCCGGATCGTCGTGGACGAAGTAGATACCTGTTATCGCACGCTCGGTGTCGTCCACGGCGTCTACAAGCCGATGCCGGGCCGGTTCAAGGATTACATCGCCATCCCCAGGGCAAACGGCTACCAGTCGCTGCACACGACACTTTTCGGGCCGAGCGGCACGCCGATAGAAGTGCAGATCCGCACCAGGGCGATGCACGACGTCGCCGAGTCGGGCATCGCAGCGCATTGGCAGTACAAGGATGGCGACGATTCCGCACGCACTTACAGCGAGCGGGCCCGCGAGTGGCTGCAGCAGCTGGTCGACATCCAGCAGGGCGGCAACTCCGAGGAATTCCTGGAGAGCGTCAAGGTCGACCTGTTCCCGGACAAGGTGTACGTGTTCACGCCCAAGGGCGACATCCTGCGGCTGCCGCGCGGCTCGACCTGCGTGGACTTCGCCTACGCAGTGCACACGGACGTCGGCAACCGCTGCGTGGCCGCCAAGGTGGATCGGCGGCTGGTGCCGCTGCGCACGCCGGTCCGCAACGGACAGACTGTCGAGATCATCTCCGCGAAGGGCGCGACGCCGAACCCATCATGGGTCAACTTCGTCGTGACCGCCAAGGCGCGCGCCTCGATCCGCCAGTACCTGAAGAACCTGAAACGTTCCGAGGCGATGGACCTCGGCCGGCGCCTGCTGAACCAGTCGCTCGAGGAGTTCTCGCTCAACCTGCGCAAGGTCCCGGCGGAGACTATCGACGCCGTGGTACACGACCTGGGATTGCGCAGCGAAGAGGAACTCTACGAGAAGATCGGCCTGGGTGAGCGCGTGGCGCCGTTCGTCGCGCGCCGCCTGCTGCCGCTGGACGCCGACTCCGTGCCGGACACGCATGCGGGTCCGCTCGCGATCGCCGGCACCGAGGGCCTGGTCGTCACCTATGCGCGCTGCTGCTTCCCGATCCCGAACGACCCGATCCTCGCCAACCTGTCTACAGGCCGAGGGGTGGTGATTCACAGGGAAGCCTGCGGCAACCTCGCCACGTTCCGCAAGCAGCCGGACAAGTGGATCTCGGTGGCGTGGCGCCCGGCGGTGGACCAGCTGTTCCACGTCGAGATCAAGGTGGAGGTGACAAATCGCATGGGCGTGCTGGCCCAGGTCGCGGCAGCGATCTCGGGCACGGAGACCAACATCGACCGCGTCTCGCTGATCGAACGTGACAGCGACAGCTCTATGCTGACGTTCGAACTCCTGGTCCAGGACCGCCGGCACCTTGCGCGCGTGATCCGGGCGATCCGCGCGATGCCGGAGGTGCTGAAGGTGATCAGGTCGCTGGCGTGAGACGGCGTCCGGCGCCGACGTCCCCGTGCGGGCATGCCAGGCGCTCGACGCAGCCCACCGGACACCAACCCTCTTCTACCTCTTACACTAGGCTCGCGCAGCAGACACCCGCCGCCTCGTTCCGGAGCACACAGTGACACGCACGATTATCGCGACCCCCGACGCACCCCAGGCCATCGGCACGTACTCGCAGGCCGTCCGCGCAGGCGATACCGTCTATCTTTCGGGCCAGATCCCGCTCGATCCGAAGACGGGCGAACTCGTCGCGGGCGACATGGAGGCACAGGTCCGTCGCGTGTTCGATAACCTGCGCGCCGTCGCGACCGCATCGGGCGGCGACCTGTCGCACGTGGTCAAGTTGAACGTGTTCCTGACCGACCTCGCGCACTTCGCGCTGGTGAACCGCGTGATGGCCGAGTATTTCGAGCAGCCGTACCCGGCGCGGGCGGCCGTCGGCGTGGCCGCGCTGCCGCGCGGGTCCGCGGTCGAAATGGACGCCATCCTGGCGCTCTGACCCGACCGCATGTCTAGCGCCACGGCGCCGCAGCCGACGCTGGACGAACGACCCGTCACCAGCCTGCGTGGCGTGGGTCCGGCGCTGGCAGCGACGCTCGCTAAACTCGGGCTGCACACCGTACAGGACCTGCTGTTCCACCTGCCGCTTCGCTACGAGGACCGCACCCGCGTGGTCCCGATCGGGTCTTTGCGGCACGGCGACCGGGCCGTCATCGAGGGCGAGGTGCAGCTCTCCGAGGTCGCCTTCCGCGGCAGGCGCGTGCTGCTGTGCCGCCTCGCGGACGGGTCCGGGTACATCACGCTGCGTTTCTTCCACTTCTCCGGCGCACAGCAGGCGGCGCTTTCGCGCGGCACGCGGCTGCGCTGCTTTGGCGAGGCGCGCCCGGGGCCGGCCGGCCTCGAGATCGTTCACCCCGAGTACCGCCGGGTGATCGCCGGTGTGACACCGCCCGCGGACGAAAGCCTGACGCCCGTCTACCCGACGACCGAAGGCGTGCAGCAGGGCCGCATGCGCGTACTGACCGACCTCGCTCTCGCACAGCTCGCCGACGGGGGCCTGCGCGACTGGGTCGCGCCTGACGTGCTCGCGGCCGCGAGGATGACTTCGCTGGAGGCCGCGCTGCGCTACGTGCATCGGCCGCCGCCATCGGCAGACCTCGAACTGCTCAATGCGGGCCGTCATCCGGCCCAGCGACGGCTCGCCTTCGAGGAACTGCTCGCCCACCAGATCAGCCTGCGCCTGCTGCGCGAGGCCGCGGACGAGGACGCCGCGTGGCCGCTGCCGGCGTGCTCCGATCTCGTCGCACGCTGTCTCGGCGAGCTCGGTTTCGAGTTGACCGGGGCGCAGCAGCGGGCCTGGGCAGAGATCGCCGCCGATCTCGAGCGCGACCGGCCAATGATGCGCCTGGTGCAGGGCGACGTGGGCTCCGGCAAGACCGTGGTCGCGGCACTCGCCGCGCTGCGGGCCGTCGAGAACGGTGCACAGGCCGCGGTGATGGCGCCGACTGAACTGCTGGCCGAGCAGCATGCGCGCAATTTCCACGGCTGGCTCGAGCCCCTGGGAATACGTGCAGGCCTGCTCACCGGCCGGCACACGGGCCGGGCGCGCCGGGCGCTCGAGCAGGATCTCGCGAGCGGAGCGATCCAGGTCGCCATCGGCACCCACGCGCTGTTCCAGGAAGGCGTGGAGTTCGCGCGACTGGGGCTGGTGATCGTGGACGAACAGCATCGCTTCGGTGTGCACCAGCGCGTGCGCCTGCGAGAGAAGGGCCTGGCGGAGGGTCGCTACCCGCACCAGCTCGTGATGACGGCGACGCCGATTCCGCGCACGCTGGCAATGACGGCGTATGCAGACCTCGACGTCTCCGTCATCGATGAGCTGCCGCCAGGTCGCACACCAGTCCGCACCGTGGTCCTGCCGGAAACACGTCGCGTCGAAATCGTGCAGCGCATCGAGGCTGCATGCCAGTCCGGGCGGCAGGCGTACTGGGTCTGCCCGCTGATCGACGAGTCGGACTCCGTGCGGCAGCAGGCGGCCGAGGAAACGGCCGAGACACTGGCAGCCGCGCTGCCCGGTGTGCGCATCGGCCTGGTGCACGGCCGCATGCCCGGCCGCCGCAAGGACGAGGTGATGACGGCCTTCAAGCAGGGCAGCATCGACCTGCTGGTAGCGACCACGGTCATCGAGGTCGGCGTCGACGTGCCCAATGCCAGCCTGATGGTGATCGAGAACGCCGAGCGCATGGGACTCGCTCAGCTGCACCAGCTGCGCGGGCGGGTCGGGCGCGGGTCGGTCGAGAGCAGCTGCGTGCTGCTTTACCAGTCGCCACTCGCGCCGATCGCGCGGCAGAGACTCGCGGTGTTGCGGGATACAAACGACGGATTCGAGGTCGCCAGGCGCGACCTGGAACTGCGCGGACCGGGCGAACTGCTGGGCACCCGGCAGACCGGCCTCATGCAGCTCAGGGTCGCAGACCTGCTGCGCGATTCGGACCTGCTGCCGGAGGTGCAGCAAGCCGCGGCATTGATGCTCCGTGGCCCGAGGTCCAACATGGAGGCCTTGCTGCGGCGCTGGGTAGGACAGGGCGAACGCTTCGGCAAGGTCTGAAACGCCAACACGGGTTCCGATGGGCAACGCAAGCGACGTGGAAGAGCAGGCCGAACGCGAGCGCGCACCGACGCTGCGCAGGTTGCGCGAATACGCCCGGCTGATGCGCATTGATCGCCCGATAGGCATCTGGCTGCTGCTCTGGCCGGTGCTGTGGGCGCTGTGGATTGCCGCGTCCGGCCAGCCCGACGAGCGACTGTTCGTGATCTTCGTCGCGGGCACGTTCGTTATGCGCTCGGCCGGATGCGTCATAAACGACTTCGCAGACCGCGAGTACGACCCGCACGTCCGCCGCACGGCCGACCGGCCGCTCGCCAGGCAATCGGTCTCGACCGCCGAGGCGCTGGCATTGTTTGCGGTGCTGGGGTTGATCGCGCTCGCGCTGCTGATCCCGCTCAACCGTTCAACACAGGTGCTGGCACTGATCGGCGGCGTGCTGGCCGTGACCTATCCGTTCCTGAAGCGCTTCTTCTCTCTTCCGCAGGCCTACCTCGGCGCGGCGTTTGGCTGGTCGGTGCCGATGGTGTTCGCCGCACAGACCGGTTCGGTGCCGCCGCAAGCCTGGGTGATGTTCCTCTCGGTAGTGCTGTGGACCACGGCGTACGACACGATCTACGCGATGGTCGATCGCGAAGACGACCTGGTCATCGGCATCCGCTCGTCTGCGATCCTGTTCGGGCGGGCGGATCGCGCGATCGTTGCGGCGCTGCAGGTGGGCGCGATCGTGGGGCTCGCGGTGGTCGGCCTGATGAACAGCCTTGGCCGCTGGTACTGGTACGGGCTGGTCGTGGCGGCTGCGCTCGCGGCTCACCAGCAGTGGCTGATACGCGAGCGTGATCCTGACCGCTGTTTCCGTGCCTTCCTCGGCAACAACCTGTTCGGGCTCGCAGTGTTCGCCGGCATCCTGCTCGACTATCTGTTCGCACGCTGAGGCAGGCAGGCGCAGCGCCAAATCCGTGAGCGCCCCTCTGTCGCGCTCACGCGTCGCTGCTGCGGTCTTTCGGCAGGACGAAGTTCAGCACCAGGTAACCCATCACCGCGGAGATCAGCGAGCCGACCAGTATTCCAAGGCGGTCGTTCTGCATGTCGCCGGCGCCACCGGCATTCTCGAAGGCGAGCATGCCGATGAACAGGCTCATCGTAAACCCGATGCCGCACAGCGCGGCCGCGCCGTACACCTGCTTCATTTCCACTCCTGTCGGCAACCGCGCAATCCCGAGCTTGACGGCCGCCCAGGCGAACCCGAACACACCGAGCTGCTTGCCGAGCAGCAGTCCCAGCATGATTCCCAGCGGGATCGGATGCAGCAGGTCGCTGAGGCCGAGGCCCTCGAGATTCACGCCGGCATTCGAGAAGGCGAACAGCGGCAGGATGCCGAACGCCACCCACGGATGCAGCGAATGCTCGAGCCTGTTGAGCGGCGGATTCTCGGGATCGGCTTCATCGCGCGCGGGTATGAACAGCGCGGTCACGACGCCTGCCAGCGTGGCATGCACACCCGACTTGAGCACGCACAGCCACAGCACCGAGCCCACCAGCACGTACGGCGCTATGCGGCGCACGCCTAGCCTGTTGAATGCGAACAGGACCGCAACCGTGAGACCGGCGAACATCAGTGCCGTGATCGAGAGGTCGTTGGTATAGAACAGCGCGATGATCACGATGGCGCCGAGGTCGTCGAGCACCGCGAGTGTCATCAGGAAGACCTTGAGCCCCAGCGGTACTCGCTCGCCGAACAGCGACAGCACGCCCAGCGCAAAGGCGATGTCGGTGGCCGAAGGAATCGCCCAGCCCGAGATGCCTACCGGGTCGTGCCAGTTGATGGCTGCATAGATGCCTGCCGGCACGACCATGCCGCCGAGCGCTGCGACCGCGGGCAGCGCTATTCGCGAGGCGTCCGACAGTTCTCCCGTCACGACCTCGCGCTTGATCTCGAGGCCCACGAGCAGGAAGAAGACCGCCATCAACAGGTCATTGACCCAGACGACCAGCGGCTTGTCGAGCGCGAACTCGCCGAACTGCACGCTGAAGTGCGTGGCGAGCAGCGTCTCGTACCAATCGGCCATCGGTGTGTTGGCCGCCACCATGGCCAGCGCGCCGGCCACCACCAGCAGGATGCCGCTGGCCGATTCGAGCTTCAGGAATTCCCGCAGCGCAGTCATGGGGTTGCCGACGCTCGCCTGGTCGTGGTTCATGCCTTGTCCATCTCCATCCGGGGTTGCCAGTGTACCCGCTCGATCGCATCTGCTCGCGCGATGCACCAGACATCTACGGTCGCCGCACCAGCCTCGCGGACCGTGGCGGCCGCAGCGGCAACGGTGCTGCCAGTCGTAATCACGTCATCGACGACTACGATGCGGCAGCCTCGCACGCGGGCCGTCGCACGAAAGGCACCCTGGATGTTCGCGTGCCGCTCTGCCGGCCCCAGGCCTACCTGCGGTCGAGTATCGCGGGTGCGGGAAAGCCCGGCCAGCATTACTGGTCGCCGCAGCGCCCGGCCCGTCCAGCGTGCGATCTCGGCGGCCTGGTTGAAGCCGCGCTCGGCGTGACGACCCGGATGCAACGGTACCGGCAGCAGCCAGTCCACGTCGAGATGCAGCCCGAGTGCCTTCACACCGTCCGCGAGCAGCGCGCCGAGCACGCGGCCGGTCGCAAGCTGCCCGCGGTACTTCAGCGAGTGAACCAGGTGATCCACCGGGAATCCGTAGGTGTAGCGGGCATAGCAGCGATCGATCCGGGGCAGGTCCGGGACCTTTGCCTCGGGTCGTGCCGGCAGATGCCACGCCGGCGAATCGGGCAACGAAGCCTCGCAGTCCCCGCACAGGTCCAGGCACGGACGCTGGCCGGGCCCGCCGCACAGGACACAGCGCGGCGGGAGAAGCAGCCCGCCGAGCGAGTCCACGAACCTGTCAACTGATCTGGGCATCATTGGTTGACAGCCGCCGGCCGGGCTCTGAATACTGCCGGGCGACCGTCGCCGGCCAGATTCCACCGTGGAGACCCGGCGCGCAGCCCGAATTTCCACCCCGAACAGCAGGATTCTCGATGCCATCCCTGGACCTGGACCGCCTGGGCGAAGTCCGCACCAACTGGACACTGGACGAGGCGCGCGCGCTGAATGCCCTGCCAATCAATGACTTGCTCTACCATGCGCAGCGCGTGCACCGGCTAGCGTTTGATCCCAACCGTGTTCAGGTGAGCACGCTGCTGTCGGTCAAGACCGGCGCCTGCCCCGAGGACTGCGCCTACTGCCCGCAGAGCGTGCGGCACGACACGGGCCTCGAGCGCGACGAGGTGCTCGACGTCGCAGCGGTGGTCGCCGCAGCCGAAGCCGCCCGGGCCGGCGGCGCAACCCGCTTCTGCATGGGCGCCGCCTACCGCAGCCCCAAGCCGAAGCAGCTCGAGCAGGTGAAGGACATGGTCCGCGCAGTAAATGCGCTCGGTCTCGAGACCTGCGCGACGCTCGGCATGCTGTCGCCCGGGCAGGCGCGCGAGCTGAAGGACGCCGGACTCGACTACTACAACCACAACCTGGACACCTCCGAGGCGTTCTACGGCGAGATCATCACCACCCGCACCTACCAGGACCGGCTCGACACGCTGGGGGCGGTACGCGACGCCGGCCTCAAGGTCTGCTGCGGCGGCATCCTTGGAATGGGTGAGTCCGAGCTCGACCGGGTGCAGTTGCTGCACACGCTCGCCACGCTTCCGGCGCACCCGGAGAGCGTGCCGATCAACCAGCTGGTCCAGGTCAAGGGCACGCCGCTCGACGGCCTGCCGCCGCTCGACCCTCTGGACCTGGTGCGCACCGTCGCGACCGCCAGGCTGTTGATGCCACGTTCCTACGTGCGCCTGTCCGCCGGTCGCACTGAAATGAGCGACGAGGTGCAGGCACTTTGCTTCCTCGCGGGCGCCAATTCGATCTTCTACGGCGAGCGCCTGCTGACTACGCCGAACCCGGGCAGGAATCGCGACGACGAACTATTCGCCCGCCTCGGCCTGACGCGGGAGACGGCCGCGGACACGACCCCGGCCGCCTGAGCCGCGCCCATGCGGGCACTCGACGCAGAACTCGCCGCCGGTCTCGAGCAGCTGCGCGCAGCCGGGCGCGGGCGCAGCCGCTCCATCGTCGAATCGCGGGCTGCGGGCTCCACGCGGCTGCTGGTCGGCGACCGCGAATACCTGGCGTTCTGCAGCAACGACTACCTGGGCCTCGCGGATCACCCGGCCGTGGTGGAGGCGCTCGTCGATGCCGCGCGCCGCTGGGGTGTCGGCAGCGGCGCCTCGCACCTGTTGAGCGGCCACACCCGCGAACATCACGCGCTGGAAGAGGAACTGGCCGAATTCACCGCGCGACCCCGGGCGCTGCTCTTCTCGACGGGCTACATGGCGAACCTGGCCGTGGTCCGGGCGCTGGCCGGTCGTGGTGGCGTGGTGCACGAGGACCGCCTCAACCACGCTTCGCTGATCGACGCGGGACTCGCGAGCGGCGCGCAGCTGCGCCGCTATCCGCATCGCGACGCCGACGCGCTGCGAGGGCGCCTCACGGCACCGCGCAAGGGCCGGGCGCTGGTCGCGACCGACGGCGTGTTCAGCATGGACGGCGACGTGGCCCCGCTCGGCAGTCTTGCGGCCGCCTGCAGCAATCACGGCGCGACCCTGTTCGTGGATGACGCGCATGGCTTCGGCGTGCTGGGTGAACACGGGCGTGGCAGCGTCGAGTTCGCCGGCCTTGGCAGCGACGAGGTGCCGGTGCTGATGTGCACGCTCGGCAAGGCCGTGGGGACATTCGGCGCGTTCGTCGCAGGCTCGACGGAACTGGTCGAGACGCTGGCCCAGGGTGCGCGCGAGTACATCTACACGACGGCCCTGCCGCCGGCGATCGCCGCGGCAACTCGCGCCGCGCTGCGGGTGATGCAGGACGAACCCTGGCGACGCGCAGCCGTGCTGGCGCACGCCGCGCGGTTCCGTGCCGAGGCAGCCGGGCTGGGCCTGCGCCTGGCGTCTTCGGTATCGCCGATCCAGCCGTTGCTGCTCGGCAGCGAGTCCGCGGCGCTCGACGCCAGTGCAGCCTTGCGCGACTCCGGCATCTTTGTCCCGGCGATCAGACCACCGACCGTGCCGGCCGGTACCTCCCGGTTGCGGATCACGTTTTCCGCGGCGCACACCGACTCGGACCTGGAGCACCTGCTGGCGTCCCTTTCCGAACTGCGCGGGCGCGGGCTGCTCTCATGAGCCTGCACGTCGAGGTACGCGGACAGGGTCCCGACCTGGTGCTGCTGCACGGCTGGGCGCTGCATGGCGGAATGTGGGGTCCGTGGCTGGAAGAACTGGCGCTGCACGCGCGTCTGCACCTGGTGGACCTGCCCGGCCATGGGCACAGCCCCTGGGCGCCTGGTCTCGCGGGCCTGGCGAATCTCGCGCGCGCCGTGGGCCACATCGTGCCCCGGGGCGCGGTGCTGGTCGGCTGGTCGCTGGGCGGAATGATTGCGCTCGAGCTCGCACGGCAGGAACCGCAACGCGCAAGCGCAATGGTGCTGTTGGCGACCACGCCAAGATTCGTCGCAGGCGGTGACTGGCCGCACGGCATGGACGCCACGGTCCTCGATGAATTTGCGCAAGGCCTTGCGGACGACCATCGCGGCACGGTGCAGAACTTCCTCGCACTGCAGGCACGCGGCGACGAGCGCGCGCTCGATACGCTGCGCCTGCTCAGGCGGAACCTCGACGCCCATGGCCCGCCCGACCCGCGCGCACTGGCCGCGGGCCTCGAGATACTGCGTACGGTTGACCTGCGCCACATTCTCCCCGGCATCGCGCTGCCGGCGCTGGTCATCGCCGGGCAACGCGACCGGCTGACGCCCGCCGCTGCAGGACGCGCACTGGCCTCGGCGCTGCCGACTGCAGATTTCGTCGAGATTGCCCATGGCGGGCACGCGCCTTTCCTGTCGCACGGACGCCAGGTGCTGGACGAGGTTCTCGGCTTCCTGCACTCGAGGTGCGATCCCGTGCCGCTGACGGCGGAACCGGCGTGAACTCGCAGGGCACCGGCGACGACGGGTTCCTGCTCGAGCGGGTCGCAGTCCGCAGGGCGTTCGGGCGCGCTGCGACGACATACGATGCCTCGGCCGAACTCCAGCAGCGCGTTCGCGGCGAACTGCTCGAGCGCCTGGACCTGGTGCGGATCGAGCCTGCGGCGGTGCTGGACCTGGGCACCGGGACCGGGCACGCTGCGCTGGCCCTGAAGCGCCGCTACCCGAAGAGCCTGGTGGTGGGCCTGGATCTTGCGGAGTCAATGCTGCGGGAGGCGGGGCGGCGACAGACACTGCTGCGCCGGTTCCGACGGGTCTGCGCCGACGCTGCCGGCCTGCCGTTCCGCACGGCCAGCTTCGACATGGTCTTCAGCAACCTGATGCTGCAGTGGTGCGACGAACCCGACCGTGTGTTCGCCGAGTGCCGCCGGGTCCTGAGGCCGGGTGGTCTGCTTACATTCGCAAGCTTCGGTCCCGACACCCTGCACGAACTTCGCCACGCCTGGTCTGCGGCCGACGACCGTGTCCACGTCAGCCGTTTTATCGACATGCACGACCTCGGCGACGCACTGCTGCGCGCGGGCCTCGCGGAACCGGTGATGGACGTGGAGCGCCACGTGATGACCTACGCCGAGGTCAGGAACCTGATGCTGGACCTGAAGGCGATCGGTGCCCACAACGCCAGTGCCGGCCGGCCCCGAGGCCTGACGGGCAAGGCGGCGCTCGCCCGGATGACCGCGGCTTACGAAGCTTTTCGTTGCGACGGCAAGCTGCCAGCGACCTACGAGGTCGTGTACGGCCACGCGTGGGCGCCGGTCGTAGATCCGCGGCGGGCAGCCCGTGGAGCGGCCGGGGAGACGCTGGTTCCGATCAGCCAGATCGGGCGGCGGGAAAGCGCAGTCTGACTCAAAATACTGGCGTCCATTTTATGTAGTTATTGTTACTTGTGATGTTTACTAAAAACACTTTGAGCGGCTGTTTAATAATTTGAGTTTAATTTTGTCACACGACGATAAATTGACCGAACCGCGCGGAATCTTTGTGACCGGCACCGACACCGGCGTTGGCAAGACGATCGTCTCGGCCGGCCTGGTTCACCTGCTCGTTCAACAGGGCCAGCGGGTCGTAGGGCTGAAGCCGGTGGCCAGCGGCGCGGATTCCGGCGCCCAGGGACTGCGGAACCAGGACGCACTCGCCCTGGCAGCGGCGGGCTCGGTTCCACTGCCATATGAAATGACGAACCCGCTGTGCTTCGAACCCGCCATTGCCCCACACCTTGCAGCCCGCGATGCCGGCACCGCCATTTCGGTTGATGAACTTGAGCAGTGGTATGCGTGTGCGACGGCCGGCGCCGAAATTGCCATCGTCGAGGGCGCCGGCGGCTGGCGCGTGCCGCTGCACCCGGCTGGTTTCCTGAGCGAGTTGCCCGAGCGCCTGGGCCTCGGAGTAATCCTCGTGGTCGGCCTGCGGCTGGGCTGCCTGAACCATGCCCGGCTCACGCTCGAGGCCATCTCGGCCTCGGATCGCTGCCGATTCATCGGTTGGGTCGGCAACCAGATCGACCCCGGGTTCGCCAGGATCGAGGACAACCTCGAAACGCTCGAAATCGTCCTCGGCTCCCCACCGCTGGCGGTCATTCCGACCCTCGAGGCCGCCGATGCGACCTCCGCTGCCGCCTGGCTCGACCGGCCGCTGCTTCGTCATGCGGTATTTCCTCCGCAGTGACAGGGGGTTAAACTTCGCGACCCTCGCGCTTGCCCGACCGGTCATGCTCGCCTGCAGAGCATCCGGGGGCGCGCGAGTGAATACCCGACCCGGGCGCCACCAGAGCGTCCGGCCGAGTGCCAGGCGCGGTCCGGGGAGGCCGCGGATTTACGACACGGGAGATGGTTTGCCCATGAAGATGGTGAAGCGTGCGCTCGCGGCCAGTGCGGCCTTCCTGATCGGGAGCACCCCGGTCATGGCGGCCTGGTCAGATCTCGACATGCGAGTCGGGGTCACGGACATAAGCCGGGAAATTCACGGGCTGCACACGCTGATCCTCTGGATCTGCGTGGCAATCGCCGTCGCGGTCTTCGGCGTCATGATCTATTCGATCGCGACCTTCAGGAAATCCAAGGGCGCCGTCCCCGCGACCTTCGACCACAACACCACTGCCGAAATCGTCTGGACGGTGATTCCCGTGCTTATCCTGGTCGGCATGGCCATTCCGGCCGCGCGCACGCTGGTCAAGATCGACGACGCCAGCGGCTCCGAACTAACCGTGAAGGTCACGGGCTACCAGTGGATGTGGCAGTACGAGTACGTCGGCGAAGGCGTTTCCTTCTATTCGAAGCTCGCCGAGGACAGCAACTTCGCGCGCCAGCTCGACTCCGGTATCGACCCGTATTCAGTGCAGAACTACCTGCTCGACGTGGACCAGCCCCTGGTGGTGCCGGAAGGCGTCAAGGTACGCGTGCTGGTCACGTCGGCGGACGTGATCCACTCCTGGTGGGTGCCGGATTTCGGCCTGAAGAAGGACGCCATTCCCGGTTACGTCAACGAACTGTGGTTCAAGGCCGACAAGGTCGGCACGTATCGCGGGCAGTGCGTCGAGCTCTGCGGCCGCGACCACGGGTTCATGCCGGTGGTGGTCGAGGTCAAGCCGCGCGCGGAGTTCGACGCGTGGCTGGAGGCCCGCAAGTCGGCCATGCAGGCCGCAAACCCGACCGCGACGAACGTGGCCATGAACAATGAAGAGCCGGCGGCCCTGCGCGTCGCCGCGGCGGAGTAATCGACGATGAGCGCAACGCACACCCACGCCCTCGGCGCAGCCCACGAGCATCACGACGACCACGGCCCGGCCAAGGGAATCGGCCGGTGGTTGTTCACGACGAACCACAAGGACATCGGCACGATGTACCTGGTGTTCAGCCTCATCATGTTCCTGGTTGGCGGCTGCATGGCGCTGGTGATTCGGGCGGAACTGTTCATGCCCGGCATGCAGCTGGTCGATCCCGGCTTCTTCAACACCATGACCACGGTCCACGCGCTGATCATGGTGTTCGGCGCGGTGATGCCCGCGGCGGTCGGGCTGGCCAACTGGATGATCCCGATGCAGATCGGCGCGCCGGACATGGCGCTGCCGCGCATGAACAACTTCAGCTTCTGGCTGCTGGTCGCCGCGTTCACGCTGCTGATCCTGTCGTTGTTCATGCCGGGCGGCGGCCCCGCTTCAGGCTGGACGCTCTACCCGCCGCTGGTGCTGCAGACCGGCGATGCGCTGCCGCTCGCGATCTTCGCGATCCACCTGGCTGGCGCGTCCTCGATCATGGGCTCGATCAACATCATCGTGACCATCATGAACATGCGCGCACCGGGAATGACGCTGCTGAAGATGCCGCTGTTCCCGTGGACCTGGCTGATCACCGCGTACCTGCTGATCGCCGTGATGCCGGTTTTCGCCGGCGCGGTGACGATGCTGCTCACCGATCACTTCTTCGATACGACCTTCTTCGCCGCATCCGGCGGCGGTGATCCGGTGCTCTACCAGCACGTGTTCTGGTTCTTCGGGCATCCCGAGGTCTACATCATGATCCTGCCGGCTTTCGGCATCGTCTCGGAGATCATCCCGACGTTTTCCCGGAAGCCTCTGTTCGGCTACGACGCGATGGTGTTCGCGACCGCCTCGATCGCCTTCCTGTCGTTCATCGTGTGGGCACACCACATGTTCACGGTCGGAATGCCATTGGCCGGCGAGATGTTCTTCATGCTCTCGACCATGCTGATCGCCGTGCCCACGGGCGTGAAGGTATTCAACTGGACGGCGACGATGTGGAGGGGATCGCTGAGCTTCGAGCCGCCGATGCTGTTCGCGCTGGCGTTCCTGTTCCTGTTCACGATCGGCGGCTTCTCCGGCCTGATGATGGCCATCGCCCCGGCCGACTTCCAGTACCACGACACCTATTTCATCGTGGCCCACTTCCACTACGTGCTGGTGCCGGGCGCCGTGTTCGCCATCATGGCCGGCGTGTACTACTGGTTGCCGAAGTGGACTGGCCACATGTACGACATGAAGCTCGCGAAGACGCATTTCTGGCTGTCGGCGATCTTCGTCAACGTCCTGTTCTTCCCACAGCACTTCCTCGGGCTCGCGGGCATGCCGCGCCGCATCCCCGACTATTCGACGCAGTTCGCGGACTGGAACATGGTGTCCTCCATCGGCGCGTTCGGCTTCGGGCTGTCGCAGCTGCTGCTGGTGTGGCTGGTATGGAAGTGCGCGCGCGGCGGCGCGAAGGCCAGCGACGTCGTCTGGGACGGCGCGTTGAACCACGGCCTCGAGTGGACAGTTCCCTCGCCGGCGCCTTACCACACCTTCGACGAAGCACCCGTCGTAAAGTGAGCGGCATCAAGGTGAGCGACGGCCCCACGGAAGAGCAGCGGCGAGGCATCCGCAGGACCACCATCGTGCTGGCGCTGGTGGCGCTCGCGATCTACGTGGCGTTCATCGCCTCGAGCGTGATAAAGGCGCAGCACTGACGTGGATAGACAGACCCGCCAGAGCAACCGATCGCTGACGCGCAGCCTGCTGGTCATGGTGGCGGGCAGCTTTGCGTTCGGCTTCGCGCTGGTGCCGCTCTACAACGTTATCTGCGAGGCGGCCGGCATACGGACCAACGACGCGCCGTCCGCTGTGCGGGCGAGCGAGGCGGGAGCCGGCCGCGAAGTCACGCTCGAGTTCATGTCGATGCTGCCGCCGGGCAGTGACTTCGAACTAACGCCCGAAGCCAACGAACTGGTGCTTCAGCCCGGCCGGCTTTACGAAGCGAAGTTCAGCATCCGCAACAACGCCAGTCAGCCGGTGGTGGCGCAGGCAGTGCCGAGCATTGCGCCGGCGACGACCGCGCAGTACCTGCAGAAGACGGAGTGCTTCTGCTTCACGCCGCAGTCTTTCGGCGCCTCGGAGCAGCGGGAATTCACGGTTCGCTTCATCGTGAGCCCCGACCTGCCGGTGGACGTGGACCGGATGACGCTCGCGTACTCGATGTACACGCTGCCGGGGCAGAAGCTCGCGGCACGCTGACGACGACGGAAGAACAGGGTCCGCCGGCCGCAATGCGGCGGCGGTGTGGACGGACGAACAGGAGAGCTCGAGCCCATGGCCCAGGCACATGCCGCTCACGGCGGCGACAAGTACTACATCCCGCACGGCAGCAAGTGGCCGATCGTCGGGTCGATTTCACTGCTCATCACGATGCTGGGCGTATCCGCCTGGCTGAACGGCTTCACCGGGCCGGTGGTGTTCTACGTGGGCCTGGCGCTGGTCGCGTTCATGTTCTTCGGCTGGTTCGGCACCGTGATCCACGAGAGCCAGGCCGGTATGTACAACCAGGGCGTGGACCGCTCGTTCCGCATGGGAATGATGTGGTTCATCTTCTCCGAGGTGATGTTCTTCGCTGCATTCTTCGGCGTGCTCTATTACACGCGGCAACTTTCCGTGCCGTGGCTGGGCGGCGAAGGCTCGAAATTCCTGACCAACGTGTTCGTGTGGGACGGCTTCGAGGCAACCTGGCCCACCAACGGCCCCGCCAACGTCGGGGGCGCATTCGAGACGATCCCGGCCTTCGGCATCCCGGCAATCAACACGGCGATACTGCTGACCTCGGGCGTCACCATCACCATCGCGCACCACGCACTCAGGGCAGGCAACAGGGCCCTGCTCAAGGTGTTCCTCGCCGCGACCTTCCTGCTCGGCTTCGTGTTCGTCTACATGCAGGCGCACGAATACATGGAGGCCTACCAGGACCTCAACCTCACGCTGGGCAGCGGCGTCTATGGCTCGACGTTCTTCATGCTGACCGGCTTCCACGGGCTGCACGTGACGATGGGCGCGATCATGCTGCTGGTGATCTGGCTGCGCGTGATGAAAGGCCACTTCACGCCCACCCACCACTTCGCCTTCGAAGGCGTCGCCTGGTACTGGCACTTCGTGGACGTGGTCTGGCTGGGACTGTTCATCTTCGTCTACTGGCTGTGAGACCCGCCGGCTGATCGCCGCGGGCAGGCAGGCAGCAGGAAACGGACGGCCGCCCCCGGGCGGCCGTTCTCATTCTGGAGGTTCGCGCGGCTTATCTAGCGGTCGACGCCGTGGGGCGCGATCAATCCGCTCTTCCAGGCGACGAACAACAGTACGAACAGCAGTACCGAGAGGGCGATTCGCAGCGTGAGTGCGTTCACCATGCGCTTCGACTTTCCCTCGTCCTGCACCAGGTGGAACAATCCCGAGCCGAGGCTGGCGACGATGGCGACGAGGACCAGGATGATGAGCAGCTTGATCATGCACGTGCCTGCGACGGTAAAACGAGATTATAGATGAGGCTCCGGGTCGGCAGCCGCTGGTTCGCCCCGCGTCCCTGGGCGCTGGCGCTGACGCTCGCGCTGCTCGCGTGTTTCGTGGCGCTTGGTTCATGGCAGGTTTCTCGTTCGCGGGAAAAGCAGGCGCTGGTCCAGGCGTTCGAGCGTGGCGATACGAACACGGTGCCGCTTTCGGTTGCGCCGGTGAACCAGCTGCCCCGCTACCAGCGTGTATCGACCAGCGGCCGCTACGAACCAGGACGCCAGGTCCTGCTCGACAACATGCCCTCGAGCACAGGTCGGGCCGGATATCGCGTACTCACGCCGTTTCGCCGGGCCGATGGCGGGCCGGTGCTGATGGTGGATCGCGGCTGGGTGCCGCTTGGCCTCGATCGCAGTCGGCTTCCGGATGTGCGCGTGGACGGGAGCCTGCGCACCGTCACCGGCCGGCTCGACGGCCTGCCGGCACCTGGACTGCGGATGGGGTCGCCGCGCAGCCCGGATGCCGTCGGCTGGCCACTGGTGCTCAATTTCCCCGTTGCGGCAGACCTGGCCGCGGCGCTCGACGAGCCAGTGGAGAATCGCATCCTGCTGCTCGACGCGGATGCCCCCGACGGTTTCGAGCGCGTCTGGCGTCCGTCGATCGGGGCCCCGGCGGAACGTCACCTCGGCTACGCGATACAATGGTTCGCACTCGGGCTGGTGCTGCTGGTCGCATTCGTCGCGACCAGCCTCCAGCCGGGCAATCCAGGAACTGAAGACGACAGATGACCACACCCGACCCGATGGCTGTCCGCCGCGGCCGACGGCAGTTCCTGCTGCTCGCGGCGCTGTTTTTCGTACCGCTCGCGCTCGCGTTCTGGCTTTACTACGGGCCCGGCGACGGGAATCCGGGCGCAAAGGGTACCAACAAGGGCGACCTGGTCGACCCGGCGCGCCCGCTCCCGCAGGCCGATCTCCCGATCGCCGGCGGCTCGCCGGTCCGCGACGAGTTCCTGCGCGGCAAGTGGTCGCTGGTCTACGTCGGCGACGGTTATTGCGATGAGCGCTGCCACAAGGCGCTGTACCTGACGCGCCAGACGCGCATCGCGCTCAACAAGGACGCCGGCCGCGTTGAGCGGGTATTCCTGGCCACCGGCGGCTGTTGCGACAACGACTTCCTCGAGAGCGAGCACCCGGACCTCGTCGTCGCGATCGCGGCCAGTCCACAGGCCGCGGCCATGCTCGCGGAATTTCCCACCTACGACGATGGCCCGGTCGAGAGTGCCGGACGCATCTACGTCGTGGACCCGCTCGGCAACCTGCTGCTGAGCTACTCCGCGAGCGCGCCGGACAAGGCGCTGCTCACGGACCTCAAGAAGCTTCTCCGTCTTTCGCACATCGGGTAACGCCGTGGGTCTCACCTGGTTTCGTGGCCTGTGCCTGTTCGGCGTCGTGCTCGCGCTCGGCGTCATCTGGCTCGGCGCATGGACACGGCTTGGAGACGCAGGCCTCGGCTGCCCGGACTGGCCCGGCTGCTACGGCCACCTGACGGTCGGGCAGGCACTCGAAAACGCCGAACAGGCCAACGCCGCATTCCCCGACCGGCCGCTCGAGGCGGACAAGGCCTTCAAGGAGATGTTGCACCGCTATTTCGCCACCTCGCTCGGGCTGGTGATCCTCGTCATCGCGATGGTTGCCTTCGCCAGGCGGCGCGACCCGGCTCAACCGATGCGCCTGCCGGCACTGCTGGTGTTGCTGGTGGTGTTCCAGGGCCTGCTCGGGATGTGGACCGTGACGCTGCTGCTGAAGCCGCTGATCGTATCCGCGCACCTGGTCGGCGGATTCACTACGTTGTCGGTCCTGTGGTGGCTCGCCCTCGGTCCCGGCGATCCGTCCCGACCGCAATCCCCGCCGGGGCTCCTGCGGCTCGCGCTGCTCGGCCTCGTGGTGCTGGCGCTGCAGATCATGCTCGGCGGCTGGGTGAGCTCGAACTACGCTGCAATCGCCTGCCCGGATTTTCCGACCTGCCAGGCCTCTTACTGGCCGCACATGGATTTCAAGGACGCGTTCGTGCTCTGGCGCGGCCTCGGCATCGACTACGAGGGAGGGGTGCTCGACCATCCGGCACGCGTGGCAATCCATTTCACCCACAGGCTGGGCGCGGTCGTCGCGGCGCTGGTGCTCGGATTCCTGGCGTGGAAGGGGATCCGCACCGGCGGGTCGCGCGCGGTGCGGACGGCCGGGGCGGCGCTTGCCGTCGTGCTCGCGACCCAGCTGATCCTCGGGCCGGTGATGGTCATCGAGACCTTCCCGTTGTCGCTCGCCACCGCACACAACGTGGTAGCCGCGCTGCTGCTGCTCTGCGTGGTCGGGTTGCTGCGCCTGCTGTGGCGGCCGTCGACTAACGCTCCCGGGCGCAAATGAATTCCGCAGCCACCCGTTACGACGATACGGCCCGCGCCACCTGGCGCGATTTCTACGAACTCGGCAAGCCGAAAGTCGTTGCGCTGATCGTGTTCACGGCCGTGGTGGGCATGTTCCTCGCGGTACCCGGGCTGCCGCCGATGAACGCGCTGGTGTTCGGCACGCTCGGCATCGGGCTCGCGGCCTCGAGCGCCGCCGCCATCAACCATGTCGTCGACCGCAGCTTCGACCAGAAGATGGCGCGCACTATGCTGCGGCCGATCCCGACCGGTCACCTGACCACCGTGCAGGCGCTTGCCTACGCTGCGGTCCTCTGCGTGGCGTCGATGACGATGCTGCGGCTGCTGGTGAATCCGCTGACTGCAGTGCTCACGTTCGCGTCGCTGATCGGCTACGCGGTGCTCTACACGGTCTGGCTCAAGCACATCACGCCGCAGAACATCGTCATCGGCGGTGCCGCGGGCGCCGCGCCGCCGGTGCTCGGATGGACCGCGGTGACGGGGCACGCCGACCCTTACGCGCTGCTGCTTTTCCTGATCATCTTTGCATGGACCCCACCGCACTTCTGGGCGCTGGCAATCGCACGGCGCGAGGAATACGCCAAGGCCGGCATCCCGATGCTGCCGGTTGCCTACGGCGTCGAGTTCACGCGGCTGCACATCCTGCTCTACACGATCCTGCTGTTCATCGTGACCCTGCTTCCATGGCTCACCGGCATGGCAGGCCTCGCCTACCTGGCGGCCGCGGTGATACTCGGCGGGCAGTTCCTGCGGCATGCAATCCAACTCAAGCGCACGGATGCGCCGGCCCACCTGCCAATGGGCGTGTTCCGCTATTCGATCACCTACCTGATGCTGCTGTTCGCGGCACTGCTGGTCGATCACTACCTGCCACGCTGGCCCTGACCATCGCCGATGGCCAGTCGATCGCATTTCGCCGCCCCGCTGCTGCTCGCGGTCGTCGTGGCATTGATCGTCTACGGGTCGCTGTACCCGTTCCGCTTTGCGGCCGACGGCCCGTCGCTCGTCAGCTCGCTCGAGCAGCTCACCTGGGCGCGCGCCGGGCGTGGCGAAATGCTGAACAACGTGCTGCTGTACCTTCCGTTCGGGTTCTGCGTCGCACTGCTGGTCGAGCCTCGCTACGGGCGCACCGCGGGCGTCATCGCCGCGGTCGTGGCTGGAACACTGCTGTCGCTGTACATGGAACTGCTGCAGGCGTCAGTGCCTACACGGGTCACGAGCCTGAAGGACCTGTCGCTGAACGCCATAGGCGCGCTCGCCGGCGCGGTATTGGGCTCCGTCTGGCACATGCTCGGCGCGCGCATGGCACCGCAGTCGACGACCCAGGGGCGCTCACGCGGCGTGGTCGTGGCGATACTCGTAATGTGGTTGCTGGCCAGGCTCTGGCCGCTTATGCCGGACGTGAGTCTGCGGCAGTTGAAGGGCGCGGTACGACCGCTGTTCTCGCCGCACATCGAATTCGCTGACCTCGCGCCCCTGTTCGTCGGCTGGCTGGTGGCGGCCCAGGCCGTGTTCAGCCTGTCGCGCAAGCAGCGGGCGGTCGATGCTTTCCTGGTCGTGATCGCTGTCGTGCTCGTCGGACGAACGATCACCGCGGGCAATACGCTCGTTGCCGCGGAGCTTGCTGCCATCGCGCTGCTGTTGCCGGTGCTCGTGATGTCCAGCCGGCTGCCGGAGGGGACGCGCGCGATGCTGGTCGCCGCCACGCTTGGGGCCTGGCTCGCATGGACGGCGGTGAAACCCGCCCTGGGCGGTGCAGCCGGTGGCACCGTGAGCCTGCCAGCGCTTGCGGATTTCATCGGGCGCAATCCGCCGCCGCCCGGCCATCTCGCCGAGAAGGGCTTCAGCTACGTGGCGCTGGCGTGGCTGCTGGTAGTCGCGGGCCTGGTGCCGCACGTGGCCGCGGGCGTCACGATCCTGTTCGTAGCCATCCTGAGCCTGCTGCAACTCGGGTCGGCGGCGCCGGCCTTCGGCTGGGTGGACGTCGTGATAGCGGCGATCGCCGGCATCCTGGTTGCCCGCTGGATGCCGCGGAGGTAGGAAAATAGGTGCCTGGCACCTATTTTTCAGGGAATAAATAGGTGCCAGGCACCTATTTTCCTACCGGCTACAGTGGGTCTCCGGCAGCGTCCCCCAGCATCAGCCTGCGCACCATCGGCAGCGGCGGGCCGCCGTAGGACAGGAACTGGTCGTGGAAGGCTTTCCACGCCTTGCGGTCGCCGCGCGTGGCGACCCAGTCGCCGCGAAGCTTCAAGATCATCAACTTGCCGAGCGTGTAGTTGAGATAGGCCGGATCGTAGGTTCCGCGCAGAGCCTGCTGGCGTGCGTTGCCGGGGTCGAGGAACGCACCGTCCAGGAACAGCTTCTCCGACTGCGCGACGGTCATGCCACGCGTATGCAGGCCGATCGCCGACAGGTAGCGCGCATTGCGCTTCAGAGCCTGGACGATCTGGCCGATGTGCGCCGCGGGCTTGCCGGCGTCGAGTCCGGCATCCCACATCATCTCCTCGGTGTAATGCGCCCAACCCTCGGCGTATGCATAGCCCACGAACAGCTGTCCGATGCGGGACTTCGACGCATTCGAGTGCAGGAACTGCAGGAAGTGCCCGGGCCAGACCTCGTGCACCGAGGTGAACAGCAGGGCGTCCACGCCCATAACGTACTTTTCCTGTTCCTCGCGCGACCAGCGTGGGTCCGGCGGCGCGATGTAGTACACGGCCGGCAGGTTTTTTTCGTAGGGCCCGGGCGTGACGATGTAGGCAAAGTTCTGCGCGTTGTAGGGCGGCGCCTGTTCGACCAGCGCCTGCTCCTGGCTCGGAATGGAGACGAGGTCGTGCTGCACGACAAAGCTGCGCAGCTCCGGCAGCTGGCGGCGCGCCTCGGCGACCGGCCCGTCCGCCGCCTTCCTGCCCGAGACCCTTTCCACGCACGCGTGCAGGCCAACGCCGGGCGCAAATTCTTCGCAGGCCACGCGCAGTGCTGCCAGGTTGCGATCCATGTCCGCGCGGCCGATGGCTTCCAGCCGGTCCAACGGCACCGTCACCTGCTCGGTCGCCTCGAGCATCCGGGCGAAGAGCTTCGGTCCCATCGCGTAGTCCTGCGTGGCGGTCGCGCGCTGCGCCGCCAGCCAGTCCGCCAGTTCGCGTGCGGCGTCCGACGCTCGCTTCAAGGCGGCCGCCAGCTCGGCCTGCAGTTTCACGTCCTCTACCTGTGCGTAGACTTTCGACGCGTCGCTGGCAAAGAAGTCCGCGTAACCGCCGAATGCGTTGACACCGTAGTCGATGATCGGCGCCGCGAGCGGCGGACGCAGGTTCGCTCGGATCTGCTCGGTCGCCTGCGGCAGGGCGTTGGCATAAGTGATGAAAGCCCGCATGCGGGTCTCGAGCGGCGCGTACGCCTTGCTCAGGTAGATTTCGGGGTCGATCGCGCCCAGGTACCAACTCGGGTTGCGCTCGGGCCATTTCGCCTCGACCCGCCAGAACAGGCTCTCGTCGATGACTGAGAGCAGGTACTCGCGCTCGATGCGGCGAGCGGCATCGAGCCCGGACGGGTCGAATGCAGCGGTGGCCTTGCGGGCGACCTCCAGCCTCGCGGCTTCGGCGGACAGGGCCCCGGCGCTGAAGTCCGGAAGCCGGCCGTCGAATTCGTGCCGCCCTGCATAGACTGCGGAGCTTGGGTTCGCCGCGAACCAGGATTCGATGTAATTGGTGACGTGGGCGTCCCAGGCAGCGTTCAGCGGCGCGGCCACGGCCGCCACGGAAAAAACCAGCGCCAGCATCGTCGCGGCGATTCGGAATCTGGTCATTCGCACTCGCCTCAGCAGTTCAGATGGCGCGGGATCATACCGGTAACAGGGGACGTTCTCCTTTTTGACTGCGTAAATCGGTGCCAGGCACCGAATTCCGCTAGAATCCGCGCCCTCCCATGGATGTCTCAAGTCTCCTCGATCCGCTGAACGACGCGCAGCGGCAGGCGGTCGCCGCACCGCTTGCGCCGACGCTCGTGCTCGCCGGCGCCGGCAGCGGCAAGACGCGCGTGCTCACCCACCGCGTGGCATGGCTGGTTGAGGTCGAGAACGTCTCTCCGCACGGGATCCTGGCGGTCACCTTCACAAACAAGGCGGCAGGCGAGATGCGCGCGCGCATCGAGGCCCAGCTCGGGCTGCCTTCCGCGCCACTGTGGATCGGCACCTTCCACGGCATCGCCCACCGGCTGCTGCGCACACACTGGCGAGAAGCCGGGCTGCCGCAGGGATTCTCGATCCTTGACTCCGAGGACCAGCAGCGTCTGGTCAAGCGCATCATCCGGGGCGCGGGCCTCGACGAGACGCGATGGATACCGCGCGAGGTGACCTGGTTCATCAACGCCCAGAAGGACGAGGGCCTGCGCCCGAAGCACCTGAAGGACGACGGCGACCCGACGCGGCGCCAGATGATCCGCCTCTACGAGGCCTACGAGGAAGCCTGCCGTCGCAATGGCGTCGTGGACTTCGCGGAACTGCTGCTGCGCAGCCATGAGATCTGGCGTGACGTACCCGGGCTGGTCGAGCACTATCGCGCACGGTTCGGCCACGTGCTGGTGGACGAGTTCCAGGACACCAACACCATCCAGTACGCCTGGATGAGGATGCTGGCCGGCTCGACCAGCATCCCGTTCGTGGTCGGCGACGACGACCAGTCCATCTACCGCTGGCGCGGCGCACGGGTCGAGAACCTGCAGCAGTTCCGCCGCGACTTCCACGGCGTGCAGGTATTCAAGCTGGAGCAGAACTACCGCTCCACCGGAAACATCCTGGCCGCGGCGAACGCGATCATCACCAACAACAGCGGCCGCATCGGCAAGAAGCTCTGGACCAGCGGGGAACGAGGCGAGCCGATCCGGCTGTACCGCGCCTACAACGAGCGCGACGAGGCCGAATTCGTCGTGAACGGCATCCGCGACTGGGTCGCGCGCGGCGGCAACCGCCGCGACACGGCCATCCTCTACCGCTCGAACGCGCAGTCGCGGGTGTTCGAGGAATACCTGCTTGCAGCGCGCGTCCCCTATCGTGTCTACGGCGGCCTTCGGTTCTTCGAGCGCCAGGAGATCAAGGACGCGCTCGCCTACCTGCGGCTGATCTCGAACCGTGACGACGACGCGTCTTTCGAGCGTGTCGTCAACCTGCCGACACGCGGCATCGGCGCACGTACGATGGAAGTGCTGCGCGCCCACGCGCGGGCAAACTCGATTTCGCTGTGGCAGTCATGCGCGCCCTGCGCCGGCGAACTCGGCGCGCGCGGCGCGGCCGCGCTGCAGGCGTTCATCGAACTCATCGGGAGACTCGATGCCGACACGAGCGACCTGCCGCTGCACGAGCAGGTGGACCACGTGATCCAGGCGAGCGGACTCGCGGGCCACTACAAGAAGGACAAGGCCGACAAGGGCGAGGCGCGGCTCGAGAACCTCGAGGAACTGGTCAGCGCGGCGCGCGGCTTCGAGCCCGAGGACGGCGACATGCCGCCGCTGATGGCGTTCCTGTCTCATGCGGTGCTCGAGTCGGGCGAGGGCCAGGCCGAGGAGTGGGAGGACTGCGTGCAGATGATGACGCTGCATTCGGCCAAGGGACTGGAGTTCCCAGTGGTGTTCCTCTGCGGGCTCGAGGACGGCCTGTTCCCGCACCAGCGCTCGATCGCCGACGTCCATGGGCTCGAGGAGGAACGGCGGCTCTGCTACGTGGGCACGACCCGCGCCATGCGCCACCTGTACCTCACCTACGCAGAGCAGCGCCGCATGCACGGGGTCGACAACTACGGCGCGCCGTCGCGCTTCATTGCTGAAATCCCGCCCGATCTGCTTGAGGAGGTCCGGCCGAAAGTGCAGGTCTCGCGGCCCGCCTACGGCGCGGCCCGCGGCCATGCCCCGGCCCGTCCGGCCCAGTCGACCCGACCGCAGCGCTACACCGACGACGCGCCCGGCAGCCTCAAGCTCGGGCAGCGGGTGCGGCACCAGAAGTTCGGCGACGGCGTGGTCCTCAGCGTGGAGGGCCAGGGATCCAATGCCCGGGTGCAGGTCAATTTCGAGCGCCAGGGCACCAAGTGGCTGATGATGGGCTACGCCAACCTGGAAGCCGTCTAGCGCTACAATGCCGCGGTGAAAATAATCATCCTCGGGGCCGGCCAGGTGGGACGCACCGCGGCCCAGCACCTCGCGCGTGAAGAAGCAAACGACGTCACCGTGGTGGACACGGACGACGAACTGCTTCGCGACCTGCAGGACCGCATCGACATCCGCACCGTGCAGGGCAACGCGGCCAGTCCCCGGACGCTGGAACTCGCGGGCGCCGGCGACGCGGACATGATCGTCGCGTTGACCAACAGCGATGAAGTCAACATGGTCGCCTGCCAGGTCGCATGGACCCTGTTCGGCACCACGACAAAGATCGCGCGCATCCGCTCACAGGCGTACACGCAGCGTCCCGAGATCTTCGTTTCCACCGAGGACGAGCCGCCGACGCAGCTCTCCGGCTTCGCAGTCGACATGTACCTGAGCCCGGAGGAGTCGGTCACCGCGTACATCGAGCGCCTGGTGCGCTATCCCGGCGCGCTGCAGGTCGTGGACTTCGCCGATTCGCGAGTGCGACTCGTCGGGCTGCGCGCGGTCAAGGGCGGCCTGCTGGTCGGCCAGCCGATACGCGCGATCCGGCAGCACATCCCCCAGGTGGATGCCCGCGTCGCCGCCATCTACCGCGCCGGCCACAGCATCGACCCGGACGGCGACACGGTAATCGAACACAACGACGAGGTATTCTTCATAGCGGCCACCGTGGACATCCGCAACGTGATGAGCGAGATGCGCAAGGCCGAGGATCCGGTCAAGCGGGTCGTGATCGCTGGCGGCGGAAACATCGGCCTGCGCCTGGCGCAGAAGCTCGAGGAAGGCAATCACCAGGTCAAGGTCATCGAGCGCAGCAACGCGCGTGCGCGCGAGGTTGCCGAGAAGCTCCGCAACACGATTGTGCTGAACGGCGATGCTGCGGACGAGGAACTTCTGGTCGAGGAGAACATCGACAGCGCCGACGTGTTCTGCGCGCTCACCAATTCCGAGGAAGCGAACATCCTCTCGGCGTTGCTGGCGAAGCGCCTCGGTGCGCATCGGGTGATGGCCCTGATCACGCGGCCGGCGTACGCGGAGCTGATGCAGGCCGGACCCATCGACGTGGCGATTTCGCCGCAAACGGTGACGATCGGGTCGCTGCTCGCCTACGTGAGGCGCGGCGACGTGGTCATGGTGCACTCACTGCGCGGCGGCACCGCG
This sequence comes from Steroidobacteraceae bacterium, assembly GCA_022865595.1. Lineage (GTDB taxonomy): Bacteria > Pseudomonadota > Gammaproteobacteria > Steroidobacterales > Steroidobacteraceae > RPQJ01. Next base: position 14,994 of record JALHTE010000119.1, on the reverse strand, counting down.
GAGGCGATGGAAACGGTCGCTCATGGCGCCCGCGGGGGCAAGGTGGTCGGCCGCGCCGTTGAGGACATCAACCTTCCGGACGGCGCGCGAATCATCACGCTGGTGCGTGGCAGCCAGGTGATCATGGCGCACCACGACACCGTGATCGAGACCGACGACCACGTGATCCTCTTCCTCGCCGACAGACGCCACGTCGAGCAGGTCGAGCGACTCTTCCAGTCCTGACCCGATGCTTGCGGTCGTCCACGTCCTGGGCTCGATGCTGATGCTGTTCAGCATCACCTACGTGCTGCCGATGGCGACGTCCATCATCTACGGCGACGGGATGCTGGTGGATTTCGTCGCCGCCTCGCTCATCTGCCTCGGCGCCGGCGGGCTGCTGTGGGCAGCGACCCGGCGCAACAGGCGCGAGCTTCGATCGCGGGACGGTTTCCTGCTCGTGAGCCTCGGGTGGACGCTGATGTCGGCGATCGCGGCAGTCCCGCTGCTGCTGGCGCTGCCCGGGCTCACGTTCACCGACGCGTTTTTCGAGACGATGTCGGGCTTGAGTACCACCGGTGCAACCGTGCTGACCGGCCTCGAGGACCTGCCGCCGTCGGTCATGATGTGGAGGGGAGCGCTGCACTGGTACGGCGGCATGGGCATCATCGTGCTGGTGGTAGCCATCCTCCCGATCCTGGGCGTCGGCGGCATGCAGCTCTACAAGGCCGAGACGCCGGGACCGGTCAAGAACGAGAAGCTCACGCCGCGAATAACGCAGACCGCCAAGGCGCTGTGGCTGGTCTACTTCCTGTTCACTCTCGCCTGTGCGATTTCGCTCCGGATTGCCGGCATGGACTGGTTTGACGCGATCTTCCACGCTTTCTCCGCGCTGTCGCTCGGCGGCTTCTCGACCCACGACGCGAGCATCGCCTACTACGATTCGCAGTCGATCGAAACCGTGCTGATCGTCTTCATGCTGATTGCGGCGATCAATTTCTCGCGACATTTCATGGCCTGGCAGCAGAAGAGCCTCAAGGCATACTCGTCCGACAGCGAGGCGAAGGCGATGCTGACGCTGCTGGCACTGGCGACCCTCGGCGTGACGGTCTACATCTGGAGTGGCGGCGTCTATGACGGCTTCCTGACGTCGCTCCGCTACGTGTCATTCAACCTGGTCGCGCTCGCGACAACCTGCGGCTTCGTGACGCAGGACTACGCCGTCTGGCCGGTGTTTGCGCCGATGATCATGCTGATGCTGTCCTGCTACAGCTGCAACACCGGCTCCACCGGCGGCGGCATAAAGATGTTCCGCACGCTGGTGCTGTTCCGGCAGGCGGGTCGCGAACTGCTGCTGCTCGTGCACCCACAGGCCGTCCGGCCGGTCAAGATCGCGGGACACGTGGTGCAGAACCAGATCGTGTTCGCCGTGCTGGCGTACGTGGTCCTGTACTTTGGCGCCGTCGTGGTGCTGACCTTCTCGCTGCTTGCAAGCGGGCTCGATTTCATCAGCTCGTTTTCGGCTGTCATCGCCTGCATCAACAACGCGGGCCCCGGTCTCGGCATCGTCGGCCCCGCCAACAACTACCAGTCGCTGAACGATTTCCAGACCTGGGTGTGTGCCTTCGCCATGCTGCTGGGCCGACTGGAGATCTTCAGCGTGCTTGTACTGTTCACCCCGTCGTTCTGGCGCAAGTGATGGCCAGGCGGAAAAAGCTCAAGGCGAAGACCAGGAAGAAGATCCAGCGCGGATTCGCGCTGCTGGCCCTGCTTCTGCTCGTGCTCGTGATCGTCGTGGTGGCGGTACTCGATCATCGCGTTACGCGCCAGTTCGAGGGCCGCCGCTGGACGCTACCGGCCCGTGTCTACGCACAGCCGATCGAGTTGTACGTCGGGCTGCCGTTGTCGGCGAAGCGAGCCGCCGCGGAACTCAACCGACTCGGTTACCTCGCTGTCGCGCGCGCGGACCGGCCGGGCACATACTCGCGGCGCGGCGAGGTCATCAGCCTGTACCTGCGCGCCTTCCGCTTTTCCGACGGGATGCAGGATGCGCGCCTGCTCGAGATCGGGTTTGCCGGCGACAACATGGTCTCACTTCGGGACGCGAATCACGCGGACGTGCCGGTGATCAGGCTCGACCCCCTGTTGATCGGCAGCATCTTCCCGACGCACGGCGAGGACCGGATCGTCGTTTCGCCGGCGGAGGTGCCGAAGCTGCTTCCCGAGGCGCTCAAGGCCGTCGAGGATCGGAAGTTCGACACGCACCACGGCGTCAGCCCGCTCGCCATCCTGCGTGCGGCGTTCGTCAACGTGCGCGCCGGCCAGGTCGAGCAAGGCGGCAGCACGCTGACGCAGCAACTGGTGAAGAGCTATTTTCTCGACAGCCGGCGCACGCTGGGCCGCAAGGCGGAGGAGGCCGTGATGGCCGTCATTCTCGAGGCAAGATTCGAGAAGGCGGACATCATGAACGCCTACATAAACGAGATTTACCTGGGCCAGGACGGCCAGCGCGCGGTTCACGGCTTCGGACTCGCGAGCCAGTTCTATTTCGGCAAACCGCTGGCGGAACTGGACCTTCCCGAGATCGCGCTGCTGGTGGCGATCGTGCGCGGGCCCTCGTACTACGACCCGCGCCGCCATGCCGACAGGGCGCTTGCGCGACGCAACCTGGTGCTGCGTGTGCTCGGCGAGCGCGGGGTCGTGAGCGAGGCCGACGCCACGCGTGCAGCGGCGCGGCCGCTTGGGGTCGCAAAGCCCGGACAGAAGAGCGCGGTGTTCTTCCCAGCCTTCCTCGACCTTGTGCGGCGCCAGCTGCGGACGGACTACAAGGAAGACGCCCTCACCGAGTCGGGGCTCGTGGTGTTCACGACGCTCGAGCCGCTGCTGCAGGAGAAGGCCGAGGCCGCGCTCGCATCGGAGCTCATCCGCCAGGACGCCGCGCCGCGCAAGGTCTCGCATGGCCTCGAAGGCGTGATGGTCGTCACGACACCGCAGACCGGCGAGGTGGTTGCGATCGTTGGTGGCCGGCGCGCGTCATTCGACGGCTTCAACCGCGCACTCGATGCCCGCCGGCCGATCGGTTCGCTGGCGAAACCACTCGTCTACCTCTCGGCGCTGGAGACCGGCAGGTATACACCGGCCACGATCGTTCACGACGAGCCGGTCACGGTGAAACTTCCGAACGGCCAGACATGGAAACCCGCGAATTACGACAGGCAGGTGCGCGGCGAAATGCCCGCGGTGCGCGCCTTGACCCAGTCACTCAATCTGCCGACGGTGAACCTCGGCCTCGAGGTCGGGCTGCCGCGGGTCGCGCGTAGCTTCGTCCAGCTCGGGCTCGACGAAGAGCCGGAGGCCTACCCGTCCATGCTGCTCGGCGCTACCAACCTGAGCCCTTATAACGTCGCGCAGATGTACAACACGCTGGCCAACGGCGGCTTCCGGTCCCCGCTGCGGGCGGTGCGCGCGGTGCTCTCGGAATCCGGCAAGCAGCTGAAGTCGCCACAGCTCGAGATCGCTGAAGCGGCTGCGCCGGGCACCGTGTACACGCTCGACCGGATGCTCATCGAGGTGATGGAGTGGGGCACCGGGCGAGCGGCCCGCAGGACCCTTCCGGCCGGGCTCGTGGTCGCGGGGAAGACCGGCACCTCGAATGACTATCGCGACAGCTGGTTCGCAGGTTTCTCGGGCTCGCACCTGGCCGTGGTGTGGATGGGGCACGACGACAACTCGGAGACCGGGCTCACGGGCACCACGGGCGCGCTGGCGGCCTGGTCGAAGTTCATGTCTTCGATCACGACCACGTCGTTCGATCCGCTGATGCCTGAGGGACTGGACGACCGCTGGATCGACTACTACTCGGGGCTGGAGACGTCGCCGTTCTGCGATGAAGACGCGGTCAGCCTCCCGTTCCGCTATGGCGCGGTCCTGCCGGCGAGCCAGGAATGCCCGCCGGGCGCGGTCGGCACACCTGGCGCCACGATGTTCGAGCCCGATGCCAGCGGTCAAATCCCGCCTTGATCTGTCGCGGTCGCGGACCGGACAATCGACGGCCATGCTTAGTCGAACCCTCGCCTTATCTTTCTGCCTGGCGCTCGGTGCGTCGGGCTGCGCTCTCGATCCGTTCAAGAGCGAGCAGTCGACCCCGACGACCCGTGGCGGCGGGGATGCGCGGAGCGGGTCTGGCCCGATCCTCGGTTCACCGCCTGTCATCGCCGCGCCGGGCTCCGGCAGCGAACCGGTCATCGACGCGCCTACGCCAACGCCACTGCCACGAGAGCGCCCCAGGACACCACCGGCGACCCTGGGTCCCGCAAGCAGCGCGCTGGTCGCCCAGGCGCGTGCGCAACGCAGCAAGGGGGACCTTCCGGGCGCCACGGTGACGCTGGAACGCGCGCTGCGCATCGAGCCCAACAATCCGCTGCTGTGGATCGAACTGGGCCGGCTCAGGATGGACCAGCACAATTTCGCGCAGGCAGAGGGCATGGGCCGCAAGGCGCTGGCCATGTCGGTGGGCGATGACCGGACGCAGAGCCAGGCTTGGCGCCTGATTGCGGATTCCCAGCGCGCTCGCGGCAAGGACGCCGAGGCTCAGAACTCCATGGAGCGCGCGAGTGAGCTCTCGGCAAACTGAGATAGATATCCCACCATGGGTTAATCTGTTGGTTATCGTTAAGATTGCATATGACACACAATTGAGAAAATGGCTTACCTGTAGACTCTATTACCCACTAAGTCCGAAATGCTGGTTATTCATAGGATGATTTGCGAATTACTGAGCAAAGTAGCCATTAGGTGGGATATCGAATCTTAATTTTTGATTGGATAGACACAATTGGTATTTGTGTAAGCTGTTTATGATATTTGACAGATTAATGTGGGATACGGATAGTCGTATCGACCGTCAATGATTGCGTTGCTGCAGCGAGTCACCGAGGGCCGCGTCGAGGTCAACGGGGCGGTGGTAGGCCAGATCGGGGCCGGCCTGCTGGTACTGCTGGCCGTGGAGCGAATGGACACCGGGACGCAGGCGGATCGCATGGTCGACCGGTTGCTGGGTTACAGGGTCTTCGAGGACCCTGCGGGCCGTATGAACCTCAGCCTCGTCGACACCGGGGGCAGCCTGCTGCTGGTTCCCCAGTTCACGCTGGCAGCCGACACCACAAAGGGAATGCGACCGAGTTTCACCGCTGCGGCCGCCCCGGACCTCGGACTATCCCTGTTCGACCACGTGGTTCGCCGCGCGCGCGCGACACTGGGCGACCGCGTGGCAACGGGGCGGTTCGGCGCGAACATGCAGGTCAGCCTGACGAACGACGGCCCGGTCACGTTCTGGCTCAGGAACGCTGTCGAGGTTGCCGGGGCCTGATCCCGATTCGCGTATCATTGCCGTCCGCCATATCGGCCCCGGAGACCTGCAATGGGAATCGGCTTTCGCGAACTGATCATCATCCTCCTGATCGCACTCGTGCTGTTCGGCGCGAAGAAGCTGCGCAACGTCGGCTCCGACCTGGGCGCGGCGGTACGCAACTTCAAGAAATCCGTGAACGAGGGCGACGACGAGCAGACCAGGCAATTGAGCGACGAGTCCGACAAGGACGCGGGCTTCAACGAGCGCGCCGGCGCCGCGAAGTCGGACAGCAAGCCGAACGCCTGACGAGATGTTCGAAGTCGGGTTCACTGAAATCCTGCTGATCTGCGGGATCGCACTGCTGGTACTGGGTCCCGAGCGGCTGCCCAAGCTCGCCTCGGATCTCGGGCGCTGGGCAGGACGCGCGCGTGCCATGGCGCGGCAATTGCGCACGCAACTCGAGCAGGAAGTGCAATACGACCCGCTGAAGGAAACGCCGCGGCCCGCCCCGACGATTCACACGCCGGCGCCGGCTGCCACGGAGACTGCCGGGAAGACTTCTGCAACAGTGACTGCCGGGACGACCGCGGCCACGGCGACGGCGGCGGCGAATCCGAGCGCGCACGATCACCCAGCAACGGAAAGCAAGGCGGCGACAGATCCCGCGCCGGAAGCGAACCCAGGCGCCGTGGCAGCGGCAGGCGGACAAGATGAATCAAAGTCCGCCTGAGAAGGAAGCGCTTGCCGAAGGGACGCTGATCTCGCACCTGCTCGAGCTGCGTACCCGGCTGCTGCGCGCAACGGTTGCCATCTGCATCGTGTTCCTGCCGCTCGCATTCTTCTCGAACGAACTGTTCACGCTGGTCGCGCAGCCGCTTATCGAGAAGCTGCCCGAGGGAACCTCGCTGATCGCGACGAGTGTCGTCTCTCCATTCATGGCACCGCTGAAGCTCTCCCTGATTGCGTCGGTCTTCGTCGCGATGCCCTACATCCTCTACCAGGTGTGGGGGTTCGTCGCGCCAGGCCTGTACCGTCACGAGCGACGGTTCGCGCTGCCGCTGTTCATGACCAGCGTGGTGCTGTTCTACGTCGGCGTCGCGTTCGCGTACTTCATTGTCTTTCCGCTGATGTTCGCCTTCCTGACGTCGACCGCGCCGATTGGCGTGCGGATGATGACGGACATTGCGAGCTACCTCGATTTCGTGACTCTTTTGTTCTTCGCATTCGGCATTGCGTTCGAGATGCCGGTGGCCGTCGTGCTGCTGGCCGCGACCGGCATGGTCAAGGTCGAGTCGCTGAAGAAGCAGCGCGGCTACGTGATGCTGGGAATCTTCATCGTCGCGGCCTTCCTCACCCCGCCGGACGCGGTCTCGCAGACCTTCATGGCCGTGCCGATGTACGCGCTGTTCGAGATCGGCATCGTGCTTGCCCAGTACCTGGTTCGGCAGCGTACGGCGGACAAGGCGCAACACGAAGCATCACGGCCCGTTGAGTAGCGCGGCCGCCAGGTTCATCGGGTACCCTCGCGGGGCCGTTCTTCACGGAGTCGTGGCGGGCACCGTGCTGCGGCTCATGGGCGGCGTGAAGCAGGCGAAAAACCCGTGCCAGGCACCGGTTTTTGCCTTGGTACCTGTTGTTCCGTGCTTGCTCTTGCACCGCAATTTCGCGGAGACTGCCGGCCTCGCGCACCTTCGCGCAAACACTTGAAGCAGAAGTAAAAACCAATGTCGAACTCGACCCTGCCCGCGGTGACGCGTGAGACGTGGCTCGGCCACCCGAAAGGACTCTTCCTGCTTTTCGCCACGGAAATGTGGGAGCGGTTCAGCTACTACGGCATGCGCGCACTGCTGGTGCTGTCGCTGATCGCGGGAGTCGAGGTCGCCAATCCCGGCTTCGGCTGGTCGCAATCCGAGGCGCTGAAACTCTACGGCCTGTTCACGGGCTTCGTGTACTTCACCCCGCTGATCGGCGGCTGGCTGGCGGACAACTACCTGGGCCAGCGCAAGTCCGTGATCATCGGCGGGCTGCTGATGGCGATCGGGCAGTTCACGCTGGCCTCGGCGATTCCCGGCAACCTGGATCTTTTCTACGTCGGCCTCGTCATCCTGGTGCTGGGCAACGGCTTCTTCAAGCCCAACATCTCGACGATGGTGGGCGACTTGTACGAGGAGGGCGACGCACGCCGCGACGGCGCGTTCACGATCTTCTACATGGGCATCAACGCCGGCGCCTTCATCGCGCCGCTGGTCTGCTCGACGCTGGGCGAAGACCCGACCTACGGCTGGCGTGCGGGCTATTTCGCGGCGGGCGTCGGCATGGTGCTCTCCGTGATCATCCAGCTGCTGTTCGCCAGGCGCTACCTCGACACCATCGGGATCGAGCCGGCCGCGAAGCGCTCGCTGGCGCAGTCAGGCGGCAAGCACGCGCCGCTCACGCCCGATGAGGTGGACCGCCTGCGCGTGATCTTCATGCTGTTCATCTTCGTGGTGCTGTTCTGGGCTGCATTCGAACAGGCCGGCGGCCTGATGAACATCTATGCGAACGACAAGACCGATCGCATGGTCGGCAGCTTCGAAGTGCCGGCCGGCTGGTTCCAGTCCCTGAATCCCCTGTTCATCGTGCTGCTTGCGCCGATCTTCTCCGCGGCGTGGAGCAAGCTCGGCGCCGTCGGCAGGAACCCGGCCACGCCGCGCAAGATGGTGCTCGGCCTCGTTCTCACGGGCATCGGTTTCCTCGCGATGGTTGCGGCTGCGCTCGAGTCGGAAGGCGGCGGTAAGGCCGCGATGTCGTGGCTGGTGATCGCGTACTTCTTCCACACCACTGGCGAACTGTGCATTTCGCCGGTAGGCCTCTCGATGGTGACCAAGCTCGCACCGCTCAGGCTCGCATCCTTGATGATGGGCGTCTGGTTCCTGATCAACTTCGTCGCCAACTGGCTCGCCGGGATCATCGGCTCCTATGCCGAGAGCCTCGGCGAGGTTTCGATCTTCGGCGGCCTTGCCGTCACGCTGTTCATTTTCGCCGTGGTGCTGTGGATGCTGTCCGGCACGCTCGTGCGCTGGATGCACGGCGCCGAGACCATCAAGCACGCCTGACTCGCCTGACAGGACAAAAGCCAGCAGTGCGCTTGGCAACGCGCTGACCTGGCCATTGGGGGGAACACGATGAACCAGGCCGCCGTCGCACCACAGCTCACGTTCCGCGCAATCACGCTTTCCATCGTGCTGGCAATGATCCTCGCTGCCGCCAACACTTATCTCGGGCTGTTCGCCGGCATGACCATCGCTTCGGCGATACCGGCGGCTGTCGTTTCGATGGCTGTGCTGCGGCTGCTTGGCGGCGGCGGGATACTCGAGAACAACATCGTTCAAACCGGAGCCTCAGCGGGCTCGTCGATCGCCTCTGGCGTGATCTTCACGATTCCCGCGCTGGTGATCCTCGGGTACTGGTCCGATTTCCAGTACATGTGGGTGCTCGCGATCGCGGGTCTCGGCGGCATTCTCGGCGTGTTCTTCTCGGTGCCGCTGCGTCGCGCGCTGATCGTGGACCAGGGCCTCGCCTTCCCGGAGGGCAAAGCCGCAGCGGAAGTGTTGAAGACCGGTGAGAACCCGGCGCAGGGCGTTCGGATCCTGGGCCTTTCGGCGCTGGGCGGCGGCTTCGCGAAGCTGGCCGCCGCGAGCGGGCTCAGGCTCTTTCCGGACACGGCGGCGGCCGGCGCCTGGGCCGGCAAGGGCATCGCGTATTTCGGCACCAATCTCTCACCGGCACTGCTCGGCGTCGGCTACATCGTCGGGCTCAACATCGGCATTCTGGTGTTGATCGGCGGCATGATTTCGTGGAACGTCGCGATCCCGATCTACAGTGCATTCTTCCTGGACGGCAACCCGCAACTGGCCGCGAGCCTCGTGGGCGCCAGCGCCGAAGACGCGGCCGGCGCGATCTGGTCGGCGCAGATCCGTTACCTCGGCGTCGGCGCCATGCTGGTCGGCGGCGTGTGGGCACTGATCTCGATCCGCGAGTCGCTGCTGTCGGGAATCAAGAGCGGCCTCGCCGCCGCGCGGGCCAGCGCCGGCACGGTGGTGGCGCACACAGAGCAGGACCTGCCGATGAAGGGCATCCTGATCGGGACACTGCTGTTCACGCTTCCGCTGTTCTGGCTCTACCAGAACATCGTTCACGACCTGACTGTGAGCCTGCCCATGACGATCATCATGATCGTCGCGGGCTTCCTGTTCTGCTCGGTGTCGGCATACATGGCAGGCCTCGTCGGCTCGTCGAACAACCCGGTATCCGGCATCACGATCTGCACCATCCTGTTCGCCTCGCTGGTACTCATGGTGCTCATGGGTCGAGGCGCGCCACTCGGGCCAGTGGCCGCGATCATGATCGGCGCAGTTGTCTGCTGCTCGGCCTGCATCGGTGGCGACAACCTGCAGGACCTCAAGTGCGGCCACATCGTGGGCGCGACGCCGTGGAAGCAGCAGGTGATGCTGGCGATCGGGGCGGCATCGAGCGCGCTGGTGATGGCCCCGGTGCTCAACCTGCTGCTCAAGGCCTATGGCATCGGCGTGCCGTCGGCCGAGCACCCGAGCCCGCTGATCGCACCGCAGGCGACGCTGATGGCCTCAGTCGCCAAGGGCATGTTCGGGGGGCACCTGCCCTGGGGAATGATCCAGATCGGCGGGCTCATCGGCGCCGCCGTGATCGCCTGGGATTTGTGGCTCGAGAAGCGCGGCGCGAAGTTCCGCGCGCCGGTGCTCGCGGTGGCGGTCGGCATCTATCTGCCGCTGGACCTGTCGGTGCCGATTTTCATCGGCGGCCTGATCGCGCACCTCGTCGAGCGCAAGCTCGGCGGGCCCGAGGCGGCCGCGCGCGCCGGCCGCAACGGCATGCTGTTCGCCGCAGGGCTGATCACCGGCGAGGCGCTGATGGGCATCTTCATCGCCATCCCGATCGTGATGTCCGGCAGCGCCGACGTGCTCGCGCTGCCGGCCTCGCTGCAGTTCGGAGGCTGGCTGGGTCTGCTGGTCGTTGGCTGGCTTGCCTGGTGGCTGTATCGGACCGGCATTCGCCGCGCGTGACGGATCCGAGCTGGTCAAGCCAGCCGCAGTACCATTCCCGTCCTAGGCGAGCACACGCCGCGTGGTCATCGCGCGGGCATAAACGTACAGCGCCACCGCGACCAGGAATATCACGGCTGTAAAGACCACCGCCCCGGGCCCGCCCATGACTTCCAGTCCATTGGACAGCACGTAGTTCTGGAACGTCGTGAGCACCACCCCGATCAGCGAGGCCAGGAAGACCCACGTAGCGAGGGACTTCCGCAGCAGCAGCAGCAATGATCCGAGCACGCCACCCCAGACCCCGATCGCCCATGCAGCGACCGTCCAGGCCGGGAGCCCGTAGAAGAATTCCAGCTGCTCCGCAGTGAATGCGGCCATGTACTGCGCATTCCTGGTCTGCGTCATCACGTAGTCCAACGCACCGACGGCATTCCACAGCAGCGCTGCAATACCGACGACCCACAGATGCCAGGGAGCGCGCGTGTTGGGATTCATGTTGTCAGCCTCCTATCGACCCAGGGAGATCAGCGTGTAGGCAAGCATCACGCCACCGAGGACCACGAGTGCCAGCAGTCCTGCGACGGAAAGGGTTCCCGCGCTGGCCGATCCATCGCGCGCCGCCAACGCTCGCTCGCGATGAATCAGGAATACCGGGAAGGCAGCGCTGATGGCGATGAAGACGCTGGCGAGCACGTAGATCCATACGCCACGCATCGACAGGCGACGTGCCTCGAGCAGCATCCAGGTGATGGCGGCGAGCCCCAGCAGCAGGATGTCGACCGTGATCGAGCGACTGGCTGGATTTACCAGCGTCTGTTGCCAGAAGTGCAGGTTCGCTGCCGCGAGTCCCATGTCGAGATACGCGATGTTGTTGCCCCAGGTGCCGACGAGCGCAAGCAGCGCGACCAGGGCATAGAACACGCAGAGGGCCTTTCGCGAGATCGACATGTTCGCTCCTTGCCGGGCCAATCCGGCGGTGCCGGCACGCCACCGGGAACCGGACCCGCAGCCCTACTTCCTGACGGTGAATACCTCGACTTTGCCGTTCGACCCGATGGCGCTCGACGCGGCCCACGAGACGAGGCTCACCACCAGCGCAGCGCCGACCGCGGTCCAGAATCCGGAAATCTCGAAGCCGGGGATCATCCACGCGACGAGCCCGACCATCGCAGCGTTGAGCACCAGCAGGAACAGCCCGAGGCTCAGCACCGTCAGCGGCAGGGTCAGGATGAACGCCAGCGGGCGGACGAAGGCATTTACGACGCCGAGCAGCACGGCAGCGACGAGCAATTTCGTTGGTGATGCGAAATGCAGGCCGTCGAAGATCTCGCTCGCGACCCACAGGCCAAGCGCCGTGATCGCGGCGCGCAACAGGAATCCAACCATGTGAGCCTCCCCTCGCCGCCAGGCGACCGCGGTTCGTTGACGAGACGCGCATGGTAAAGGAATCTACACGGCACACCAATCAAGCACCCCCGGGGGATCAATCATGAATCTGGTTGCTATCGTCATTCTGCTCGCACTGCTGGAGTTCGTCGCATTCGGCATCCTGGTCGGCCGTGCGCGCGTGATGTACGGGGTCAAGGCCCCGGCTACCAGCGGCAACGAGGTGTTCGAGCGCCATTTCCGCGTGCACTACAACACGCTGGAGGCGCTGATCGTGTTCGTTCCTTCGATCTGGCTGTTCGGGCTGTACGTGAGTCCGCAGTGGGGCGCGGGTCTCGGCGCCGTCTATCTCGTCGGACGCATCGTGTACTTCCGCAGCTACGTCGCAGATCCGGCGCAGCGCAGCGTGGGCTTCGGCATGAGCATGCTGCCGATGCTGGTGCTGTTGATCGGTGCGTTGCTGGGCGTGGGACGGACGCTGGTCTAGCGGCGACCGGCCTGGCGCTGGCTGCGCAGATCGCCGCCCGAGTAACTTCCTGCGTCCGCGAATCACTGCAGCAGGGTCAAGGTGCGCGGAACGCGCACCGCAGCGATCACGGGCTCAGCGCCGGGTCGCCAGTGCGACGTGCTTGTCGAGGCTGCGGTCCCGAAGGTACTGCAGCGCAGAACGTACCTCGGGATCCGTGGCCGCGTCACGCCCGTACACGTGCCGAGCCGCGCCGGCCTGCGCGGTGATGCGCACGTCGGGCTCCAGCCCACGCTCCTGGATCGAGCGCCCGGAGGGCGTGAAATAGCGCGAAGTGGTGAGCTTCAGCGCCTCGCCGTCACGCAGCGGCATCACGGTCTGCACGGACCCCTTGCCGTAGGTGCGCTCGCCCATCAGCGTCGCGCGGCCGTGGTCACGCAGCGCGCCCGCTACGATTTCGGCACCCGATGCAGAACCCGCGTCCACCAGTACCACGACCGGAGCGCCGTGCAGCAGGTCTCCCGGCGTCGCGTCCATCTCGAAGCTGGCGTCCGGCGTGCGTCCGTCGGCACGCACGATCATGCCGCCCTCGAGGAAGCTGTCCGCGACACTCACGGCGGACTCGAGCACGCCGCCCGGATTGTCGCGCAGGTCCAGCACCAGCCCGCGCAGCGGTGCAGCGCCGGGTGTGGCCTGCAGTGTCAGGATTGCGCCGTCGAAGTCGCCGGGTGTCGAGTCGCTGAAATGGCTGACTCGCACGTAGCCGTAGTCGCCCGGCAGTCGTTCCGCACGGACCGTCCTCAGGTGGACTTCGGAGCGCTCGAGATCGAAGTGCAAAGGCTCCGGCTCGCCCGCACGATCGATCACGATGTCCACGCGGGAACCCTCGAACCCGCGCATTCGTGCGATGGTCTCGTCCAGGCTCCCGGGCGCGACCGCCCGCCCGCCCACTTCCAGCAACACGTCGCCCGTGCGTACGCCGGCGCGATCCGCGGGCGAGCCCTCGATCGGCGCCACGACCACGATCCGGCCTCCCTCCTGCTCGCTCACCTCGATGCCGACACCGGTGTAGGTCCCTGCGGTGCTTACGCGCATTTCATCGTAGGCCGCAGCGTCCAGGAATTCCGAATGCGGGTCGAGGCTGGCGACCATGCCCTCGACTGCAGCCTGCTCGAGTTGCCCGCGGCTCACGGGATCCACGTATTCGCGCTGCACGTGCTCGGCCACCTCGTCCAGCAGCGGGTGCTCGGAGCGTGCGCGCACCGGCTCGGACGGCACGGAGACGTGGCGGTTTGCACCGAGATCGCGAACGTGCATGTATCCGGCGCCGAGGGCGGCACCGACGACGACGGCGAGCAGGGTATGGATGCGTCGGGTCAAGTGGGTTGGGCGATGGTGGTCCGAGCCGGCAGTGTAGCCTCGGGCGATGGCCTGATCACGCGCCAGGCCACGCGGCGGTGCCGGCAAGGTGGCCTGGTTCACATTCGCGCCCGGCGCCGTCCCCGGCAAGGGCCTCGAGTCGCATCGACTCAGCGCTTCCTGAGCCAGATCTCGGGATCCACGGGCTGGCGCCCGCGCCGCACCTCGAAGTAAAGAGCGGGCTCCTCGCGACCGCCGGTATCCCCCACCGCACCAATCACTTCGCCGGCCGAGACCGTATCTCCCACTTTACGGAAAACCTCTTCATTGTGGCCGTACAGGCTGAGATAGCCCCCGCCATGGTTGAGGACGACCATCAGCCCCATGCCGGGCAGCCAATCCGCGTACACGACCTGGCCGGCGAATGGCGCGCGCACACGAGCACCCCGGTCGGTGCCGATCAGCATCCCCTGCCAGCGCATCGAGCCCCCGGCCCTGGGCTGGCCGAAGCGCGCAAGAACATGCCCCTGCTGCACCGGCCAGGGCAGCTTTCCGCGCAGCGGCTCGAACGGAGCCTGCTTCGCGACCGGGACGTTCTCCAGGGCCTTGCGCAGGTTCGCAATCAGCTTTTCCAGCGACTGCGCCTGCGACTGCAGCCGCTTCAACTGGCTGCTCTGCGACTTGATCTCGCGGTCGATCGCGGTGACGGTCCGGGTCCTGGTCTCCTGCGCGGAACGCAGGGCCGCGACCTGCCGTTCCTGGTCTTCCTCGAGCGCAGCCAGCCGGTCGTGCTCGGCGGCGATCTTGCCTCTCACCAGGGCGAGGTGCTCGAGCTTGTCCCGAATGCCGGCAATTGTCTCCGCGCGAGCGCGGCCGAAGTAGCCGTAGTACCTGAGCATCCGGCCGAAGGTCGCGGGATCCTCCTGGTTCAATAGGAGCTTCAGTTGCTCCTCGCGGCCATTCACGTAGGCGGCGCGCAGTTCGCCCGCCAGCGCAGCGCGCTCCGCGGCGAGGTCCTCCTCCATGCCCGCCTCTTCCTTCTGCAACTCCCTCAGCTTCGCTTCAACCGCCAGGCGCTGGGCGCGGACGTCGTCCAGCGCCCGTCTCGCCTTTTGTACCGCCAGTTCCGCGTCGCGCAACTGGGCGCTGAGCTTGTCGCGCTTTTCGATGTCTGCGCTGACGTCCTTGCGCACCTTCTCGATCCGCGCATTGACACGCTTCAGCTCGGCTTCTTTCTGTGCCGGAGTCGGCTTCTTTTCGGCCAGGGCGGCGGGCGGAGTCGTGAAGCCCAGCATGACGGCAAGCAGCAGCGCGGCCACCCGGCTCGGTGTCCCGGGCCGGCGGCGGCGGCATTCAGGCGTCAGGAGCGGCTGGCTGTACATTCCTCGATG
>JALHTE010000118.1 GCA_022865595.1 Steroidobacteraceae bacterium | reverse complement strand
AGGCCCGGGCCCACGATCTTGTAGAGGATGTCGATCCAGCCAGCCTTCGGATCGGCCCGCATGATCGAGAGCGGGCGGCGCATCGGAATCAGCGGATCGCAGGTCAGGTGGGCAAAACTGCCGGGGGTCGCCGCTCGTGCGCACTTCGGCGCGCCGAGCCGGATCACGAACTGCTCGCCCGGGTACTCCTGCTGCGCGAGCAGCGTCGCATCCTCGACGAAGATCGTGCCGCGGTGGGCCCGCTCGCTCATCCAGCCCTCCGGCCTGCTTCGACGTTGCGCGCCTGCACGTTGCGCACGATCGTGGCGAGTACCGCCATGCGCACGGCGACACCGTTGCTCACCTGCTGGCGGATGACCGACTGCGGGCCGTCGGCGACCTCGTTGGTGATCTCCACGCCGCGGTTCATCGGTCCCGGGTGCATCACGATGGCGTCCGGCTTTGCGTATCGCAGGTTCTCCGCCGTGATGCCCCACTCGCGGTTGAACGCGTCGATGTCCAGTGATGCGGAGTCCGGGATGCGCTCGTGCTGGATACGCAGCGCCATGACCACGTCCGCGCCGCGTATTCCGTCCGCGAGCGAGTGGTAACGGCTGGCGTCAGCCAGTTCGCCCGCCTCGGGCATCAGGCTCGCCGGGCTAACCAGACGCAGTTCGCCGACACCGAGCGCGAGCAGCGCGGTCCCGGTGGAGCGGGCAACGCGCGAGTGCAGGATGTCACCGACGATCGCGACGCTGGTCGTGCGCAGGTCGCCCTTGCGCTGGCGGATCGTCAGCGTGTCGAGCAGCCCCTGCGTGGGGTGGGAAACGTGCGCCTCGCCGGCATTGAGAACACAGGCGTGCGGCGCGACATGCTGCGCGACGTAGGCGGGAAGGCCCGGCTCGGCGTCGCGCATCACGAACACGTCCACCAGCATCGCCTGAAGCGTATATATGGTGTCGAGCACCGTCTCGCCCTTGACCCGCGAGGACGACTGCAGGTCCAGGTTGACGACGTCGGCGCCGAGACGCCGCGCGGCGAGTTCGAACGAGACGCGGGTGCGGGTGCTCGGCTCGAAGAACAGGTTCGCGACCGTCCGGCCCGCGAGCGTCTGGTCGCGCGGCGGCATGTCGCCCGGAGTCCGCACGTAGAACTGTGCCAGGTCGAGCAGCTGCTCGAGTTCGTCGCGCCCAAGGCCTTCGAGGGTCAGGAAGTGTCGCAGTCGTCCCTCGGGGTCGCGCTGCAGTTCGGCTCCGGTATCGGTGGTCACGTCTTGCTCCAGGTCAGGTTGCGTGTGCGCGCAGCCACGTCTCGAGGATCAGGCGTGCCGCGTTCGCGTCGATGTCCTCGCGCGTCACCCGTCGCGCGCGCGCGCCCGAGCGCCGCACCTCGCGCAGGTCGGCCTGCGCAGTCACCGAGGTCAGGCGTTCGTCCACGAACTCCACAGGCAGGCCGAAGCGCCGCGTCAGCTGGCCGGCAAAGGCGCGGCACGCTCCCGTGAGGACCGTCTCTGAACCGTCCATATTATAGGGGAGACCCACCAGCAGGCGGGCGGGGGACCACTCCTGCACGCAGCGCTCGAGCGCGGTCCAGTCGGGGCCTGCGCCGGCCCCTATGACCCCGGCCGGGCTGGCTGTGCCCGTCGTGGTCTGGCCGACCGCCACGCCGATGCGACGGGTCCCGTAGTCGAAGGCGAGCAGTACTTCCCCGCGGTCGGCCACTGGGCGGCTCAGGCGTGCCCGGCCTGGCTGCTCAGGTGCAGCAGGTTGATCCCGAGCAGGCGTCCCGCCGCCTGCCAGCGTTCTTCTGCCGGAACCTCGAACAGCAGCGCTTCGTCCACCGGCACCGTGAGCCAGGCGTTCCTCGCCACCTCGTCCTCCAGCTGCCCGGCTTCCCACCCGGCATAGCCGAGTGCGATCACCGCATTCTCCGGGCCGCCACCGCCCGCGAGCGCGTCGAGGATGTCGCGCGAGGTGGTGACGTGGAGCCGCTCTGACACCGGCAGCGTCGACTCCCAGCTCGGGCCGGGGCTGTGCAGCACGAAGCCGCGATCGTTCTGCACCGGGCCGCCGTGCAGCACGTGCTGGGTGGTGACCCGCGACTGCGAGGCATCGAGTCCGAGCTGGGCGAAGACATCGCCCAGGTCCATCGTGAGTGGACGGTTTATGACGATGCCGAGCGCGCCCTGCTCGCTGTGTTCGCAGACCAGCGTCACCGTCTGCGCGAAATTCGGGTCGTCCATGCCCGGCATCGCGATCAGGTACTGGTTGTTCAGGTAGGTCGCTGCCATTGGCACAAGTATCCGGCCGGTGGGCCGCGCGGGACAAGGACCACCGCGTCAGGGCCCGTTTGAATAGACAGACCCATCACCGAGCTGGCCATTCAGGAACTGCCATTCGTAGGCGAAGCGCAGCTCCGGGTAGCGCGCGCGCATCGCCGGCGGGAACGGGTCGAACGGGGCGGCCAGCCGCACGATGCGCAGCGCCGCATTGTCGAGTTCGCGGTGGCCGCTGCTGCGGCGGACCAGCACCTGCTCGAGGCGGCCGTCGGCGCGGATGGCCACCTCCAGGATCGGGTTGCCCGACATGCCCCGCCGTCGCGCCGCGTCGGGGAAATTGATGGTGCCGACACGTTCGACGCGCCGTTTCCAGCCGTCCAGGTAGCCCGCGATCATCGACTCGCGCGTGTCGGCCAGCAGCCGGTCGTCGGGCGACGGGTCGCCTTTCAGGTACAGATTCTCGTCCGAGGCCGCGGCATTCGCGCCGATCTGCGCGAGTGGACGCGCGTCGAGGGGGATTGCCGCCGCCGCCTGCGGTTGTTCTTCGCCCGAAGTCGTCTGGGTCTGGCGCTGGGATCGGCTGCTGAGAAGCCGTATTCCGCCGGCCTGCGCGCTCGTGGTCTCCTGTTCGAGGGACTCGCCTCCCGCCTCGCCCGAGTGTTCGATGAGGCTGGCCGAGGACTCGGGCAGCGAAGTGCGCTTGTCGTCGCGGGCCGTGCCCGATCCATGCTGGCTGCGCTCGGCGATGTAGCCCGCGTCCGGATTGTCGGGCTCTTCCGCCCCGTCGGGCACCAGCAGCACCTCGAGCGTGGGCAGCGGCAGGTCGGGGACGGGCGGCGCGCTGAAGCGCAGGCCGAGGATCACGAGCCCGTGCACCAGCGCGGCCAGGAATATGGCCGTTGCCAGGCGGTCCTCGGGGCGATCGGATCGGATGCGCAGTTCCATGGTTGGGGTAGGGGCTCAGGCCAGCCGGCGCCTCGCGATCGCGTCCATCAGCGTGCCGGTGACATCGAGTCCGAACTGCCGGTCGAGTTCACGTGCCCCGGTCGGGCTCGTCACGTTTATCTCGGTGACGAAGCCTCCGATCACGTCCAGCCCGACGAACAGCATCCCGCGTTCGCGCAGCACCGGGCCAATCTTTCCGGCGAGCCAGCGATCGCGCTCGTCGAGCGGCCGGCCGACGCCCTTGGCGCCCGCCGCGAGATTGCCGCGGTTGTCGCTGTCGGTCGGGATGCGTGCGAGCGCGTAGGGCACCGCTTCGCCGTCCACCAGGATCACCCGGGCGTCGCCGGTCGTCACGATTTCCGGAATGTAGCGCTGCACGATCGCATAGCGGCTGCCGTATTCGGTCAGGGTCTCGAACACCACGCTCGAATTCTTGTCACCGGCCTCCAGCACGAAAATCGACCGGCCCCCCATGCCATAGAGTGGCTTGCACACGGCGCGCTGGTGCTCAGCGAGGAATGCACGCATGTCACCCATGTCGCGGGTTATCAGCGTGGGCGCGCAACACTCCGGAAACCATGCCGTGTAGACCTTCTCGTTCATGTCCCGCAGGCCCTGCGGTCGGTTGACGACCAGAGCGCCCTGGGTTTCTGCGCGCTCCAGGATGTAGGTCGCGTAGATGTACTCGGTGTCGAAGGGCGGGTCCTTGCGCATCAGGATCACGTCGAATTCGGCGAGTCTCCGGGCCGTGACTTCGCCCAGCGAGAACCAGTCACCGGGGTCGTCGCGCACCTCGACCGGACGCGCGCGGCCCATCGCGACGCCATCGCGGAGCCAGATATCGCCAAGCCCCAGGCAGGACAACTCCCACCCGCGCCGCTGCGCCGCCAGCATCATCGCCAGGGTGGTGTCCTTGGCCGGCTTGATGTCCTCGATGGGGTCCATCACGACGGCGACTCGCAGGCGTTTGTCGATCATCTCTCGCTCCGGTCGGCTCTCGGGCTCGTCGCCCCGTGTGACACCGGTCATGGTATCGAAACCAGCCGATGGCAGGGCCACTCTCAATATGTTAAAAACACGCCGCGAGCACTGCCTCGCGCTTTAGCGTCGTGCTCGCGACGCGTATTACCCATTCTGGGGGTTCGACGGCATGGAAAACACTGCTGCCAGCGCCAGCCGGCCGCGATTGGCGGGGCTGAAGGTGCTGGTCATCGACGACAGCAAGACCATTCGCCGAACGGCCGAGACGCTGCTCGCGCGGGAGGGTTGCGAGGTATTCACGGCGGTCGACGGCTTCGATGCGCTGTCCAAGGTCGCCGACCACCAGCCCGACATCGTGTTCGTGGACATCATGATGCCGCGGCTCGACGGCTACCAGACCTGCTCGCTGATCAAGCACAACAAGGTGTTCCGCAGCATCCCGGTGATCATGCTGTCCAGCAAGGATGGCCTGTTCGACCGTGCCCGCGGACGGATCGTAGGCTCTGAGCACTACCTGACGAAGCCTTTCACGCGCGAGGAACTCCTGAGCGCGATCGAAGCGCACGTGCGTCGCTGACGGCCACCTGAGCGGAGGACGAACTCGTGGCACTGGTACTGATCGTGGATGATTCTCCGACCGACCTGCACGTCATGCAGCAGGCGCTCGAGCAGGGCGGGTTCCGCACGGTGTCGGCCGCGGACGGAGACGAGGGTGTCAGGATGGCCCGGGAGCTGCACCCCGACCTCATCTTGATGGACATCGTCATGCCGGGCCTGAACGGCTTCCAGGCCACGCGCCAGCTCGCCGGCGATCCCGAGACGCGGGCCATACCCGTGATCATGGTGACCTCGAAAGCCCAGGAGTCGGACCGCGTCTGGGGATTGCGCCAGGGTGCGGTGGACTACCTGGTTAAACCCGTCGCCCTGGACCAGCTGTTGCGCAAGGCCCAGGCGGCGATTGCGGCCTGAAATGCAGGACGCTGGCTCATTAAGGTCGCTGCGCGATCGCCCCTACGAGTTGCTGCGCGAGCTCGACCGGCGCGCCCGTGCCGCGGCGCAGGGCAGCACCGATGCGACTGCCTCCGGCGCCGAGTGGGTGGGCATCGCGTTCCGGCTCGGTGGCGAGGCGTTCCTGCTGGCACGAGAGGAAACCCGCGAGGTCATGGGCTATCCGACGGCCGTCACACGCGTGCCGGGCGCCAAGAACTGGATCCGCGGCCTCTCGAACGTGCGGGGCCAGCTGCTGCCGGTCATTGACGTGCGCGCGTTTCTCGGCTCCGGCGGTACGACAGTCTCCCGCGCCACTCGTGTGCTGGTCGCCAACCACCGCGAGATTCCGGCCGGGCTGGTCGTGGACGAAGTGATGGGTTTCCGGAGGTTCTACGAAAGCGAGTTCTCTGCCGACCTCCCGCCGACACTGCTGCGCTGTGAGCGCTATCTCGCGGGCGCATTCAAGCGCGGCGCCGAGGTATGGCCCGTATTCAGCGTACGGGGCCTGCTAGAGAGCCAGCAGTTCCTGCAGGCCGCGGCCTCATGACAGCCGCGTCCAGCCAAACCCGAACCGGGTAAAACGATGATCAATAGACTCGACGCCGATCGACTGCAGCCGAACCTGATCCGCGTGGCGCTCGTCGCCGCGGCTCTCGCGGCGCTGGTATTTGCACTCCAGTGGCAGTTCGCTGACAGGCGCGCCAGCCGCGACGCTGTCGTCGTGATGCTCTCGGGCCTCGCCCAGGGCATTCCCCTCCAGGCGGGCGCAGCAGTGCGAGGGTCCGCACCTGCCTTCGATTCGCTGGCGACCTCGCGCGCGCGGCTCGAGGGCCTGGTGGTCGATGCGCGTGGCTCGGGCGAGCGGCTGCCGGGCGGCGACGACAACTGGCTCGCGATGCTCGAGCAGTCGCAGGCGGTCCTGGACGGCCGCGCGGCAGCTCTCGATACGCGGAAAGTGCTCGCCAGCGTGCGTGAGCTGACGCCGCAGGTCCTGGCGGCCACCGCCAATGTCGCCAAGGCGATGGGCGCGTCGCGCCCCGAAGCCTTCAATCGACAGCTCGATCGGTTCGAAGTGCGGGCCCAGGCGATCGAGCAGGACCTGGCGGCACTGGCGGAAGGGACGACCTCGGTCGAAGCGGCCTCGCGCCGGCTGGCCGAGAGCCTCGAGTTCATGGGCCAGGTCGTGGGCGGGCTGGTCGGTGAAAGCAATCCGCTCGGCATCGTCGCGGCGCAGGGCCCGGCGGCGGACGCGGCGCGGCTGCTGGCCGCGGTCTTCCGCAGCGAGCAGCAGCAGGTTCGCTCGGTGATGGCGCTGGGTGATCCGCTGGAACAGCTGCAGGCGGCGGGCAATGCGCTGGTGGAGAGCGGCGGCAAGGCCGCCGCCGCGCTGCCCAGCCTGGGCGCTGGGCCGGCCGCCAGGTCGTGGTTCATGAGTCCGTTGCTGCCGCTGGCATTGCTGGTGTTCGCGATCCTCGCGCTGGTGCTGCTCGCGTTCCTGCAGCGCTGGCTCGCCACGCAGCGGCGCGCGACGGACCTCCAGGCCGTGCAGAACGAGCGCAACCAGCAGGCGATCCTGCGCCTGCTCGACGAGCTGTCGAGCCTGGCCGACGGCGACCTGACCGTCCAGGCGACGGTGACAGAAGACATCACCGGCGCGATAGCGGACTCGATCAACTACGCAATCGAGGCGCTGCGCGAGCTGGTCACCACGATCAACCACTCCGCCATCAAGCTGGACACGACGACCCGCCAGACACAGGCGCTCTCCACGCACCTCGCGAAGGCGTCGTCGGCGCAATCCAACCAGATCGGCGCAGCGTCGGAGTCCATCGCGGAGATGGCCGCATCGACCGAGGAAGTATCGGGCAATGCCGAGCGCTCCGCCGACGTCGCACGCCACTCGGTGGACATCGCGCACAAGGGCGGCGACGCGGTGCGCCGGACCATCGACGGCATGAACGCGATCCGCGAGAACATCCAGGAAACCTCCAAGCGAATCAAGCGGCTGGGCGAAAGCTCACAGGAAATCGGCAACATCGTCGAGTTGATCAACGATATCGCCGAGCAGACCAACATCCTGGCGCTCAATGCTTCGATCCAGGCGTCCATGGCGGGCGAGGCGGGCCGCGGGTTTGCAGTGGTTGCCGACGAGGTGCAACGGCTGGCAGAGCGCGCCGCGAATGCGACGCGGCAGATCGAGGTGCTGGTTCGCACCATCCAGGCCGACACCAACGAGGCGGTCGTCTCGATGGAGCGCACCACGACCGACGTGGTGGGCGGGGCGCTGCTGGCCGAGAACGCCGGGGCGGCGCTCGAGGAAATCGAGCAGGTCTCCAACCAGATCGCGAGCCTGGTACAGAACATCTCCGCGAGCGCCCGGCACCAGGCGACCACCTCGCAGAGCATCTCGCGCAACATGCAGGTGCTGCGCGAAATCAGCTCGCAGACCGCCGAGAGCACCACGGCCACCTCCGACTCGATCGGCAAGCTCGCCGAGCTCGCTACGCAGCTGCGCAAGTCCGTCACGGGGTTCCGGCTGCCGGAGGGTGCGGGCGCCAGCGTGAGCGGGGAGTACCCGATGCTGCGGCCCGAGGCGCTTGCGGCCGACGAAGTCGAGCGTCTGCGCCGCGTCGGCGGTGGAGCGGGCTGACGATGTGGACCGTGCGCCGGTGACCACAGGAACCATGCTGGCCGCCAGCCCGGACGAGGCGCGCGCTTCGCTGCAACTGGTGGTGCGCGAGATCGCGACCGAGCTGACCGAGGCGCGGGCTGCGCTCGAGGCGTTTTCCGAAAATACCGCGGACCGTGCAGCGCTGCACCGCTTCGTAACGCACCTGCACGTGGCGCGAGGCGCGCTGCGCCTGGCCGAGGTCTACGGTGGCGCCCTGCTCGGCGAGGAGATGGAGCAGGTCGCGCGCTTCATCGATGGCCACGACCGCGACTCCAAGGTAGACACGGACGCGCTGGACGCGCTGATGCGCTCCATGGAGCAGTTGCCCGCGTACGTGGATCGCGTGGCATCCGGCGGACGGGACGTGCCGATCGCGTTGCTGCCGTTGTTGAACGACCTGCGGGCGGTGCGTGGCAGTTCGCTGCTGTCCGAGGGGACGCTGCTGCTGCTGAACCTGCGCTCGGACGAGCCGGCTCACCCGGCCGATGGCGCGCTGGCCGGGACCTCGATCGTCGAGCTGGCGAGACGACTGCGGCCGCGATTCCAGCTGGCACTGCTGGGTTGGATACGTGGTGAGCATTTCACCGAGAAGCTGGGCGCGCTTGCCGACATCGCCCACGAGTTCGAGCGTGCCGCGACGACGCAGCCGCTTTTCCAGTTGTGGTGGGTAGTCGGGGCCGTGATCGAAGCGCTCCAGCAAGGCGGCATCGACGCCAATGTGTCGGTCAAGCGGCTGCTCGGCAACGTCGACCGCGAGATCCGGCGCCTGCAGGAACAGGGCGAGGCGGGCTACTCGGCCACACCGCCGGTCGAACTCCTGAACAACCTGCTTTTCTACGTCGCACGGTCGGCGAGTTCCGGTGCGAGGGTCTCCAGTGTTCGCCGCTCGTTCCGCCTCGGCGAGGTGCTCTCCTCGGGCGAGCTCGTCGACGTGGCGCCGGAAACGCTGTCCGCCCCGAGCGTCCGGCTGATGAAGACGGTCGCTGCGGCGATCCGCGAGGACCTCACCCGTGTAAAGGACGTGCTGGATATCTTCGTCCGTCGTGGGGCGACGCAGGTGGACGAGCTGGTGCCACAGCTCGAGATGCTGCGCAAGATCGGCGACACGCTCGGTGTGCTGGGGCTGGGCGCACTCAGGGACCGCGTGCAGGGCGAGATCGACTCATTGATGCGCATCGTCGAGCGGCGCGAGCCGCCGGGCGATGCCGCACTCCTCGACATCGCCGCGGCGCTGATCGAGGTTGAGGACGGGCTCGATCCGCAACTGGTGAAGCTCATCCTGCCCGAGGCGGCCCGGGAATCGAGCGAGCCCGGCGAGCCTACCGACGAGGAGTTCCGCCAGGTCCAGGACGCCGTGTTGCGCGAGTGCATCGTGAACATGGCGCGCATCAAGGAGGCGGTCACGCATGCGCTCGCGGCGCCGTCCGAGGCGCAGGGACTGGACCAGGTGCCGCAGCTTGTGCGCGGCATCACCGCCGGGCTGCTGATGCTGGGTAAGCGTCGAGCCGTCGAGACGATGGAAGGCGTCGGGCGCGCGCTGGCGAGCATCGTACGTCCGGGCGCCGGCGCACTCGATCCACAGCGACTGGACCGCATGGCTGATGCGATCGTCGCGGTCGAGTACTACATGGAGATGCTCCAGGCGGGCCGATCCGATCCGGAGTTCGTGCTCGAAGCCGCGGAGAGCTGCCTCGAGGGCCTGGAGCGGGAGTCGGCACCGGGCGCACCGGCGCGTGCGCCGGATACCGCCGACGCTGCGGTCGAGCCTTCGCACTGGACGGAGGCACCGGCGCCTGCGGACCAGGTTGCTGCGACGCCGGTCACCGCACGTGCACCTGCCGACGCTCCGGCCCCGACTCCTGCGCCGACACCGGAAATCGCGACCAGCGCCGACCCGGAATTCGTGCAGCTCTTCGCGGAGGAAGCGCGCGAGAGCATCCTGATGCTGCAGGAACTGTTCCCGAAGTGGGAACAGAATCCACTCGACGTCGATTCGCTGCGTGACCTGCGCCGCGTGTTTCACACACTCAAGGGCAGCGGCCGCATGGTCGGCGCGCGGCGCGTGAGCGAGTTTTCCTGGAGCATCGAAAGCACGCTGAATCGAGTCATCACCCAGACCCTGCTGCGCTCGCCGGACGTCGTAGCGGTCGTGCGCGATGCGGTGGCAGTCCTCCCGTCGCTGGTGGACGAACTCGAGTACGGCAGCGAAATGTTCGTCGACGTTTCCGCGATAGCAGCCCGTGCCGACACGCTGTCGGGGCGAGAGGCCACGGCGATTCCACCGCCGGCGCCACAATCTGCACCGGAGCCCGAGCCTGCGGCGGTCGAGCCGGAGGCCGGGGAAGTGCAGGTATCGCCGCCGGAGACGGCCGGCATGGACCCCGTGCTGCGCGATATCTTCCGCAAGGAAACTGCGGGTCACGTCGGCGTCGTGCGCGATTTCCTCGCACGTTGCGCCGAGGCAGTTGCGCCATACGCCGTGACCGAGGCGCTGTATCGCGCCTGCCATACGCTCAGCGGCATCGCAAAGACCGCCGGTGCGCGCCAGGGTATCAAGGTCGCCGAGCCGATGGAGCACTACGTCCGCAAGCTCCATGACAACGGTCGAGGTCTCCCCGAGGAAGGCCTGCTGCTGCTGCGCGACACCGTTTACAGCCTCGAGAACGTGGTAGCCAACGTGGAGGAAGACACGGGCTTCTTCCCGGACCACGGCCGGCTGATCGCCGGATGGCACTCACTCGAGCGTGCACTCGATGCCGAACTCGCGCGGCTCGCCGAAGCGGGCGAGCGCACGCTGGGCGACGGCTGGGAGCCTGACGCTCCTGGGAGCGGGGCTTCCGAGCACGACCTGACCGAGCCCGACCTGCTCATGCCCGAACTCCCAGCCGACATGTCGCGGCCGCCGGAAGAGTTGCGCGCGCCGTCCGCCGCGGCCGCGGTGCCGCAGCAGCAGTCGGCAGCAGCACCGGAAGCAAGTGCGACTACCGAGCCTGAGCCGGAATTCGACGCCGACATCGCGGCGATCTTTGGCGAGGAGGCGACCGAACTTCTCGAGCTCGCCGATTCCTCGCTGGCGAACTGGATTGCGGATCGCGCGGATCGCAGCCGCATCACCGAGTTGAAGCGAGTCCTGCACACGCTCAAGGGCGGCGCGCGCATGGCTGGCATACGAGCGATGGGAGACCTGAGCCACGAGGTGGAATCGTTCCTGGGTTCGCTGGAGTCAGGTGCGGTCGCGGCTGACGAGCCTGCGATTCGGGTGCTCCAGGCCGCGCTAGACGAATTGCATGTCATGCGTGAGGCCGTAAATGCCGGGCAGCCGATCGTCGCCGCACGCGAATTGATCGGGCGCGTGCACGCCGTGCTCACCGGCTCAGCCGTGCAGGAATCGACCCAGGTCGCGCAGGATACGGCGCCGCCTGAACTGCCCGAGCCGCCTGAGCTGGAAGCTGAGGTCCCGGAGACTGACGAAACCGTCGCTGCCGTTTCGGGCGAGGAACGCCCGCCGACCGCACTGGAAGAGATTTCCATGGCGGACGTCTTCGCTGCAGCCGAGACGGCCATGGAGCAGCCGGAGGCTGTTCCTGCGCAGGATGAACCCGCGCCGCCCGAGGCGGTCGCTGAGGTGCCGGCGCCGAGCGAGCCGGTCACGCATGAGCCCCTGATTGACGAGCCAGTACCAGAACAAGTCGAGAGTTACGAGGTCGAGGCCCATGAGGTCGAGGCGCATGAGGTCGCTGCTCATGAGGTCGTGACGCATGAGGTTGAGACGCATGAGGTCGTCGCGGGCGGAACCGTGGCGGACGAAATCGAGGCAGCGGACCAGCAGGCCGCCAGCACGCCGGCGGCATTCGAGACCGCTGCGACCGGCGACATCGAGGCACCGGCACTGCCGGCCCACATCGTCCTGCCGGGACGCGAACCCGTGGCTGCGCCCGAACGTCACGAGCTGGCGCGCGTCGACGCCGTGCTGCTGGACGAACTGCTGAACAACTCGGGCGAAGTGAGCATCTTCCGTGCGCGGGTCGAGCAGCAGATGACCTCGACGGAATTCAACCTTGCGGAGCTTGGCCGCACGGTCACCCGGCTGCGGGAGCAGCTGCGCAAGCTCGAGC
The DNA here is from genome assembly GCA_022865595.1 of Steroidobacteraceae bacterium. GTDB lineage: Bacteria > Pseudomonadota > Gammaproteobacteria > Steroidobacterales > Steroidobacteraceae > RPQJ01. The sequence goes on along the minus strand of JALHTE010000118.1, from coordinate 8,525 downwards.
TCGAGACCGAGGCGCAGATCCTCTTCAAGCACCAGGCCGACGCCGGTGGACGCGCAGACTTTGATCCGCTGGAGCTCGACCGCTACTCGACGATCCAGCAGCTTTCGCGAGCGCTCGCAGAGTCCGTCAGCGACGTCGCGAGCATCGAGAGCCTGCTCGAGAGCGTCAACCGGGAAGGGCAGAACCTGCTGCAGCAGCAGGGCCGCGTCATCGCTGAACTGCAGAACGGACTGATGCGCACGCGCATGGTGCCGTTCCAGCGGCATGCGCAGCGCCTGACGCGACTCGTGCGGCAGGCGGCGCAGGAAGCCGGCAAGAAGGCCGAGCTCGCGATAGAAGGTGGCACCGGCGAAATCGATCGCCAGGTGCTCGAGCGCATGCTGCCGCCGTTCGAGCACATGCTGCGCAACTCGGTCGTGCACGGCATCGAGCTGCCCGAGGTGCGCCTCGCGCGCGGCAAGGAAGAGACCGGCCGCATCGCCGTGCGCCTGCAGCGTGAAGGTGCCGAGGTCGTGATCACGGTCGAGGACGACGGTGCCGGTCTCGACATAGATGCGATCCGCGCCAAGGCGCGGCAGATGGGCCTGCTCCGGCCGGGCCAGGACCTGACGGACGAGGAAGCGCTGCAGCTCGTGCTGGAGCCTGGCTTCTCGACCGCGCCGCGCCTCACGCAGCAGGCCGGGCGCGGCGTCGGCATGGACGTCGTCGCGACCGAGGTGAAGAGGCTTGGCGGCGGGCTGTACATAGAGTCGACGCCGGGGCGCGGCGCGCGCTTCACGATCAGGCTGCCGTTCACGCTTGCCATAACGCAGGCGCTGATCGTGCGCACCCACGACGAGTTCTACGCGCTTCCCGTCGCGACCGTGGAAGGCGTTGCGCGAATTCCAGCGACCGAGGTGCGCGCGCACCTTACCGAGGACCAGCCCACCTTCGATTACGGCGGGCACCTGTTCCGCTTCCAGGACCTGGGCTCGTTCCTGGGCAGTGGCCCGTCGGAGCTGCCCGAGACGGACGTCTCGGTGCCGGTGATCCTGGTACGCGCCGGCGAGCACTCGACCGCGCTGGTGACAGACGAGCTGGTCGGCAGCCGGGAGATCGTGGTCAAGTCAGTGGGACCGCAGGTCGCGTCGGTGCGCGGTATCTCGGGCGCGACGATCCTCGGGGACGGCCGCATTGTCATCATCCTCGACATGGGCGCGCTGGTGCGTTCGGAGTGGCGCAGTCGTGCGCCGGACGTTTCCGTGCGGCCGACCCGGGACGACCGCATCTTCGCGCTGGTCGTGGACGACTCGATTACCGTGCGTCGGGTGACGCAGCGCTTCCTGGAGCGCAACGGCATGCGGGTGATGACGGCCAAGGACGGTGTCGAGGCGATGGCGCTGCTGCAGGAGCACACACCGGACGTGATCCTGCTCGACATCGAGATGCCGCGCATGGACGGCTACGAGGTCGCCTCGCACGTGCGCAACGACGCGCGCCTCGCGGACATCCCGATCATCATGATCACCTCGCGCGTGGGCGACAAGCATCGCGCGCGGGCGATAGAGCTTGGCGTCGACGACTATCTCGGCAAGCCCTACCAGGAGAGCCAGCTCCTCGACGCGATCGAACCGCTGGTGCTGGCGCGTCGCCGCCAGCTTCCCTGAGGGAAACACGACGATGAACACCGTGTCCGAGGAGACCTACTGCCTGCTGGTGCCGCTCGCCGAGGAGCGGCTGCTGGTGCCGCGCGCCTGCGTGAGCGAGGTCATCAACTACCAGGCTCCCACGCCGATGGAAGGCGCGCCGCCGTGGTACCTGGGCACGATCGCCTGGGGCGGCCGCCGCGTTCCGCTGATGTCGTTCGAGGCGGCCTGCGGTCGCAATCCGCCACGCGCCAGCGGGCGCACGAGGCTGGTCGTGATGCAGGCGATTTCGGGCCGGATCCCGGACGGACATTTCGCAATACTGACCCAGGGCTTTCCGCAGCTCGTGCGGCTGAGCCCAGAGGTGATCCACGCCGACGATTCCCGCAGTTTCGGCGAGCGTGGACCGGTGATCTGCCAGGTCCGGATGGTGAACGAATATCCGCTCATCCCGGACTTCGAGCACATCGAGCAGATGATCAGCGACGAAACCCGCGCCGCCTGACCGCTGCGATCCCGCGTGCGCGCGACGCGGGAGTGACTAATCCCAGCCTGGGAAGCGCTTCGGCCCCAGCGCGGACCCAACTCCGCGCTTGGCTTTTTCCCGCCAATCCCCTACGGTTCGCAGCGCGGCAGGCAACAGCCGACCGCGAATTCACCAACCCACGAGGTCTAACGTACCCAGATGGCAAAAGCTAAAAAATCCGCCAGGAAGCCTGCTAAGAAAGTCGCCCGGAAGGCCGCCCGGAAGAAGGCCGCCCCGAAGGCCCCGCAGTCGATCAAGAGCGTACTGACCAAGTCCGCGCTGGTCGCTCACCTCGCCGATGCAGCGGAGGTAGCCGCGAAGGACGCGCGCTCATTGCTCGCCGCACTCGAGAACACAATCGTCGCGTCGATTGGCAGAAAGAGCGCCGGCACCTTCATTCTGCCGGGACTGCTGAAGATCACCGTCACCAGCGTTGCTGCGAAGCCGGCGCGCAAGGGCATCAACCCGTTCACCGGGGAGCCTACGATCTTCAAGGCCAAGCCCGCCACGGTGAAGGTGAAGGTGCGTCCGATGAAGAGGCTGAAGGACGCTGCAAAGGGCTGACGCTTCACGCTCGTTGCCCGATGGCGGGCTGTTGGATACCTGAATTCAACAGCCTGCTGTCGAACCACCGCTACCCGCAGTCGAGGGCAAATGAACACGAGAAACCTGTTTGACCTGGCCGGCAGGGTGGCGCTGATTACCGGCGGATCGCGCGGCCTTGGCCTGCAGATGGCCAGTGCGCTCGGCGACATGGGCGCGAAGGTCGCCATCACCGCCCGCAAGGCCGACGAACTGGCCGAGGCGAAATCGCATCTTGAGGGGCGGGGCATCGACGTCCTCACCGTGACCAACGACCTCTCCGATGCCGGAGGCATTCCCGCGCTGGTCGACGGCGTAGTAGCGCACTTCGGCACCATCGATGTCCTGGTCAACAACGCGGGCGCAACCTGGGGCGCGCCGGCGGAGGATTACCCGCCCGAGGCCTGGCATAAGGTCATGAACCTCAACGTAAATGCGTTGTTCTTCCTGACTCAGTACGTCGGCAAGCACGTCATGATCCCGAAGCGGGCCGGCAAGATCATCAACATCTCGTCGATCGCCGGACTGGGCGGCAACCCGCCAGGCATGTCCACCATCGCCTACAACACCAGCAAGGGCGCGGACATCAATTTCACGCGCGCGCTGGCTGCCGAATGGGGCAGGTACAACATCAACGTGAATGCGATCTGCCCCGGGTTCTTCCCTTCGAAGATGTCGGCGGGCCTGCTCGACAAGTTCGAAAAGATGGCGATCGCGATGACCCCGCTACAACGGATCGGCGGCGATGAAGACCTCAAGGGCGTCGTCGTGTTCCTGGCTTCCGAGGCCTCGCGCCACGTCACCGGGCAGTACCTGGCCGTCGATGGAGGCGTGAGCTGCTGCTGATCGCGAACTCGAAATACCCGTTGTCTGCGCGGCCAGTGCCGCGAGCGGCCCGTGTAGCAGCTGCGCCTAGCGCAGGTCCCCCCACATCGACTGCAGCACCGCGAGCGCGACGATGCCCGCGGTCTCGGTGCGCAGCACCCTCGGACCGAGTCGCACGGGCTTGAAGCCAGCCCGTTCCGCGGCCTGCAGTTCGCCATCCTCGAATCCGCCTTCCGGCCCGATCAGCAGTTCGACCTGGTTCGGTGCCGCGCCGAGCGTCGCCAGCGAATCGCCTGCGCCTGGACTCGGCACCAGTCGCAAGCCGTCGCGCGGGGAATCCGCCAGGTACAGGTCGAGGTTCAGCGGCGCATGAACCTGCGGCAACACGCTGCGCCCGCTCTGCTCGCAGGCGCTCACGACGACTGCCTGCCAGTGCCGGAGCTTGGCCACAGCCTTGCGCTCGTCGAGTCGCACGACGCTGCGCGCGGAGAACACCGGCACCACGGCGCGGACGCCAAGCTCGGTCGCCTTCTGCAGCGTGAGGTCCATCCTCTCGCCGCGCGATACAGCCTGTACCAGCGTCACTGCCAGCGGCGACTCGCGCCGAACCTCGGCTGCATCGCCGACCCGCACTCGCACCCTGCTGCCTTCGATCGCGACGACCTCGCAGTGGAAGTCCCGGCCGCTGCCGTCGAATGCAACGACCGGCGCACCGGCACGCAATCGCAGCACGCGCGCGACGTGGTTCGCTGCCGAGGCAGGCAGCGCGACCTCCGCACCGGGTGCGAGTGCCGTCTCGCAGTAAACGCGGCTCAGTCGCACGTCGCGGCCTCGATGCCCGCGCGTGCAGTCGAGACCAGCGCGTTGATCTGGTCCGGCTCGATCACGTAAGGCGGCATGAAGTAGACGACATTGCCGATCGGCCGCAGCAAGGCCTCGTGCTCGAGCGCATGTCGATAGACGCGCAGGCCCCGGCGTTCCTGCCAGTCGAAGGGCGTGTTGCGGTTGCCGTCGCGGGCAAGCTCGACCGCGACGATCATGCCTCGCTGACGCACCTCTGCGACGTGCGGCAGCTCCGCGAGCGCGGCGCAGCGCTCGCCCAGGTGCCCGGCCAGCGCCCGATTGCGCTCGATTACGCGGTCCTCGTCGAAGATTGAGAGCGTGGCCAGCGCCGCGGCGCAGGCGAGCGGGTTCCCCGTGTAGCTGTGCGAGTGCAGGAACGCCCGCAGCTGCGAGTACTCGTCGTAGAAGGCCTCGTATACGCGCTCGCCGGCCAGCACCACCGAGAGCGGAAGGTAACCGCCGGTGAGACCTTTCGACAGGCACATGAAATCGGGCGAGATACCCGCCTGTTCACAGGCGAACATGGTCCCGGTGCGGCCGAAGCCCACCGCGATCTCGTCGGCGATCAGGTGCACACCGTGCCGGTCGCAGGCCTCGCGCAGCAGCTTCAGATACACGGGGTCGTACATGCGCATGCCGCCCGCGCACTGCACCAGCGGCTCGACGATCACCGCACACACTTCGTCCGCGTGACGGGCCAGCGTCTCCTCCATTACAGCGAACATGCGCCGTGCATGGTCGGCTTCGCTTTGTCCCGGCTCGCGGCCGTAGGCATCCGGCGAGGGTACCGTGATCACGTCCATCAGCAGCGGCTGGTAGATCTCGCGGTAGAGCTCGACGTGGCCTACCGCGAGTGCGCCGAGCGTCTCGCCGTGATAGCTGTTCGAGAGAGTAATGAACCGGCGCTTGCCCGTGCGCCCGACATTCCGCCAGTAATGAAAGCTCATCTTGAGCGCCACTTCGATCGCGCTCGAGCCGTTGTCGGCAAAAAAGCAGCGGCTGAGGCCCTGCGGGGCGATCCCGACCAGCCGCTCGGCGAGCTGGACCGCGGGCTCGTGGGTAAAGCCGGCCAGCATCACGTGTTCCAGTCGACCGAGCTGCGTCGCCACCGCCGAGCTGATGCGCGGGTTCGAGTGGCCGAACAGGATGACCCACCATGAACTGACCGCGTCGAGATAGCGCCGACCGTCGTAGCCGTGCAGCCAGACGCCCTCGCCGCGCGCGATCGGAATCATCGGCAGCCACTCGTGGTCCTTCATCTGCGTGCACGGGTGCCAGACGACGCGCAGGTCGCGCTCGGCAAGGTCCGTCGGGATGTTCATCCGGCTTCCGTGTGTGGCGATTGGCTTCATTCTAATCGGCTTCGTGCGGTGGCGGGCGCCGCATCGCGCGTGCATCATTGCGGCATGCGACACACGGAGGCGAGGCCTGCCGAGCGATCCGGACCCGGCCTCGACGTCCAGGCCGGATGGCTGGGCGCCGCGCGGTGTGTGCCCTCACCGAACTGCGACGATCGTCCGGCGGGAGTCGTGCCCGAGTTGATCGTCGTGCACGGCATCAGCCTGCCGCCGGGTGAATTTGGCGGACCGTGGATCGAAGCGCTGTTCACCAACAGCCTGCCACCGGATGCCCACCCTTACTTCGCGCAAGTGGCATCGCTCAGGGTGTCGGCGCACGCGCTGGTGCGGCGTGACGGAGAGATCGTCCAGTACGTGCCGTTCCACAGGCGTGCCTGGCATGCCGGCGCATCGGCATGGCACGGGCGCCAGCACTGCAACGATTTTTCCGTCGGCATCGAGCTGGAGGGAACCGACACGCGCGCCTACGAGCAGGCGCAGTACTCGGCACTGGCGCGGCTGGTGGCGGTGCTCTGCGGGGCATATCCGACGCTTTCCGTCGACCGGATGGCCGGTCACAGCGACGTCGCGCCGGGTCGGAAATCGGATCCCGGAATCGCATTCGACTGGCCGCTGCTGCGCGCGCTGGCGCGATACGAGCTGGAGGTGGCCGCATGAGCCTCATCGCGCTGCTGCTGGCACACGTGATCGAGTACGGACTTACCACCGTGCTGCACCTGAGGGAACCGCGCTGGCTCGACCACTATTGCGACTGGGCCGAGAAGCTGCTGGCGGGGAGGCGCGGCTGGCTGCTGGTGATGGCGGCTGCGTTCCTGCTGCTGTTGCCTGCAATACCGGTCGGTTACGCCTACGTGCTGCTTGGCTCGCATCTGCTCGGCCTGCCGCAGCTGGCGTTTGCGGTCCTGGTGCTGCTGCTGTCTTTCGGGCCCAGGGACCTTCGCGTCGAGGTCCAGGACTACCTTGCCGCACTCGACCGCGGCGACCGCGACGAGGCCGCGCGGCGCGCGACTGAACTGCTCGAGGTCGACGCGGCCGGACGCGGCGCAGGCCTGCGCGAAGCAGTCGAGGAAGCGATCTTCGTGCAGGCCAACAACCGGATTTTCGGCGTCGTGTTCTGGTTCGTCGTGCTCGGCCCGGCCGGGGCGTGGCTGTTCCGCGTGAGCGACCTGATGAGGCGCCGTGCGGCGTTCGAGGCCGTGCGCCGCGGCGCGCCGGTCGAGCGTGGCAGCTTCGGCTGGGCGCTCGCGTTCATCCACGGCCTACTGGCCTGGATCCCGGCGCGTCTTGCCGCCGGCACCTATGCGCTGGCCGGCAGCTTCGAGGATGCCCTCGGTAACTGGCGCGTCACCGTTGACACCGTGGGCACCGGAATCCTCGATCGTTCGGAGGACCTGTTGGCGCGCGTCGGCAAGGGCTCGCTGCAATCCGGCCTTGCTTCCGTGGCGCCTGGGGATCTCGACAGGGCAGCAGCGGCGGGCGCATGGCGCATCGTGTCGCGCGCGGTCTGGATCTGGCTTGTGTTCGTCGCGATCCTGGTGCTGGCGGGTCAAGCCACGTGAGTTTGCGGTTCATCGCGCTCGCGCTCGCGTTCGCCTCGACCGCTGCCTGGCCGGCGGCGCAACCGCGAATCATCAGTCTCGCTCCGAACCTTACCGAGCTCGTCTACGCGGCCGGTGCCGGAGGGACGCTGGTCGGCACGGTCGAGTACAGCGACTATCCCGACGCAGCGCGGGCGCTACCCAGGGTCGGCGATGCCTGGCGCGTCGATCCGGAGCGAGTGCTGGCGCTCAATCCGGACCTGGTGCTTGCCTGGCCGTCCGGCACGCCCGTCGACACCATCAGGCGGCTCGAGTCACTGGGCCTGCGCGTGGTTTCGATCCCGACCTATCGGCTGGCCGACGTGGCGACGGCACTGAGGACGATAGGCAAGATCGCCGGCACCTCGCCCGTCGCAGAAGCGTCGGCCACTGCCTTCGACGCCAGCGTCCGGCGCCTGCGGGCCGACCACGCCGGGGCGCCGGTGGTCAGCGTGTTCATCGAGATCGACGATGAGCCTCTGTTCACCGTGAACGGCCGGCACGTCATCAGTGAGATCGTCGAGCTGTGCGGGGGGCGCAACGTGTTCGCGGAACTGCCGCAGCTCGCGCCGCCGGTGTCGCTCGAGGCCGTGCTCGCGCGCGATCCGCAGGTCATCCTGAGCACGGATGACACGATTGCCGATCCGCTGGCGCTGTGGCGCCGCTGGACGCGGATTGCCGCCGTGCGCGACGGAACGATCTATTCGATGTCCTCCGACACACTCACGCGCGCGACGCCGCGGCTGGCCGACGGCGCGCGCGAGGTTTGTGCGGCGCTGGACGACGCGAGGGCAAAAAGGGCAGGGCGGACGGGGCGCTAGCCCTGGACTCGCTGGCGCTTGTTCCAGAGCACTTCGCTGCCGGATTCGTGCCTCGCGAGCACGCGCGCGACCACGAACAGCAGGTCGGACAGGCGATTGAGGTAGCGGGCGACTTCGGGCGCGACTGGCTCGACCCGCGACAGCGCCCAGACCCTGCGCTCGGCGCGTCGGGTCACGGTTCGCGCGAGATGGCACGCAGCGGCCGCGGGACCACCGCCCGGCAGGATGAATTCCTTGAGCGGCGGCAGCGCCTCGTTGAACCGATCCAGCACCTGCTCGAGCTTCTCCACGTCGGCATCTGTGATCGCGCGATGGCCCGGCATGCAGAGTTCGCCGCCGAGTTCGAACATCTCATGCTGCACGGCGGT
>JALHTE010000117.1 GCA_022865595.1 Steroidobacteraceae bacterium | reverse complement strand
CGTAAGCGCGTCGATCTCGTAGACCACGTCGCGTACTTTTCCGTAGCGCGCGATGTCTGCGAGCACATCGTTTGTCACGTCCTGCTTCAGCACGACGTTGACGCCGATCAGCTTTCCAGTGGACTTCGATGGCGCGGCCGAGGCAGTCGCACCGAGCGTCACGCTGACTGCGATTGCGATCGTTCCCAGTGTCTTGAATTTCATTGCGTGAATCTCCTGCGATTCAGTTTCAGTGATGGCATCGCCGCAGCCGTGACCGAGGACGATGATCCGTCTGGCAGGCAGCCCGGCCCTCTTGTTCTGCATTGAGCAAGAGCCGTGGCTTTGCGGCCCCGCCTCGCAGCGGGTGTGCCTTCGACGATTGCCGTGCTTCGAAACTACCCGTGCATCTGAAGCAAAGCAACCACGTCACGGTTTTTGCGCCATCCATGTGACATAAGCGTGAATCGAGCTGACACGGATGGTGCGACCTCCCGCTTTGTAACGGGTGCGTCGGCCGCAGCGATGCACCTGCAGACACAAAAAAGGGCCCCGGCCTTGCGGACGGGGCCCTTCGCCGGTCACCCGGCTCGCCGTGACTTACGGGCGTGCGAGCGTGATCACCGGGGACGTCCAGACCTGCCAGTGAGCCGGGTTCGCCGGATCACCGAGGGCCTTCAGCGCGCGGATGTTCACCTTGTACTGGCCGTTCGGCACCACCTTGCGGTGATCCGGCGTGCCCTTGCCGTTGTCGTGCATGCGGGTGCCATCCCACGCGAACGCGAAGAACTGCGTGCGTGTGCTGTTACGGCCGACATAGTCGTCTTCTTCGAAGTTCGAGAACACCGGATGCACGCGCTTTCCGCTTTCCGCATTGACGATCTCGAACTCCACGCGCCGCACCGGGTGGTTGAAGTGCACGAGGAAGAACGGGACGTCGTCGCCCTGCAAGGTGTAGGTCGCGCCATTCGGCTGATTGAAGAAGCTCGAGCCGACAATCTTCGTGAGCCACGGCATCCCGTAGGCGGAGCCGTCCAGTGGCTGGATCGCCTGGTAGTCACCCTTGTACCCGGCGAAGGGCACGCGATACGGTGAGCCACCCGCTGCCGGCGTCATGACGATGTAGCCACCGTAGACCGTGCCGTCATCGAGCGTCGCATCGGCGCCGATCGTCACCTGCACGGTCGACGTGCCGCCCGCAGCCACCGTCACCGGGTTCTGCGAGAAGCTCACCGGCGAGTCGCCGAGGTTGAATACCCAGGGCACGATACCCGGCGAACTGGACGAGCCGGTGTTCGGGATCGCACGGTTGGTCGTGATCGCATCCACCTTCGACAGGTTGAGCGTCACGGGCGCGTTGCCTGTGTTGCGGATCGTCAGCGTGCGCGTCTGCGGGCCTGCTTCGCTTTCGCCCAGCGCCAGCTTGCCCGGCGTCACGCCGATTGTGCTGGTGATGGCGTCGTCGATATCGAGCATGCCGGCGCCCTGCCGATGCACGTTGTCGAGGAAGCCGAGGCCGGAGTTCAGTGACCAGGCCTTCGGGTCCGCCGTGTTCTGCAGCATGGCGCGAACGTCGGCAGCCTTCGTGCCGGGCTTCGCTTCCAGCAGCAACGCAACGGCACCCGCCACGTGCGGCGAAGACATCGAGGTGCCGCTTAGCGACGTGTAGCGGCCGAGCTCGATCGGGTACGTGGACCAGATGTTGCCGCCGGGCGCGCCCAGGTCAGGCTTCAACGCCAGGTCCGGCGAGAGGCCGTACGAGCTGAAGCTCGAGATCAGGTTGCCACTCGAGCTCGGGCTGCTGGCGCTGCCTGCACCCCACGTCAGGTCGACCGGGCCCACTGCGAGGCGACTGTCGATCAGGTTACCGTCGACGGCCGACGCCATGACCACCGGAATGGTGACGGCAGGCGTGCCAGCCACGGTCGGGTTCACGATGCCTGGTTGGTTGTTGTAGAGCACGACGCCAATCGCGCCGGCCGCTTGGGCGTTGAATGCCTTGGTATAGAAGGCGCAGGTGCCACGACGGACCAAGGCGACCTTGCCGGCGAGACTGCTGGCCGGCAACGCGTTGCATGCATCCGCTGTCGAAGTCTGCGTGCCCGTGCGCGCTAGCGGGAACGTGCCGCTGGTCGGCGGCGGCGGCGCAGCCGTTGCATTGCCGTACCCGATCTTGCGATCGTCGGGCGAGATGGAGAACGCAAACTGCGTAACGCTGGTGTTGTCGAACGAAGCCACGCCGATTACGTCGGTGCCGACGCCCGGTGCACCGAGCGACCACGTGCCCGTGGCACCACTGTTACCCGCCGAGGCCACGACGACCACGCCAGCCTTCACCAACGTGTCGCCGACCTGCGCGGTCGGGTACTGCGGCCACTGGTAGGCGGCGCCGAGGCTCTGGTTGACGACCTGCATGCCGTCCGCATAAGCGCGCTCTAGTGCCGCGATGATCACGTCGGAGCTGGAGCTGCCGGAGCAACCGAAGACGCGGTATGCGCCGAGCGTCACTTCAGGAGCAACGCCCGTCACGCCGGTGGCCGAAGCCGCCTTGGCGCCGACGATGCCGGACACGTGCGTACCGTGGCCCGCGCAGTCGTCGGGGTTGTCGTCAGGATGCGGAATCAATGCATCGCCCGAGCTCGCCGCGTCGTATGCATCGCCGACGAAATCGTAGCCATAAGCAACCTTGAAGCCGGGCCCGAAGCCGCCGCCGAGGTCGGGATGGTCGTAATCGATGCCAGTGTCGATGATGCCGACCTTGACGCCCTTGCCGGTCAGGCCGAGCTGCGATCGCGCCAGGTCCGCGCCCGTCTGGGTGACGGCCGTGGCCAGATCAACGTTGCTTTCGCCATCGTTTCCAGATTTTGGCGGACCATCGACGAGAATGACCGGGTAAACGGCCTTGACGCCAGGCAGAGAGCGCAGCGCCGAGAGATTGGCAGCATCGACATCGACCGAGAAGCCGTTCCATAGCGTGTCGTACGAGAAGCGCTCTTGAAATCTGACACCAGCTGCCTTGGCGGCATCCCGGAACGCCTTCTTCTCGCTGGCTACCTGGGCGGCGCTCCCGCCTTGGGCCTTCGCCTTGCCTTCCAGCTGGACGAACCAGCGCGTTGACGTTTCGCTCTGGCTGGCGGAGACGTAGTTAATCTCGTCGGCCGTAGCCGCCGGCGCCACCACGCCGACTCCCAGCACAGTTGCGAGTGCCGTGCCGAACAGCACGCCAAGTGACCTGATGCGCATTGCCTTCTCCCGCAGAATTGATTGCCGCAAAGAATCAAGCATCGGAGGCGGCCCAGCCCTCTTGTTCTAATAGATCAAGAGCTGTGGCTTTGCGGCCCCACCTCGCGGCGGGTGTGCCCTTCGACCGGTGCAGAGCGCCAACGCTACTCAGGTCCATCAGCGAAAACAAGGTCTACAGAGCTTGTCTAACCCTCTAGCTCGGCCAGCCAGTCCCTCGGCCTCAGGAAATCCTCGTATAACCGCGCTTCCGGTGTCCCGGGTTCGGGCGTGTAGTCGTACTCCCACCTCACCAGCGGCGGCAGCGACATGAGAATCGATTCGGTCCGGCCACCTGACTGCAGCCCAAACAGAGTGCCGCGGTCGTAGACCAGGTTGAATTCAACATAACGTCCCCGGCGGTAGAGCTGGAAGTTCCGTTCCCGCTCACCGTAGGGCGTGTCCTTCCTCTTCGCGACGATCGGCAGGTAGGCCGGCATGTAGGCGTCACCGACGCTCTGCATGAACGCAAACGACTTCTCGAATCCCCACTCGTTCAGGTCGTCGAAGAACAATCCGCCGACACCACGTGTCTCGTTGCGATGCTTGAGGAAGAAATACCGGTCACACCAGTCCTTGTACTTCGCGTATACCCCGGGCCCGAACGGATCGCACGCGGCCTTCGACGCACGATGCCAGTGCAGCACGTCATCTTCGAACGGGTAGTAAGGCGTCAGGTCGAACCCGCCGCCGAACCACCACGCGGCAGGCTCGCCGTCTTTCATCGCGACGAAGTAGCGCACGTTCGCGTGCGAGGTCGGCACGTAGGGATTGCGCGGGTGGATCACCAGCGACACGCCGGTTGCCTCGAAGCTCGCGCCCGCGAGCTCCGGCCGCTGCGCCGTGGCGGAGGCAGGCAGCTTGCCGCCCATCACGTGCGAAAAGTTGATGCCCGCCTGTTCGAAGACCGTGCCGTCACGCAGCACGCGGCTCTCACCGCCGCCACCTTCGGGCCGCCGCCAGGAGTCGCGGCGGAACTTCGCGCCGCCATCTGCTGCCTCGAGCGCGCTCGTGATCGAGTCGTGCAGCGAGCGGAGGTAGTCGATGACGGCAGTGGTAGAGGGCTCAGACGTGTTCATGGGGGGCGTGGCGAGCAGACAAATCGTGGGTGCGAAAGAGTAGCTGCAATTTCTGCAGGAACCCACCATAAATGCGCCGGGACACCGGCAACCGGAAACCGTCAATCTGGGCGCTACGAAACGGTGGCGTGCGACGTGCCCACAATTCTCCGACATGGACGCTGGAGGATCTTCTTCTACAGCAACGAGGGCTCCGAACCGGCCCACGTGCATGTGGAAGCAGGCGAGGGCACTGCCAAGTTTTGGCTCACTCCCGTAGCTCTGGTAGGCTCTTTGGCACTCAGGTCCGGTGAGCTTCGGGACATCGAGAGATTCGTGCGGCAGAACCGGGCTCTTCTGCTGGAGGCGTGGAATGAGCACTTCGGCCATTGAAACCGTGCCGCGCGCGACATTGCTGCGCTTCACCGACGACGAGCTCATCGTCGTCCTGGAGGACGGCCGTACCTTGTCGACTCCCCTGGCATGGTTTCCGAGGTTACTGGCGGCGACCCGTGAGCAGCGCACCCAATGGCGCCTTATCGGGCGCGGAGAGGGCATTCGCTGGGACGGCGTGGATGAGGACCTGTCCATCGCCGGGCTTCTGAGGGGAGGGAAGGCGCCCAGGTAATCGGAAGCCGCCTTTCCGGCGCTGATTCAGATCAACCGGCCGTATCAGCTCTTCTTCGCCGCCACTTTCTTCTTCGCAGCGGCCTTCTTCTTCGGCGCGGTCTTCTTTCTGGCCGGCTTCGCGACGGCAGCCTTGCCATCGTCGCCATCCCCAGCCGCCGCTGCCTTCGCACCGCCAGTCTTTCCGGCCGCCGTCTTCTTTCCCCAGCGACCCTTGCGCTCCGGCGCCGCGGCGAGGATCGCCTGGCACTCCTCGAGCGCCAGCGACTTCGGGTCGCGGTCTTTCGGGATCTTGCCGTTCTTGCTGCCGTCGGTGATGTACGGGCCGTAGCGTCCGTTCAGCACCTGGACTCCGGCTTCGGGAAAGTCCCGGATCACACGCGCGGCCTCGACCTCAATCTTCTCGCGGATCAGCTGCATCGCGCGCTCGAGCGTGATCGTGTACGGATCGTCTTCCTTCTTCAGGGAGACGTATTTCTTCGCGCCGTACTGAGCGTAGGGGCCGAAGCGGCCGACTGCGATCTTGATCGGGTAGCCGTCCTCCCACTCACCAAGCGTGCGCGGCAGCTTGAACAGTTCCATCGCGTCGGCGAGCGTGACGTCGTCCATGTGCTGCCCGGGGCGCAGGCTCGCGAACTTCGGCTTCTCCACGTCGTCGCGCGTGCCGAGCTGCACGAAGGCGCCGTACTTGCCATAGCGCACGCTGACCGGTCGTCCTGACACGGGATCGACGCCGATGTCGCGCGCCATGGCGACGTCGGAGCGCGTGACGTTTGCCTCGACGTTGTCGATCTGCTTCTTGAGTCCGGTCCAGAAGCGCTCGAGCACGGGCACCCACTCCTCTTCGCCGCGCGCGATGTTGTCGAGTTCGTCTTCCATGCCGGCGGTGAAGTTGAAATCGACGTAGCGTTCGAAATTCCCGGTCAGGAATCGGTTGACGATCTTGCCGAGGTCGGTGGGCACGAAGCGCTTGTTCAGCAGCTCGCAGTACTTCTTGTATAGCAGTGTCTGGATGATGCTGGCGTAGGTCGAAGGGCGGCCAATGCCGTACTCCTCGAGCGCCTTGACCAGGCTCGCCTCTGAGTAGCGCGGCGGGGGCTCGGTGAAGTGCTGCTCCGGCTTGATCGCAAGCAGCTTGACCTGGTCGCCCACCTCGAATGCCGGCAGCCGCTTGTCGTCTTCGTCGTCGAGCGTGACGTCGTCGTAGCTCTCGCGATACACGGCCAGGAACCCGGGCTTCACGAGCGTCGAGCCGTTGGCGCGCAGCGTGTGTCCCTTGCCAGCCGCAAGGTCGACCGCAACGGTATCGAACACCGCCGCCTCCATCTGGCTCGCGACCGCGCGACGCCAGACCAGCGTATAGAGTTTGTGCTGGTCGGGGTCGAGCTTGCCCGCGAGCTGCTCAGGCGTCAGCGCGGGTGAGGTCGGGCGTATCGCCTCGTGCGCTTCCTGAGCGTTCTTCGACTTCGTCTTGTACATGCGCGGCGCATCGGGCAGCGCCTCCGCGCCGTACAGGCGGCCGATCGCGCTGCGAATCTCGCGTATCGCCTCGACGCCCAGGCTCACCGAGTCGGTGCGCATGTAGGTGATCAGGCCCACCGGGCCTTCGCCGAAATCCACGCCCTCGTAGAGCTTCTGCGCGGTGCGCATGGTCCGCTGGGCGCCGAAGCCGAGCTTGCGCGCAGCTTCCTGCTGCAGCGTCGAGGTGGTGAACGGGGGCGAGGGGTTGCGCTTGCGCTGCTTCTTTTCGACCGACGCGACGGCGAGCTTGCCGCCTGCGGACTGCTCGAGCGCGCGACGGACTTCGTCGGCGCGATCGGCGCTCGTGATCGTGAACTGCTCGACTTTTCGGCCGTCGAACTCGGTCAGGCGCGCGTTGAATGGCTGCCCACCCTTCTCGGCGTCGGCATCAACCGTCCAGTACTCGCGCGGCTTGAAAGCCGCGATCTCTTCCTCGCGCTCGCAGATCATCCTGAGCGCAGGGCTCTGCACCCGGCCGGCGGACGCACCCGAGAGCCCCGCCTTCTTCCACAGCAGCGGCGAGAGATTGAATCCGACCAGGAAATCCAGCGCCCGGCGCGCCAGGTAGGCCTTGACGAGTTCCTCGGCGATCTCCCGCGGCTGGCCGATGGCTTCCTGCACGGCGCTCGCCGTGATCTCGTAGAAGACGCTGCGGTGTACCGCCTTGCCTTCCAGCGCGCCCTTCTCCTTCAGCAGTTCGTAGAGGTGCCAGGAAATCGCCTCTCCCTCGCGGTCGGGGTCGGTCGAGAGGTACAGCGCATCGGCCTTCTTCACGGCGCGCGCGATGGCGTCGACGTGCTTCCTGTTCTTGTCGATCAGCTCCCAGCGCATGGCGAACTGCCGCGTGGGATCCACCGCGCCTTCCTTGGGCACCAGGTCGCGGACGTGGCCGTAGGACGCCATCACCTCGAAGTCCTTGCCGAGGTACTTCTTGATGGTCTTCGCCTTGGCCGGCGACTCGACGATGACTAGATTCCTGCTCATTGGCTGTCAGCGATTTCCCTTGGCCCAGAAACGATCATGCCGCGGGGGGCCGCGGCATCCGTCCCGACCCCGCCCCGTGCGGCCTCAGTGGACCGCACCGGAATGCTCCTCGAACACCAGGTCCTCCATGCGCGAGAACGCGGTTTCCTGGCCCGGCTGCGTGAAGAGCACCATCAGCACGACCCACTTCAGGCGCTCGATGTCGATGTCGTCGCCGTCGAGCGCCATCAACTTCTCGATCACCAGTTCGCGCTGGGTGGGCGAGAGGATCCCGACCTGCTCGAGGTGCACCAGGAACCCGCGGCAGTCGGTATCGAGACGTGCCTGCTCGAGCGCGTCGAACACGCGTATTGCCCGTGCCGTCGGCGCGGGCCCGGTACGCGACGGGTCGCCGGCAAGGTCCTCGAGCCAGCACAGAGCACGCTCGATTTCCCCCGAGGGAAAACCGGCATGTTCGAGTTCCTGCTTCAAGGTGTCGCGGTCGGGCTCTTCGCCCTCATCCAGCTCGCCGTCGAAGTAGTTCTCGAAGAGATAGATGAGGATGTCGAGGACGCCTTCCTTCATTCCTTTTACCCTGGCAGGCGCCGGCAGAAACTTCCACCGGGCTGCTGTGCGATCCGTCCCTCGAGTTCGAGGATTAGCAGCATCGAAGAGACCGCGCCGGCTTCGAACCCGGTGCGAGCGACGAGATCGTCGACGGCCGCGGAATCGAAGCCGAGCGCATCTAACAGGATTTCGTAGTCCTTGTCCAACGCGCACCCGGAATCCTCATGCGCGTCAGGCGCTTCTGCGCGGCCCGCGGGGCGCAAGCCTGCAAGCAGCGCGCCCAGCTCCGTGAATATGTCGTCTGCCGTCTCGACCAGCTTTGCGCCCTGGCGGATGAGCCGGTGGCAGCCGCGTGACAGGGGGCTGTGGATCGAGCCGGGAATCGCAAATACCTCGCGCCCCTGCTCGGCCGCGAGGCGCGCGGTGATCAGTGATCCGCTGCGCAACGCCGCTTCGACCACCAGCGTCCCCACCGAGAGGCCGCTGATCAGGCGGTTGCGCCGAGGGAAGTGCTGCTTGATCGGCGCTGTGCCGGTGGGCAGGTCGGACACGAGTGCACCGCAGGCGACGACCTGCCGTGCGAGTGCTGCATTCTCGGGCGGATAGATGCGGTCCAGCCCGCAGCCGAGCACGGCGATCGTGCGGCCGCTGCCCTCGATGGCCCCACGATGCGCTGCCGCATCGATTCCGAGCGCGAGCCCGCTCACGATCGCGAGTCCGGCCGCGGCCAGGTGTCCGGCAAAATGTGTCGCGGTGTCGCGCCCGATCGGTGTCGGGTTACGGCTGCCGACGATCGCAAACTGTGGCAGCGACAGCGCTGCGCAGTCTCCCTCGACGAACAGCACCAGCGGCGCGTCGGCAATCTCAGCCAGCAGCGCGGGGTACGAAGGCGAGCCCCAGGTCACCAGCTGCCGGCCCGGCCCTGCAAGCCAGCGCTCGTCCGTCGCGATTCCCTCGACCGAGGGGTTGCGCAGGGCCTTGACTGCGCCGTTTCCGAGCCCGAGCGCTGCAAGTGCAGCCGGCGACTCGCGGGGCAGCGACCGTGGGTCGATATCGTCCCGAGCAGTTCGGCGCAGGATTCCTGCGTGCAGGCGCGGGGTGCGGGCCAGGGCAAGCCAGGGTTTCGGGTCATCCATGTGCAAAGAGCCTGCCGGAACTGCTCCCGGCAGGCTCTTCGTCAATCTGGCGTGTTCGCGCAGATCCGCGCGAGCGGTTCAGCGCATGAAGTTTTCCTTCCCCAATGGGTCGTGACCGAAGTTGGGGTGCTTGATGAAGTCGCCGATCCTTATGGGTGCGGTGGATTCGACCACCAGGCCGTAGCTCATGCGGTCGTGCACCGTAAATATCAGCAGCGAGCCGCCGCGCTCGTCCGGCAATGGGAGCGTCTCGTAATTCGCGGTGAATTTCGTCCAGTCCCGCCCCCGGCTGTAGAAGTCGGCGACGTCGAGGCCGCGTGAGAAAATGGCCACTACGTTGCCGGGCACCAGGCCGTCGCGCTTGCCGCGATTGATGGCCAGTACCTGGTACTTGCCGGCCACCGCCAGCCCGTCCACCACTGCGATCACCTGCCCGTTCAGTTTCAGGTTCTTCGGGGCGCTCAGGATGAAGTCGTCGCCGAATTTCGAAACGGCCGGGAAGGCCAGATCGCCCTGCTGGATCTCGCGGCCGCTCTCGACGGCCGAGAGGTGGGTAAGCGGATCCTCGTGCTTCGCATCGGACGTCGTGATGACCCGCCCCGTTGCCGCGTACACACCGATGAAGCCGAGCAGGTCCCCGTCGTCGGGGTCGCGCAGTTCCCTGTCCGGGTGGACGATCGTGTATTCGGCGCCGGCGGGCGGATTCTCGAGGCCCTTGACGTAGAACTCGTTGAAGTTCCCACCCGCGAGGTGTCCGCCGCGGAAGCCGACCACGTAGGGCGACTTGTCGACCTGCTTCTTCGTGAGCACGGTCGGGCGCCCCACGAAATTCATCAGGATGTCGTAGGGAACCGTGCGGATGGCCTGCGCCAGCGGATCCACCCGGACCTGCGGCGACAGCCGGACCTCGCCGGCGGTACCGACGGTGATTCTTGGCTTGCCGTCCACGTAGATCAGCCGCAGGACGTCACCCGGGTAGATCCAGTGCGGGTTCGCAACCTGCGGGTTCACGTACCAGATTTCCGGCCAGTACCAGGGGTACTTCAGGAATACGGCAGAGATGTCCCAGAGCGTATCGCCCTTCTTGACGACATAAGTGTCCGGGGCGTCCGGTGCCAGCGGCACGGACATGGACTTGCCCGACGCCTGCTGCGCCGTGGCCGGGGTCGGAATTGCCACTCCCAGCGCCAGGCAGGTGCCGGCAACGGCGAGCGAAACGGATATGGCGCGGGCCCAGCGGGTCCGGCCGGTCAGTGCGTTCGAGGCGACGCGCAGCATTCGATCCATCCCTTAATCTCCAGCGGGTGTCGGGGTCGCGACTGTCGCCTTATAATCCGGCAGGGCATCGGGCCGCTGCCGACCACGTCTCAGTCGCACCAATTCGCTGGACGGCGACACGGGTCCAGCGGCGGCCCAGCAGTTGTTAAATCGAAGCCGGACTTAACTTTAGCAGCATTTCTCAAACAATGGCTAAGCTCAACATTCTCGAATTCCCGGACCCACGCCTCCGTACCGTTGCCAGGCCGGTCGCGGCCGTGGACGACGAGGTGCGCCGTCTGATCGACGACATGCTGGAAACCATGTACGCGGCGCCAGGCGTGGGCCTCGCCGCGACCCAGGTGGATGTCCACCGGCGCGTGCTGGTCGTCGACGTGACCCAGGACCAGAACCAGCCGCTCGCGTTCGTGAACCCGGAAATCCTCGAGCGGGAGGGCGCCGTCGAGGCCGAGGAAGGCTGCCTGTCCGTGCCGGGTATTTTCGACACCCTGACCAGCCGCTCGTCGCGCATCGTGGTTCGCGCGCTGGACCGTGACGGCAAGCGCTTTGAGATGGAAGCCGACGGCCTGCTGGCGATATGCATCCAGCACGAAATGGACCACCTCGAGGGCAAGCTGTTCGTCGACTATCTCTCCGATCTCAAGCGAACGCGCATCCGGAAGAAGCTGGAAAAGGAGCGTCGCGAGAACGGTACGGCCTCGGGGCGCCGCGAGCGCAGCTCCGTGCCGGTAATCTAGGACTGCCGGCCCGCATGCCGCGGGCTGCGCCCACCAGCACCCAATGACCTCCCGGCTGCGCATCGTATTCGCCGGCACGCCGGAGTTTTCAGTGCCGGCCCTCGATGCCCTGCATGCGGCGGGCCACGAAATCGTGGCTGTCTATGCGCAACCCGACCGTCCCGCAGGCCGCGGGCGCACGCTCGGCACCGGGCCCGTGAAGCGCCGGGCGCTGGAACTCGGCCTGCGCGTCGAGCAACCATCCTCCCTGAAATCGGAAGAGGCCGTCGCCGTGCTTGCGTCTTTCGCGCCGGACCTCATG
>JALHTE010000116.1 GCA_022865595.1 Steroidobacteraceae bacterium | reverse complement strand
CTGATCGTGATGTCGATGCTAACTAACGTCGCATTGGCCGCCATCGGTCCGGCCAGTAGCACTACGGTCAGCAACCCAAGAATCTTTGTCTTCATCTCGCGACCTCCGATATGCGCTCCCGGCACCTACGTCGAGGCTAATTTTGTTACATGCAAAATTCGCGCCGGTCCAAAGCCAGTATTTCTTAATCAGTGACTTATGCGATCTAGTTGAACAACGTTCAGGCTTTCCGTGCCGCAATATGTAAGGAATCCCGACGCGAATTAGACGCGCTCGTGGCTCATCGCCTGAGCCCACTCCGGTGCTACCGTTTCCCGATGATCGACCTCGGCAGCATCTCTGTCCCCAATGACTGCTCAGGGTCGTTTTGAGACGGACTCACTTCCCCTGAGCGGACGCTGGAAGGCGCGCTTGAGTGCGTGCGAGGCGCGTTCAACCAACCCGCTTCTTCAGTCCCGCGAGCACCATGACCCACGCCGCTATGGGATGTGCGACCAGCATGATCACGAACAGCAGGAGCACCAGCCATCCCGACGGGTGCCAGAACGGCCATGTGAACAGCAGCATGCCGGCGAGGCTGTCGACCTGGTCCACGACCCAGAACAGGCGTCCCACGAAGCCCTGTCCACTCTTCCCGGGGCCTATCCCGAGCTGGCGTTTCGCAAAGCTGTTGGGCAGCTCCGCGACGATGTAACCGGTCCCGAGCAGGAATCCCCACGCGATGGGATGCAGTTCCGCGAATGGCGTGAGCGTTGGCAGGTCGATGCAGCAGTCGTTCAGTCGCGCCAGTGCCCATGCACTTGCTGTCACCATCGCGATGGTGACGACCGCGCCGCGCCAGGTCTTGTTGTCGCCGAATACACGTCGGCCGCGGAATGTCGCGCCACCGTCGATGGGAAGAGCGCGCAGCCCGGGAAGCAGGTCGAGCTTCAACACCATGAGGTGCACGAGCCCGGAGACGATCACCGGCACGGCCACCCACATCAGCTGCAGCAGCAGGTTCATCGCGGTCTCCACTCTGGCCGCGGGCTCAAACTTACCAGATGCGCCGGCTCAGGATATGGGCAGCACCGTCGTCTCCTTGATCACCGTGACGGCGACCGAGGAGTTGATGGACTGGACGTTCGGCAGCTTCGACAGATGGTCGAGGTAGAAGGCCTCGAATGCCTTGATGTCTCGCGTCACGACGCGAAGCATGAAGTCCCACTCGCCCATGGTCGTATAGCAGTCGAGCACCTCGGGCCGATCGCGAATGGCAGTGGCGAATGCCGCGATCGCGTCCCGGCCCTGCGAGGAAAGCTTAACGTGCGCGAAGATCGTGACGTCGAGCCCGAGCGCCGCGCGATCTAGCAGTGCGACCCGCCCGCGGATGACACCCGACTGCTCAAGCTGCTGGATCCGCCTCCAGCAGGTGGTGGTCGACAGCCCGGTGCGGGCGGCTACCTCGGCCACCGGCAAGGTGCCCTCCCTCTGCAGGAGGTCGAGGATGCGCCGGTCCACGCGGTCGATTACAGGGGCGGATTGTTTTTCCATTTATAGGAACAGAAAGGAATGTGTATTCCGTATTGTTGCAATGCGTCGCACTGAATTCAACAGCCTCGGGGACCCGGAGGTAACCTACCGCGGACCCCGGCCCAGCCCCAGGACCCACCAGCCATGCCCAGACGATCACGCCTGCACACGCCACAGCCGCACTCACGCCCTGGCGAAGCCCCCGATTTCAGTTACCTGGAGACATCGCCAGCCGGCGCGATAGCCCGACCGGACGTGAACGCCCGGGTACGCGACATCGGCAACCTGTCGGTCGAACTGGTGCGGGTACTCGATGACGACCACCGCGCCGTCGGCCCCTGGCACCCGCACCTCGACCCTTCGGACCTGCAGGTCGGGCTCCGGCACATGATGCTCACGCGGGTCTACGACGATCGGATGCAGCGCTCACAGCGGGCGGGAAAGATCTCGTTCTACATGCGCTCGCTGGGCGAGGAGGCGGTCTCGGTCGCGCAGTGCATGGCCCTGCGGCCCGGAGACATGCTGTTTCCGTCCTACCGCAACCAGGGCCTGTTCATCACGCGCGGAATGCCGCTGGTGGACATGATGTGCCAGTTGCTGTCGAACACGCGTGACATGTGCAAGGGGCGCCAGCTACCGGTCATGTACCACTGGGTCGACGGCCGCATCTTCTCGATCTCCGGCAACCTGACCACGCAGTTCCCGCAGGCGGTGGGTTGGGCCATGGCCTCCGCGATCAAGGGCGAGGATAACATCGCGGCGAGCTGGATCGGCGAGGGTTCGAGCGCGGAGGCGGACTTCCACCACGCGATGCTGTTCGCGTCCGTGTACCAGGCCCCGGTGATCCTGAACATCGTCAACAACCAGTGGGCGATCTCGACCTTCCAGGGTTTCGCCGGTGGTGAGCAGCGCTCATTCGCGGCGCGCGGCCCCGGCTACGGTATGGCCGGCGTGCGCGTGGACGGCAACGACTTCCTCGCGGTGTACGCCGTGACGCAGTGGGCGGCAGAGCGGGCACGGAGGGGCGCAGGCCCGACGCTGATCGAGCACGTCACCTATCGAGGCGCGGCGCACTCGACCAGCGATGATCCGGCACGCTACCGCCCGAAGGACGACTACGAGAAATGGCCGCTGGGCGATCCGGTCGACCGACTGAAAGCCCACCTGATCACACTCGGCGAATGGTCGGAAGAGCGCCACGTGGCATTGCAGAAGGAACTCGAGCAGCACGTGGCCGAGAGCTGGAAGGAGTCGGTGCAGTACGGCACGATGAATGACGGGCCGCGACTCAACCGTGACCTGATGTTCGAGGACGTGTTCAAGGAGTTGCCCGCCAACCTCAGGAAACAGCGCGAGCAGTTGCGCGCCGAGCTGGAGGGCTGAGCCATGCCACAGATGAACATGATCCAGGCGCTCAATTCCGCCATGGACATCATGCTGGGCCGCGACCCGAACGTGGTGATCATGGGCGAGGACGTGGGTTTCTTCGGCGGCGTGTTTCGCGTCACCGACGGGCTGCAGCGGAAGTACGGTGAGCATCGCGTGCTCGACACTCCGATCGCGGAAGGCGCGATCATCGGCGCTGCGATCGGCATGGGCGTCAACGGCTTGCGGCCGGTGGCCGAAGTGCAGTTCGCAGACTACATCTACCCGGCCTGCGACCAGATCTTCAGCGAGCTGGCGCGGTTGCGCTATCGCAGTGCCGGCGAGTTCTGGGCGCCGGTGACGGTGCGCACGCCCTGCGGTGGCGGCATCCGCGGTGGCCAGACTCACTCGCAGAGCCCCGAGGGAATCTTCACGCACGTCTGCGGCGTGAAGGTCGTGATGCCCGCCAATCCCTACGACGCAAAAGGATTGCTGATCGCGTCGATCGAGGACGATGATCCGGTGGTGTTCTTCGAGCCGAAGCGTATCTACAACGGACCGTTCGACGGCGAGCCCAACAAGCCCGCGGTACCCTGGAGCACGCACCCGAAGGGCGAGGTGCCCGAGGGCTACTACACGGTCCCGATCGGCAAGGCCGAGGTGGTCCGCAAAGGTTCGCAGGTCACGATCGTCACCTACGGCACGATGATCTATGTCTGCGAGGCGGCGGCGCGCAGCTTAGGGCTAGACGCCGAGATCATCGACGTGCGGACCATGGTCCCGCTCGACGTGGACACGATCTGTACTTCCGTGAAGAAGACCGGGCGCTGCCTGATCGCGCACGAGGCGACGCGCTTCTCCGGTTTCGGCGCGGAACTCTCGGCGACCATACAGGAGGAGTGCTTCTGGGACCTCGAGGCGCCGATCGGGCGTGTCGCGGGCTGGGACACGCCGTATCCTCACGCCTTCGAGTGGGAGTACTTCCCGGGGCCGGCGCGCGTTGCGACCGGGCTCAGGGCCGTGATGGAGACGCCATGACCCGCTACGTGTTCAAGATGCCGGATCTCGGCGAAGGAACGGTCGAGGCAGAGGTCGTTGCCTGGCACGCGAAGGTCGGCGACCTGGTTGAAGAGGACCAGGTCATCGCCGAGGTGATGACCGAAAAGGCCGCGGTGGAG
>JALHTE010000009.1 GCA_022865595.1 Steroidobacteraceae bacterium | reverse complement strand
GTGTAAGCCCGCAGGACGTGGCGTCACACAAGCGCTTTGCGGAGCAACACGACCTGAATTTCCCGCTGCTCGCCGACCCGGGCAAGAAGGCCGTGAAGGCCTACGACCTCGACGGCCCGCTGGGGTTCGGCGTCCGCCGGGGCACTTACCTGATCGGTGCAGACGGGAAGATCAAGGACTCGGTGCTTGCCGACCTGCGGATCGGCGCACACGAGGCGTTTGTCCGGGAGGCGATCGAGGCCGGCGCATCCCTGTAACAATACATTTATAAAACATATTGTTATGAGACAAACTTAAGGTTTTACTGTCTTTTTTCCCGGGTCTGGGCCGGCGGACGGCTGTGACCCGTAATGCAGCTTGAACAGCCTCACCGACCCCGGGCTTGGCACCACCACGAGGTAAATAGAGTCATAGTCATCGCTTGCCATTGCGACGTTGGTGGCACTCAATCGGCTCAGTACGCCCGGGATCGTGCTCGAATATCCGACGACCACGATGGTCTTGCCACGGTGCTCGTCCTTGATGCGGCTCGCGAGCCCGTCCCAGTCGCTCGCGGCCAGAAGGTTGACCGGGAGCTGGAACTCGTTCGCGATCGGCGCGGCGGTCTGCGCGGCACGACGGGTGTCGCCCGAATACAGGTAGTCGACCTTTCCGCCCGCGAGCAGGCCGGCAATGTATTCGCCGAGTCCGCGCACGCGTGCCTCGCCCGCTGCACTGAGGTCCGGATCTTCCAGTGGAACGGTCGATGCTTCGGCGTGCCGTACCAGGATCACGACCGTCGTGCGTGCCCAGGTGCCGATCCAGATGATGCCCGCCCCTGCGAACAACACGAACAGCAGCGGCACCATCATCGGTGCGGCGTGAGGGCGCCGGCGCGGCCGTGGTGTCAGGGGTTCCGGCATGGGTCGATGATAGCCGTCAGTCGAGTGGCCGGCGCAAGCGTTCGAATTCCGGGGTCGAACCCTCGCGGAAATCGCCTCTCGAAGCCTCGCGCTCGATGAACAGCGCCGCAAGCCCCAGCCGGCCAGCCAGCGCGAGGCCGTCCACCGGCCCCAGCACCATCAGCGCAGTGGCGTAAGCGTCGGCGCGCGCGGCGGACGGGTGCAGGACGCATACCGAGGCGAGGTCGTTGGCAACCGGGCCCTCAGTTCGAGGGTCCATGGTGTGGGACACCCGGCGGCCATCGACGATGCGGAAATCGCGATAGTCACCTGAGGTCGAGGCGCTCATGCCGTCGAGTTCGACCAGCGTGTAGGGCTTTCGCTCGCCCCGAAGCGGCATTTCGACCGCGACGCGCCAGGCACGGCCGGCGGGGCTGCGCCCTCGGGCGCGGACCTCGCCTCCCAGCTCAACCAGGTAATCGTGCACGCCCAGTGCATCGAAGCGCTCGGTGATCAGGTCCACCGCATAACCGGGCGCGATGCCGTTTACGTCCAGTTCGATAGCGGCTGCGGTCTTCCTGAGCGTGTGGCCATCGTCCGATAACTCCAGTCGGTATGGGCCGCCGTCCGGACTGGAACCGTCGGGCGACGACTCTGCCGCAGGCGTGCTCGTCCCCTGCCCGCCCCCGAACCCCCAGGCGCGGACCAGTGGCCCAACTGTGATATCGAATGCGCCGCCGCTCTCCGCGCTGACCGCCTCCGCGATCGCGACGATCGCCTGCAACTGCGGCGACACGGGGACAGCTTCGGTGGATCGCAGCGCATTGAACGCCGAGATTTCGCTGGCCGGATCGTAGGTCGACAGGTGCCGGTTGACCTCATCCAGCACGCCATCGATCACTGCCTGCAACGCCTCGCGCGTGACCCCGTCAGGCAACTGCGTGACGGTGACGCTGTAGGTCGTGCCCATCGTCGGGCCGTCGAACTGCTGCGGAGCCGGCGCGCACCCGCCCGCCCACAGCAGTGCAGCCGCCACGAGAAACCGCGCGCGCACGCGCTACTGGACGACCTGGTTCAGCTCGCCCTTGCGATAGCGCTCTGCCATCTTCTCCAGCGACAGGGGCTTGATCTTCGCGGCCTGCCCGGCGCAGCCGAAGGCCTCGTAACGCAGCTTGCAGATTTCCTTCGCGGCCTTCTGCGCGTCGGCGAGGAACTTGCGCGGGTCGAATTCGGACGGCTTCTCGAACAGGTGACGCCGGATTGCGCCGGTCATGGCCAGGCGAATGTCGGTGTCGATGTTGACCTTGCGCACGCCGTGGCGGATGCCCTCGACGATTTCCTCGACCGGCACGCCGTAGGTCTCCTTCATCTGGCCGCCGTGCTTGCGGATGACCTCCAGCCACTCCTGCGGGACGCTGGACGAGCCGTGCATCACCAGGTGCGTATTGGGGATGCGGGCGTGGATTTCCTTGATGCGCTGGATCGCGAGGATGTCGCCGGTGGGCTTGCGCGTGAACTTGTAGGCACCGTGCGAGGTGCCGATCGCGATGGCGAGTGCGTCGCACTGGGTCCTGGCGACGAAGTCGGCAGCCTGGTCCGGGTCAGTGAGCAGTTGCTCACGCGTCATCGTGCCCTCCGCCCCGTGACCGTCCTCCTTGTCTCCGCGCATGGTCTCGAGCGAACCGAGCACGCCGAGCTCCGCCTCCACGGTCACACCGATCGCGTGCGAAAAATCGACTACGCGCCGCGAGGTCTCCACGTTGTACTCGTAGGTCGACGGCGACTTGCCGTCCTCCATCAGCGAGCCGTCCATCATCACGCTCGAAAAACCAGAGCGGATTGCCGACATGCACACCGCGGGCGACTGGCCATGGTCCTGGTGCATCACCACCGGGATGTGCGGATAGGCCTCGATCGCAGCCTGGATCAGGTGGCGCAAGAAGGCCTCTCCGGCGTATTTCCGTGCCCCCGCCGAGCCCTGCATGATCACCGGGCTCCCGGTCTCGTCGGCCGCTTCCATGATGGCGCGGACCTGTTCGAGATTGTTGACGTTGAAGGCCGGAAGGCCGTAGCCGTTCTCGGCGGCGTGGTCGAGCAACTGGCGCATGGAAACGAGAGGCATCGGACGCTCCTGTGGGTCTGCAGCTGGAATCTACCGTACGGCACGGCTGGCGCAATAGGTGAAGTTGCGACCCGCCGGCGAGGCATTGCGGACTTCGCACGCAATGGAGTAAATAGGATTGGAGCCGTCATGGAATTCAAGGACTACTACAAGATCATGGGCGTCGCACGCGACGCCACGCAGGACGAGATCAAGCGCTCATACCGTAAGCTCGCGCGCAAGTATCACCCGGACGTGAGCAAGGAGCCCGATGCGGAGGCGCGCTTCAAGGAAGTGGGCGAAGCCTACGAAGTGCTCAAGGATCCCGAAAAGCGCGTCGCCTACGATCAGCTGGGCGCGAAATGGCAATCTGGCCAGGAATTCCGACCGCCCCCGGACTGGGACGCTGGATTCGAATTCAGCGGTGGCGGGTACACGGCCGCGGGTGAGCAGGATCACAGTGCCTTCTTCGAGGAACTCTTCGGCCAACGCCGCGCGGCCCGCGCGGGCCGCGCGCGCACCTTCCGCATGCGCGGCGAGGACCATCACGCCAAGGTCCTCATCGATCTGCAAGACAGCTTTTCCGGTGCGACTCGCTCAATCACTCTGCGCATGCCCGAGCTTACCGACGACGGGCACGTGATGACCCGCGATCGAACCCTGAATGTACGCATTCCCCAGGGCGTCCGCCCCGGCCAGCAGATCCGCCTTGCCGGCCAGGGCGGCCCGGGCATCGGCGGCGGTGAGGCGGGAGACCTTTACCTGGAGGTTGATTTTCGCGAGCACCCTCTTTACAAGGTCGACGGGGCGGACCTCTACCTCGACCTGCCCGTCGCGCCGTGGGAGGCCGCACTTGGCGCATCGGTCCAGGCGCCCACGCCATCCGGCGTGGTCTCGCTCAGGATCCCGGCCGACTCCAGCCAGGGGCGCAAGCTCCGCCTCACGGGGCGCGGTCTGCCGGGCAAGGCGCCGGGCGACCTGTACGTGGTACTGCAGCTGTCCCTGCCATCAGCGGACAGCGACGCGGCCAGGAAGCTCTATCAGGAGATGAAAGACCAGCTCGGGTTCAACCCGCGCGCAACTCTGGGGGTGAATTGACCCATGGCGAAATCTGATCAGCAGGCGGTCCTCAACGGAGAGGTCCTCGAAGAGGACTACGAAATCACGCTAGTCCAGCTTTGTCTCACCTGCGGGGTCCAGGCGGAGACGATCGAGGCGCTGGTTGAACACGGCATCCTGGAGCCTTCGGGCAGGCGCGGCATCCACTG
>JALHTE010000115.1 GCA_022865595.1 Steroidobacteraceae bacterium | reverse complement strand
GGCGCCACTGCTCGCGCACAAGATCAAGATCGACATGCCGCAGGCCTCGACCGTGCTGCTCGAGGAGAAGCCGGACACGATCGTGATATCGCTGCTGCCGGATGGCTCGATGTACCTGAACGACGTGCCCATCGAACGCAAGGAGCTGGTCGAAAGGCTGGCGTCGGAAGCGCAGCGCAAGCCGCAGCCCGAGTTGCACCTGCACGTGGACCGGACGACCCAGTTCCAGGTGCTCGCCAGCATCATGGCGGACGCGCAGAACGCCGGCATGGTGAAAGTGGGCCTCGCCACGGAACCGCTGAAAGACCGGTCGAAGCTCTAGTCGTGGGAGACCCGCATGCCATTGACCATGACGCTCGAAATTTCTGACGAAGAACTCGATCACTT
This sequence comes from Steroidobacteraceae bacterium, assembly GCA_022865595.1. GTDB lineage: Bacteria > Pseudomonadota > Gammaproteobacteria > Steroidobacterales > Steroidobacteraceae > RPQJ01. Next base: position 2,249 of record JALHTE010000115.1, on the reverse strand, counting down.
CCGGTCCGTGATGCATCTGACCAGGGCACGCGCTGCCAGGCGATCGCCTGAGGAAATTTCCGCCGCCGCGCGCGCTGCCGTGGGGCGCCTGGCATCAGGCGCGCACTCGCCGTTCGTTGCGAATCGGCTGTGCAAGGTCAAGGCGCTGGTCGGCATGCTCGAGGACGAGGAATGGCAGCTACCGGAGCCCGGGCGCACCCGTGTGCTGGAGGGGCTCGCCTATATCGCCGAATCGCAGGACCTGGTGCCCGACGACGTGCCAGTCCTGGGACTCGTAGACGACGCAATCATGATCGAACTGGTGCTGCGCGAATTGCGGCACGAACTGGAGAGCTACGAGGAGTTCGACGAGTTCCGCAGGGAAGAGGCCGCGAGACGTAGCGCGGCCGGATCGCACAAGGCAGTCTACCGCGAGGACTGGCTGGGTTTGCAGCGGCGCGCGTTGCACGATCGCATGCGCGAACGCAGGGAGCGTGACCTGGAGCGAGGCGGGCCGGACTTCGAGTTGATAACGCGCCTTTGAAAGCCGCGGCATCGTAATGCCGGGTCGCTGCTCAGCCTGTATGTCTTGCAGATGCTGCACAAGCGGCTTGATTGCGCGCGTGCAGGTCGCGCTCCAGCGCCTCCGCGTCGGCGGACGGGATCTCCAGCGTGTCGCGCAGGCGATTGAGCATCGCGCGTTCCTTCTGCGACACGCCATCGCCCCGTAACGCCTCCTCGACGGCCGCCTCGTAGACCTGCAACTTGCGGAATGCAGCGTACTGCGGTGTGTCATGGGTGTTCGGCATCGCCGCGCTGGCGATGCGTTCGGCGAACCGTTGCAGCGGCGCCATGAAGAACACCACCAGCGCGGCAGCGATCAGGCCTGCGAAGTTGCCCAGTTCCGACGAGAGCAGGCGCTCAGCGCCCTCCGAGACCGCGTAGATGATCGCCACCGCCGCGGCGGCGATCGTCGACTGCTTGATTGTCCAGCGGATGCGGAGGTCGATGTCGAACAGCTGGGTGCGCAGGATGCCATAGGCGATCAGCGGGACCGCAAGCAGTGTCCCGAGCATGTAGATGATGTAGGTCGGATCGTAGGGATCAGTGGGAACCTCGGCATAAGTTCCCCTCCACACTCCCCAGACCACCGCAAGGTACACGAATCCCCAACAGAGGTCGCGGACCCCAAATGCCAATGCAAATGAGCGGGCCCTTGTACGCGCGGCGCCGGTTGCCATGTGCCAGGCCTGGATTGATGCCACCAGCGCGAATACGAAAGTCATCACCAGCAGTACATAGAGCGCTGACGCGCCGTATTTCATCTGGGTGGTGAGGGTCGCGAAAAACAGCACGGTCGCGATCGTCGCGAGGCCCCAGCGAATGCGTGGATCGGCCAATGGGCGCGTAATCGGCGTAGACAAGGCGCTCGCCAGGAACGGCGGGTACAGCGCCAGCATCGCGCAATCGCCCATGGTGTGGACGATGAACTCCCACCTGAACCAGGTCGCGTACATCGGGTGTGCCTGCACCGCGGGCGACAACATCAGGTCGATGTAGCCAGCGGAAATCATCGTAACGCCTTCGATGACCAGCAGCAGCGCGAGCTTGCGCGCGTTGCTGCCTGGTGCTCCCAGGCGATACAGCAGTATCGCCAGCGCCCAGCACATCGCAAATGCGACGAGGGCGAGAATTCCGCGTGAGTCGGCCTGGAACATCGGCGGATGCTATCGCAACAGCATGAGCGCGACTCAATTGTTCGACAGGCTTTTGCGTCGCAATACCCGGTGAGTGTCACCTGTCTGGAACGTGGCGACTTTCCTCGGGGCAACTGGCAGAATCCCCCGGGCTCAAATCAGAGCCGGAAAGTCAGGCGGACGGAGCCACGATGAAAAGCAAAATGAGGGCGCTGACGGCCGCAATCTGTGCGGTCTCGATCGCGGTGATGTCCGGTTGCGGTCGGAAGGCCGAATCGCCTGCCGCCACACTTGCGTCCGGACAGACCGCGGACACGATCTACGTCGGCGGCGACATCGTCACCGTCAACGATGCCCAGCCGGCGGTCGAGGCACTGGCCACGAAGGACGGTGTGATCCTCGCGGTTGGCAGCCGCGCGGAACTCGAGGCGACGCACAAGGGGACTTCCACAAAGATCGTCGATCTCGGCGGCAAGACTCTGCTGCCAGCCTTCATCGACGCGCACAGTCATTACATCAGCGCGCTGTCGGTTGCCAACCAGGCGAAGGTGTATGCGCCGCCAGCCGGGCCGG
>JALHTE010000114.1 GCA_022865595.1 Steroidobacteraceae bacterium | reverse complement strand
CGACCAGCGGTGAGGTGTCGTCGGGTTCACGGTTGGCGATCAGCCTCGAGTGCCAGGCGATCTCCGGCGGGGTGTGCTTGAGGAAATACTCGTCGCCGAGCTTCGACCACGAGAGCTCCGCGCGTTCCGGGTCGCCGCCGTCCCGGGCAATCAGCTCCCGGGCTGCGCCGCGCGTTTCGGACACGAGCTCGTCCTTGTCCACCGGCGCCTCGAGCCCGCGACGCAGCGCGCGCTTGGTGCGTTCGTAGAAATCGTGGAACAGCGAGGACCGCCAGGAATTCCACAGCTTCGGATTGGTGCCGCGCACGTCGGCGACGGTGAGGACGTAGAGGTAGTCGAGGTGCTTCCGGTCGCCGACCAGCTGCGCGAAGTCGCGGATCACGCTGGGGTCCGAGATGTCTTTTTTCTGGGCCGTAACCGAGAACACCAGGTGGTTGCGCACCAGCCAGGCGACCACCCGCGCGTCGTAGCGCGAAAGACCCTGCTCGAGGCAGAAAGCCTCGGCATCCACGGCGCCGAGCTCGGAGTGATCGCCGCCGCGCCCCTTGGCGATGTCGTGGAACAGCGCCGCCAGCAGCACGATCTCCGGCCGGGGCAGCGACTGCATCAGGCGCGACAGGTCGGGGAGTTCCTTTTCAAACTGCGGCAGCATCAGCCGCCGCAGGTTGCGGACCACGAACAGCGTGTGTGCGTCCACGGTGTAGGCGTGGAACAGGTCGTACTGCATGCGGCCGACGATGCGGCCGAAGGCCGGTATGTAGCGCCCGAGCACGCCGTAGAGGTTCATGCGCCGCAGCTCGTGCGTGACACCGGCCGGTGCACGCAGCAGGTCGAGGAACAGGCGGTGGTTGCGCGGGTGCTGGCGGAACTCCTCGTCGATCAGCCACAGGTGCCGGCCGAGCGAGCGGATGGTCGCGGCGCGCACGCCGCGCAGGCGAGGGTGGTCCTGCATCAGGCGGAACAGCTCGAGGATCGCCGACGGCTGCCGGGCGAAGACGTCGTCCGAGGTCACCTCGAGGTAGTCGCCGCGCATCTGGAAGCGCGAGTCCAGCGGTACCACCGGCGCCGGATCGGCGAGGATGGCCTCGCGGAACAGCTGGAGCAGCATCTCGTTCAGCAGGCTCACGTCCATGACCGTGCGGTAATAACGCTGCATGAACTGCTCGACCGCGAGCGTGTAGGCCGCGTCCTCGTAGCCGAACATCCGGGCGATGCGGGCCTGGTGGTCGAACAGCAGCCGGTCCTCGCGCCGCCCGGTAAGCGAGTGCAGTGCAAAGCGAACTTTCCACAGGAAAGCCTGTGCGGTGCGGAGCTTGCGCAGCTCGCCCGCAGTCAGGAATCCATGCTCGACCAGCTCGTCGAAGGTGCCGGCGCCGAAGTGGCGCTTGGCGACCCAGCCGATGGTCTGGATGTCGCGCAGTCCGCCCGGGCTGGTCTTTACGTTCGGCTCCAGGTTGTAGGCCGTGTCGTGGTGGCGATGGTGGCGCGCCTGCTGCTCGGTGACCTTGGCCTCGAAGAAATCCCGTGATGACCAGATGCTGTCCTGCCCGAGCGCACGTCGCATCGCCTGGAACAGGTGCTCCGGCCCGGTCAGCAGGCGCGCCTCGATCAGCGTCGAGGCCACGCTCACGTCCGCAGCGCTCTCGTGCTGGCAGTCATCGATGGTGCGGACACTGTGGCCGACCTCGAGTCCAATGTCCCAGAGGAAGGTCAGGAACCGCTCGATGCCCTCGTGGCTTTCCTCGGCGCCCGACTTCGGCAGCAGGATCAGCACGTCGATGTCGGAGCAGGGATGCAGCTCGCCCCGGCCGAAGCCGCCGACGGCCACGAGGTCCACGTCCTTCGCCCGGGGCCCGGTGTGCATGGCCCATGCCGCACGCAACACCACGTCCACCATGCGGGCGCGGTCTCGAACCAGTGCCTCGACGGGTTCGTCGTCCTGGAAGCGATGCTCCAGGTTTGCCGCCCCTTCCTCGAGCGCCTGCCGGAACGCCGCCGTGCGGTCGTCGCCAGAATTCAGCGCGTCGGGCAGCGTCT
>JALHTE010000113.1 GCA_022865595.1 Steroidobacteraceae bacterium | reverse complement strand
AGGACACGGTTTCCTACAACCTGCGCCACAACGAGGCAAACCTGGAGAGCGGCGCGGACGGCCATTCCCACAACCTGAGCTGGAACTGCGGCGCGGAAGGCCCGACGGATGATCCCGGCGTACTCGCGCTGCGCTCGCGACAGGCCGCGAACCTGCTCGCGACGCTGTTCCTGTCGCAGGGTGTCCCGATGCTGCTGGCCGGCGATGAATTCGGGCAAACGCAGCGAGGCAACAACAACGCGTACTGCCAGGACAACGAGATTTCCTGGCTCGACTGGAGCCTTCCGGAGAAGAACGCGGGGCGAATGCGTTTCGTGCAGATGCTGATCGACCTGCGACGGTCGAGGCTGTGGCTGCGTCGTGACACTTTCCTCAAGGGCGCCCGCCGCGGCGCGCACGCGAAAGACGTCACGTGGCTGCATCCGTCCGGGCGGGAACTCACCGATGCCGACTGGCAGGATCCCGGGTTGGGTGCTATCGCCGTGCACATGAATGGAGTGCCCTCCGGTGGCAGCGATGGTGGCGACCTGCTGGTGGTGTTCAATGCCGGCGATTCCGCGATCGAGATGACCCTGCCAGCGCCGCAGGAGAACTCCACGTGGCGCCTGGTGTTCGATACCGACAGTGACGCCCCCGGCCGGGAGCTTGCGCTGCTCCCAGGCGGACACCTGCTGCATGTAGCGCACAGGTCCACGGTTCTGCTCGAGTCGCAGGTGAAATAGAGGATGCCGGGTACTTGTGGCACTCGACTCGGTCAGGCGTGGTCCCGAACCCTGCGCCGGGATCCCTGAAATGCTCGATTCCATGCTGGAAAAGCTGGCACAGCAGTGCGGCATCGGAGACGCCTACGAGAACTATCGCGGCGAGCCGAAGTCCATTGCCGCGGCCGCGCGCAAGGCGATCCTGGCGGCAATGGGCTGCCCTACCGAGGACGTCGGGGAGATTGAAGGCGTGCAGCATCAGCGCGAGGCGGCACGCTGGCGTTCCCTGCTACCGCAGGCCGCGGTGATTCATCCCGGTAGATCGTCGGTCGATGTGGCGATGGCCGACGAGGACCTCGATCGCACGCTCGACTGGCGGATCGTCCTCGAGGGCGGGGGCCAGGTATCCGGACGCGCGCGCTGCCGGGAGCTTGCGGAAATCGAACGCGGAGAGCTCGACGGCCGCGGCCACACGCGGCGCTCGCTCCCGCTGCCAGCCGACATCGCACACGGCTACCATTCCCTGGGCGCGACCCTCGACGGTGGCGCCGAAGTGGAATGTCCGCTGATCGTCGCTCCCCGGGCCTGCGTCGAGCCAGCGGCGCTGCGCGAAGGCCGGCGGCTGTGGGGAGTCGCGATGCAGCTCTACACGCTGCGTTCGAGCGACAATTGGGGCATCGGCGATTTCGCCGACCTCGAGCAGGCCGTGCGCGGATTCGCTCCTGCGGGAGCCTCGTTCATCGCCCTGAATCCGCTGCATGCGCTTTTTCCGGCCAACCCGTGGCACTTCAGTCCTTACAGCCCGTCTTCACGTCACTTCCTGAACGTTTTCTACATCGCCGTTGAACGCGTGCCGGAGTTCGCCGACTGCGCGGATGCGCGTGCACGCGTGGCTGAGACGGAATTCCAGGCCGAACTGGAACGCCTGCGCGGGACGGCCAACGTCGACTATCCAGGCGTGGCCGCGGCCAAGCTGCCGCTGCTGCGGACGCTGTACGGCCATTTCCTGCGTGAGCATGTTGAACGCGCAACCGCCCGGGCCAGCGAGTTCCGCACCTACGTCGCCGCGCGAGGCGAGCCACTGCGCGTTCACGCGCTGCACGATGCGATCGATGAGCGCCTGCGTGCGCAGAATGCTGACCGTTACTGGGGCTGGCCGGTGTGGCCGGACGAACTGCGCGATCCGTCGCAACCAGGCGCGCGTGAATTCGAGGCCGCGAATGCCCGCGAGGTTGGATTCCACGCGTGGCTGCAATGGATCGCCGAGGAGCAGCTGGGCGGCGTCCAGCATCTCGCGCGCGAACTCGGCATGGCCATCGGCCTCTACGGTGACTACGCCGTCGGCGTGAACCCGAGCGGATCGGAGACCTGGTCGGACCAGGCGCTGTACCGAAGGAGTGCCGGGGTTGGTGCGCCGCCCGACAAGCTCGCGCTGAAGGGGCAGGACTGGGGAATCCCGCCCCAGGACCCGAACGTGCTGAAGGCCGAGGGATACCGCCCGTTCCGACAGCTGATCGCAGCCAACATGCGGCATTTCGGGGCGCTGCGGCTCGACCACATCATGGCGATCTATCGCCAGTGGTGGGTCCCTGTCGGTCGAGACGCAACCGATGGCGGCTACGTCCACTATCCGCTCGACGAGCTGATGTCGGTTCTCGCGCTCGAGAGCGAGCGCCGCTCGTGTCTCGTCATAGGTGAAGACCTCGGGACAGTTCCCCGCGAGGTGCGCCAGGCGATGGAAGCGCGCGAGGTCTACTCCTATCGCGTGCTGCTGTTCGAGAAGGCCTGGGACGGCCGTTTCTTCCGGCCCGATGAATATCCAAGACGTGCTATCGCGACCGTGACCACTCACGACCTGCCGACTTTTGCCGGCTTCTGGTCTGGCAACGACATCGAGCTGCGAGAGCGGCTGGCGCTCTACCCGAGCGAGGAGATCCGCCTGCAGGTAAAGGATGAGCGTGCGCATGACCGCAGGGCCCTGCTCGTCGCGCTCGAATCCGCAGGGCTCGCGCCTCCCGTGACCGATGGCGGGCAGGATTGCGTCGCGCTGTGCCACGCCGTCCACGTATACCTGGCGCGTAGCGCCTCCGCGCTGGTGGCGCTGCAGGTCGAGGACCTCGTCGGGATGACCGAGCCGGTGAACGTGCCGGGAACCAGTCACGAGTATCCGAACTGGCAGCGCAAGATGAGCCATACGCTTGCCGAAATACTTGCCGGCGATGGCGTCCGCCGCGTGCTCAGCGACGTGCAGGCGGCGCGCGCTTCGTAGCAGGCACTTCGCGGCGTCCGCGCCGCTAGACCTGGCAACTGTCGGAGGAAGCTGCACCGACGCCGCCGCGTGCCGCGGCAGCGGCCGGTTTCAGCGGCGCGTTACGACCGCGCCAGGCGCGAGGGACCAGGTGCCGTTTTCGCCGGGGCAGGCCGTTGCCCGTCCCTCGCTCAGTCCAAAGGCACCGGTGGCGATCAGCCGGAACTTCCGGCACCCGTCGGCCGATGCCTCGCGATCGAACGGGGTGAGCCGGTAGGTGACACCGCTGGCCGGATTCAGCCAGGTGACACTCTTTCCGGGTCCGGCGAGTTCCAGCGCGTGACCCGTGCAGGCTCGATCGGACTGGTCCATGCCGTGCCCGATCTCGGCGCCGATAGCGGCCCCGATCACCGTGCCGATTGCAATCGCCACGGCACGATTGCCGACCTTGCCGGCCTCTGCGCCGATGACACCGCCGGCGATGCCACCGAGCAGCGCGCCGACCTGTTCGCGATCGCAGTGCCCCGAACGGACACCGTAGTCATTCACCCAGGCCTGGCCGCTGTAACCCGCGTAGGTCGCCCCTTGTTTCGCGCGCAGTCCATGCGCCGGTGCCCACGGCGGCGGTTCGGCCAGCGCAAAGGACGGCAGCGCGATGGTCGACACGAGCAAGCAGCGGAGGACATTCCGACCGGCACGGCGGTCGAGTCCGGATGTCGAGACGTTCATGGAAGTCTCCCTGCCATGGCGCCGCGCGCGGCGGCGACCCGGCAAAACTAGCCGGGCCAGGCCATCCCTGCGCCGCCCGCGGTCCGGACGGTGACCTGCGTCACGAAAGAAAGCGCTTCGGTGGGCCTTTAGCAGCCGCAGGCGCTGGTGAAAGCAGGCGGATGAATACCGCCCTCGCGCGGTATATTCAGGCCATGGCCAGCACCATCAACAGCTCCGCCGCCGGCACGATCACCATCGGCGGTGACCTGACGGTCAATCGCCTCGGTTTCGGTGCGATGCGCATCACCGGTCCCGGCATCTGGGGCGATCCGCCAGATCCCGCCGCGGCGTGCCGGCTGCTGCGGCATGCCGTCGAACTCGGCGTGGACTTCATCGACACCGCGGACTCCTATGGCCCGGAGGTCAGCGAACGGCTGCTCGCCGAGGCACTGCATCCATATCCGGCAGGCCTCGTGATCGCAACCAAGGGTGGAATCGTGCGGCCCGACGCAGACCAGTGGGTGCGCGACGGCCGGCCGTCCCACCTGCGCGAGGCTTGCCTCGAGAGCCTGAAGCGGCTGAAGGCCGAACGCATCGACCTGTACCAGTTCCACGCGGTCGATCCCGAAGTGCCGCTCGAGGATTCCATTGGCGAGATTGCCCGGCTGCAGGCCGAGGGATTCATCCGCCACATCGGCGTGTCAAACTTCGACGCGGACGAGCTGGCGCGGGCGCGCAGCATCGTCGAGGTAGTCTCGGTGCAGAACCGCTACAACGTCTCCGATCGGTCATCGGACCCGGTGCTGGCTGTCTGTGAGCGCGACGGCCTCGCGTTCATTCCGTGGTCGCCGCTGTCGCAGGCTCCGCGCGACGCTGGTGCCGCGGCGCGCGCGGCGCTGGAGGACTGGGCCGCGCGACGCGAGGTCTCGTCTTCGCAGGCCGCGATCGCCTGGCTGCTGGCGCGTTCGCCTGCGATGCTGCCGATACCGGGCACGTCGAGCATTGAACACCTCGAGGACAACCTGCTGGCCGCGGCGCTGCGGTTCACGCCGCAGGAAATCCTCGAGATCGGTTGAGCGTGTGGAATTCCAGGAGAGAGACATGAGCAAGGGCATGGATCGGAAGAAGGAAGGCAAGAAACAACCCAAGAAGACCAAGGAGGAGAAACGCGCCGCGAAGAAGGAGAAGAAGAACGCTTGAGTTGTGCCGGGCGCGCTGATGGCGGTCGTTGAGACTCGTCGCCTGGCGGCCCGGTACCATTCGATCCAGGGAGGTCCCATGCGCACGATTATCCGTCTGTGCCTGCCCCTGTTTCCGCTGCTGCTGGCGGCCTGCGCGGAACTGCCGGAGCGGCCAGAGCTTCCACCCCAGGCGGCCGTACCGGTTGGTTCCGGCACGAAGCTCGACTCGCTGATTGCGCCCGCCGAGGCGAGCCATCCCGGGCAGGCGGGGTTCCGGCTGGTGGGTACGGGCACGGAGGCCTTTGCGATCAGGGCACGCACGGCGTTCGTCGCCGGACGCAGCCTCGACGTGCAGACATACATCTGGAACAGGGACGTTACCGGACTGTATGTCGCCAACGTGCTGATCGGCGCCGCGGACCGAGGCGTGAAGGTGCGACTGCTGGTCGACGACATGGACGCTCGCAGCAAGAACTACGGATTCGCCGCGCTCGATGCGCATCCGAACATCGAGGTCCGCATGTTCAATCCGCTGCCGTCGCGCAGCGGCACGCTGGCGTTCATCGGTGACTTCATGTCCAGCGGCAAGCGGTTGAACCACCGCATGCACAACAAGACCTGGATCGCGGACAACCGCATCGCGATCGTCGGCGGCCGGAATCTCGGTGATGAATACTTCGGCGCCAGCGAAGAGGTCAATTTCGTCGACCTCGATTTCGCAATGGTTGGCCCGGTGGTGCGCGACGCCTCCGCATCGTTCGACAAGTACTGGAACTCGCGGGCCGTGTACCCGATCTCGGTGCTGAGCCCGGACGCAATCACGCCGGAGGAACTCGGGAAACTCCGCAAGCGGACCGAACAGGCGGTAGAGGAGTCCAGGACCAGTTCCTACGCGGAACTCCTGAAGCGCGACGACGCCGTCGAGCGGCTGCTGCATGGTGACTGGACGCTGGAGTGGACCAGCGAATTCCAGTTCGT
>JALHTE010000112.1 GCA_022865595.1 Steroidobacteraceae bacterium | reverse complement strand
TACAGCTCCCGGCCGTTGCGACCGTATAGGCCGGTTGACCGGAACGTGAGTGTGACCGCACATTTCGTTATCGTTGGCGACGTCGAGCATCCACAGTCCCACATGACCGTCGACACTCATGCCATGCAGGTCCTGCGTATCGCCGAAGCGCACGGCCTCGTGCACTCGCGCGATCTGACCGCTCGAGGGATCCCGCGGGCCATTCTGATGCGGTTGGTTCGGGCCGGTAGGCTTAAGCAGGTCGCTCGTGGCGTCTACGTGCTCCCCGACCGGCCCCTGTCCCGACAGCACCCGCTGGTGACGGTAGCCGCCCGCAGCTCACGAGGTGTCTTCTGCCTGCTCACGGCCCTGCACTTTCACAAGGTCACGATTCGGTCTCTGGACGCGATATGGCTCGCGATCCCGAACAAGGCCCGCGCACCCACCAGCGATCATCCGCCGCTGCGCGTGGTTCGCTTCTCAGGCGCTGCACTGACCGAGGGCGTCGAGCAGCATATGGTCGACGGCGTGGCGATCCGGGTGTATTCGGTCGCCAAGTCCGTCGCCGATTGCTTCAAGTTCCGCAACACGATCGGTCTCGACGTGGCCCTCGAGGCCTTGCGCAAGAGCCAGCGCAAGGGGCTCGCAACCACGCAGGACCTCCGACACTACTCGAGAATCTGCCGGGTCACTGAAGTGATGCGTCCATACCTGGACCCCTGAGACTCGATCCACTGCGCATTCCACGGCGGCTCGCCGAGCCGTCGAGACAGAAGCCTCGCCTTTGCCTCCTCAAGTAGTGAACTGTGGGCATATTTCGCGGGTCCAAGTTCTTGTTAACACGTCATACCTGACAGACCCCTTCGGGCCACCGCTCACAGCAGGAGGCAACTATGAGCCCGTCTGAGCCAATCAAGGTCGGACAGCTGGAAATCCGCTATCTCATCGACGGAGCGGCTCACGCTGGGCTGGGCCTGTTCGAACTGGTGATTCCCGCCGGCTCGAATGTCCCGCCACCGCACAGCCACACGTTCAACGAGGAGTGCGTGTACGTCCTCGAGGGAACGCTGCGCTATTCGGTCGATGGTGAGACACGCGACCTGCGCCCCGGCGACTGGATGCGCACACCGAAAGGTTCGGTGCACGGCTTCACCAATCCCCATCGCGAAACGGCTCGGGCGCTCATCGTGCTCGCGCCCGACATCGGCGCGCAGTACTTCCGCGACGTCGCGGACGTAGTGAACTCCGGTGGGCCGCCCGACCACGCCCGCCTGCTCGCGGTCATGGCGCGCTACGGTCTCGTGCCCGCCGTACCGGGTGCCGCAAGCGCTTCCTGATCGCCCCGCTCCAATCCCCCGGGGCGCGCGCCCGGCCGCGGCGCCAAACCGTCCCTGCCACGCCAGCGCTGGAATCACCAGGATGCAGCCGGCGAATACCGCTCGCCACCGATTGGTGATCACACTCATCGTGTCTCACTTCATGAGACCGCGCTGCATCATCGGCACTCGTATTACGGTGATGGATGAGTTTGGCTGGGGTTCGATTCCGCCACCGGAAGCAGATGCAGCCCGGCGAGCGCGGTCTTCGTATCGATCACGAGCACGTGCACTCCCGCGGCGTCACGGTACTTCACTTCCACGCGCTCCGGCGAGGGCGCCAACGTGAAGAACACATCGAGTGTCTGCTCCTGCGCTCCCTCGATCGCGACCGGAAACACACTGCTCCGCCGATCGATCTCGGTCTGGACCGCCTGTTCCTCCACCGCTCCCACGATACTGGCGACCATCAGAGCCGGCGCAACCACCAACGCCCCGGCCATCGCCGCTCCGGCGCCGACGCCCGTAGTCCCGAGTGTCGCGAGGCCGACCGCCGCACTCGCGCTCCCAATCGCGTAACCCGTCAGCAGCGCTTCACCGGCACCCAAGCCAGCCGTTACCCGGATATGCGAATCCTCATAGCGCTCCACCGTCTCGTTGCTATCCTTCTTGAGCTCCGCAAGTATGTTCCGCGGCCTATGCCGTTCACCCAGCGAGTCGACCACAACGATCCGAGTCACCTCGACCGGCCACCCGGCGGCCACAGCAACACGGATCCGGTATTCATCCCAGAACGCGTTCTTCGCCCACGCCGCTGGCCCGCCACTCACAATGACAGTCTCGATGCTCGCCGTGACACGCCAGTCAGTGGCCTCGGCGATCGTGCGAGGCGCCTGCACCGGCACCGGCTCGCTGAGCTTCTGAGTACTGGCGCAGCCGCCGAGCACGAGTGAGGCTGCTGTCACGAGCGCGACCGTCCGCCGCGACGTCCTGGCGCCATACGCTTTGCGTACTGTCCGCATTTCTCTGCTACTCCTGACGGTCCGGAGCCGGAACCAAACTACCCACGCCGGCGCGCACCGCCACTCTGTTACTGCGGCCCGATGCCGCGCTCCCCTTCTAAAGCCCGCATCACCCCGTCGGCCGCAGCATTGTCTCGGCACCCCGCGATCACCGCTCACCCGCCAGACCCTGCATCGTCGGGCTGGAGTAGTTCGGCCCCGAGGTGCCCGGTCTTCACGTAGATGAGCGCACCATTCGGTCCAGTGAACGGCGCATGCCTGCTCCAGCGTGGATTCCGCAGCCAGGTGCCCGCCGGATACTCGCCGAACTCGTCCTGGAACAATCCTTCGAGCACGAGGATTTCCTCGCCGCCCGGGTGGGTGTGCGGCGCGAAGCGGGTGTTCGGCTTCCACCGCACCAGTGCCGTGCTGATACCCGCGTGCTCGTGCAGCGGCATGACCGATAGTCCCGGCACCAACCCCGGGTGCCAGGCCGCGGTCCGCGTGTCGATCCGCACCGGCTGCGTATCGCCGCGCGCAAACTGCCACAGCTTCACGAACAGGGTGCAGCCCTCGCGTGAGAAGGGAGCGTGGCCGGTGCCGGGAGGATTTCGCAGATAGGTGCCGGCCGGATGGTCTCCCGCCTCGTCGGAGAATACGCCGTCGAGCACCAGGATCTCCTCCCCACCACCGTGTTCGTGCCGCTCGAACCGCGACGCCGGGGCATAGCGCACCACGCTCGTCGCCCGCGCCACCTCACCGCCCACGCGATCGAGCATGCGCCGCGTCACACCCGGCATCGGTGAGGCTGACCACTCCCCGGCACCCGGCGGCGGCAGCACCACGCGCTGCTCGAAGTCGGCATTAATCAGGGCTGCCTTCACGCTGTCCTCCGTATTCGACACCTGTACACGATTCTGCAGCACTTCCAGGCGCTCGGCACGTTCCTGAATCCAGCAGGTGGCGCCCGCCTGGCCCGGCTCCGCGATCCGCGGCACGACCTGGCTCAGCGGCAACAAGCGAGTGTCACTACAATGTCGCGACTGTTTCCCCGGCCTGAGACACACGGTGACAGACAGGATGAAACCATTCCCACGAGTAACGCACGCGAACTGGGGATACCCACCGCACAACCGCTGGAGCTTCCAGCACATCCAGGAACTCTTCCCGACCTGTCGCCTGGCCCGCGGCCAATCCACGTCTCTGAACCTGCCCACGCAATCGCGAGACATTTTGCCGCTGCGCTTCCAATCCGCCGTCGGCAGCAACGCGTCGATAAGCGACTTCCTCGCCACGGCTTTTTGCGACGCGTTCCTGGTCGTGCAGGGTGGCCGCGTCATCGCCGAGCACTACTCCAACGAAATGAACGGCAGTTCGGCCCACCTGCTGAATTCGGTTACGAAGTCGTTCGTCGGCATGCTGGCCGGCATCGCCGTCGAGCACGGGCAGCTGGACCCCTCTTCGTTGGTCACCCGCTACTTGCCCGAACTGGACAACGCGGCGTGGCGAGGCACGACGGTCCGGCACCTGCTCGACATGACGGCCGCGGCACGATACGCGGAGGACTACGCCAACCCCAGCACCGATTTCTGGATGGAAGCTGCTGTGGTGGGCTGGCGCGCGGAACTGGTCACGCCCGAAACCCCGCAATCGCTGCTGGACTACGCGCGCTCCCTGGCCGGGCAGGACATGGAAAACGGTTCGCGGTTTCAATACCGCAGCGTGGCGACCAACGTCCTGGGCCTCGTGATCGAGCGAGCCATGGCGGCGCCGCTCGCCACGCTGCTCGAAACCGGAATCTGGTCCATGCTCGCCACCGCGCACGATGCCGCGATCGTGGTAGATGGCACCGGATTTCCGTACGTGGCCGCGGGCATGAACGCCACGGCCCGCGATCTCGCGAATTTCGGCGTCATGATGATCAACGACGGCACGCTTGGCGGGCGCCAGGTCATCCCGGCCGCGTGGATCGCGGACACTGTCCGCGGCGACAGCAACTCCGTCGAATGCTTTGCAAGAGGCAATTATGGCTCCTTCATGCCCGGCTGGCACTATCGCAACCAGGTGTGGGTGGCCAGCCGCGATCCGGCGCTAATGCTCGCCATCGGCATCCACGGCCAATTCGTCTACATGGACAAGGCCCGCGATCTCGTGATCGTCATGCTCAGCTCACAGCCGCAGTCGATCGACCTGCTGCTCTACCAGGACGCGCTCACCGCAATGAGTGTCATTGCCTCGTGGCTGTCGGAAAGCCCGGCGCCCGCCAAGCGGCAGGGCGCATCCGGTTGATCGCTGGGATCGCGGGCGGGCGCGGGAAATGGCCCTGCCCTTGTTGTTTTGAAGCGAAAAATCTCACGGCGGTGCAGGCCGCACGCTCGAGACGACTGACAAATTCAAGGCGAGCCGCTAGGCTCTCGCGATGCACACACCAAACAGCACCCAAGCCAACCCTCTCCTGCTGAACCGGGACAGGGCGTCCGGCACGCTCATCGCAGTTGCTGCGCTGCTGCTCACGCTCGGCAGCATCGCGCACGCCGACTCACCAGCCTTCTCGGAAGCCTCCTACCGCAAGCACATCGAAGTGCTGTCGTCGGATGCCTTTGAGGGGCGCGCGCCCGGCACCGAGGGCGAGAAGAAGACGCTCGCTTACATCGAACAACAGTTCCGGGCGGCCGGCCTGAAGCCAGGTATCGGTGACAGCTACCTGCAACCCGTGCCGCTGGTCGAAATCATGCCGCATCCGGATGCCGCGATGCAGCTGACCGAAGCAGGCGGCAAGTCGCTCGCGCTGCGCAGCCCCGACGACATCGCCGTATCGACCAGGTGGCCGGTGCCGTTGGCGAGTATCTCTAATGCCGAGGTGGTGTATGCCGGCTACGGCATCGTCGCGCCGGAATACGGCTGGGATGACTATGCCGGCATCAACGTGCGCGGCAAGCTGGTGCTCGCGCTGGTCAACGATCCTGGCTACGCCACGCAGGACCCGAATTTCTTCACGGGCAATGCGATGACGTACTACGGTCGCTGGGACTACAAGTTCGCCGAAGCCGTGCGTCACGGTGCGGCAGGCTTGCTCGTGATCCACGAGACGAAGGCCGCGGGCTACCCGTGGGACGTGCCACGCAACGGCGCGGCCACGCCACAGTTCGACCTGCGCATCGACGACTACCCCAGCATGCGCCTCCGGCTCGAGGGCTGGATCACTGAAGATGCCGCGTCTCGTGTGTTGTCGGCAGCCGGCCTGGATTTCGTCGCCTTGAAGAAGGCTTCATCGACCCGCGGCTTCAAGGGCAAGGCGACCGGCCTCGAGGCGAGCATGTCGGTGCGAAACGACGTGCGCAACGCGACGTCGTACAACGTCGTGGGCATGGTGCCGGGAAGCAGCCGTCCGAATGAAGCATTCGTGTACACCGCGCACTGGGATCATCTCGGCATGAAACCGGATGCCAAGCCCGGCGAGGATGCAATCTTCAACGGCGCACAGGACAACGCGACCGGTGTCTCGGCGCTGATCGAGCTTGGGCGCGCCTTCGCCGAGACCAAGCCGGCGCCGCAGCGCTCGGTGTTGTTCGTCGCCGTGACCGCGGAGGAATCGGGGTTGCTGGGCAGCGAATACTTCGCCGCGCACCCGCCGATCCCTGTCGCGCAGATGGCCGGTGGCCTGAACATGGACAACCTGTACTCGGTGGGCAGGACGCGCGACATCACGGTGATCGGTTTCGGCAAGTCGGAGCTCGAGGACGACCTGCGCAAGGCCGCCGCCGGGCAGGGCCGGGTGCCCGCGCAGGAACCTTCGCCGGAGAAAGGCTTCTACTATCGGTCGGATCACTTCAACCTGGCGAAGGCCGGCGTGCCGATGCTGTATACGAAGGCCGGGGTCGACAGCCCGACGCAGGGCGCGGACTACGGCAAGCGGTGGCTCGAGGAATACACCGCGACCAAGTACCACAAGCCGTCGGACGAGTACTCGCCGGACTGGGACCTGAGCGGCACGATGCAGGACCTGCAGCTGTACTACGAGGTGGGGCTTGGCGTCGCGGACTCTTCGCGGTGGCCGAACTGGCGGGCGGACAGCGAGTTCCGTGCGATCCGGGACAAGAGTCGGCAGTAGGTCCCGGTCGATGCGCCGGGCTCTTCCAGGCACCTCGCCGCGGCGATCCAGCCTGCCCGCGCTCGACCGCGCGATGGGAAATGCCGGGACCTATCGCGAGTGGCATGAGATCGCCGTCGAGCACGACCGGCTCTCCGGCGCCGAGGACTGGCGCGCCGACGACGACTGCGAATGGATACACGCCGGCGAGCTGCGCGCGACCATCGCGCGCCTGCGCAGGATGCGGCGGCGTGGCGAGACCTGGACGCTGCTGGAGGCGTTCCAGGACGCGCTGTTCCGCCACCAGGGTGAGTGCGCCCAGCCGGAGCTCTACCAGGTGGCCCGAGCCGGCACCAAGCGGGTGATCGGCGAGTACCTCGACGAACTCGAGACCTGCTTCGCCTACCTGCTTGCGCTCGACGAGCCGGGTGTCGACGATCGCTATCGCCTGGCGCAGGTGAAGCGCATCGGCCGGGTGTACGGCCGCCCCGCGCTGATGCTCTCGGGCGGGGCGCTACTCGGCCTGTTTCACTTCGGCGTCGTCAAGGCACTGTTCGAGCAGGACCTCCTGCCGCGCACCGTGTCCGGTTCTAGCATGGGTTCGATCATTGCTGCCTGGACCTGCACGCACTCCGACGACGAGCTTCGCGCGCTGTTTGCCGACCCGTCGCAGATCAACCGTGAAGCGCTGCACCGCCTGCCGCTTCGCACGATGCGGGACGAAGTCACGGTGATGGACCAGGCGAAGATGCGCCAGTTCCTGCTGAGCGTGCTCGGTAACCAGACGTTCTCCGAGGCGCTGAAGCACTCGCGGCGCATCCTCAACATCACGGTCTCGCCACTGCGGAAACACCAGGTCCCGCGATTGCTCAACTACCTCTCCGCGCCCGAGGCGCTGGTCAACAGCGCGGTCCTCGCGTCCTGTGCGGTTCCGGTGGCATTCAAGCCGGTGCAGCTGATGGCCAGGCGCCGAGGCCGCGTCGAGCCCTGGATGAAGAACGAACTGTGGATCGACGGCTCGGTGCACCGGGACCTGCCGTTCGACTCGCTGCGGCAGATGCTGAACATCAACCACTTCATCGTCTCGCAGACCAACCCGCACGTGGTTCCGCTGCTCAGCCTGTACGACACGCGCCCGGGCCTGGCCGCCGCGCTTGCCCGCGACGGCAGCAATATCTACCAGCACGGGTCCGCGCAGCTGCTCGACATACTGCGCAAGCACGCGCCCGGATCCAGCCTGCGCGGCCAACTCGACAAGGCGCACGCCGTCTACAACCAGACCTACGCCGAAACGGACATGCATATCCGCATGCCCTTCCGGCCGCTGCTGTACCCCAGGATGCTGACCAACCCGTCACTGGAAGAATTTCGCAGTTACACGCGCATGGGCGAAATGGAAACCTGGCCGCGCATATCGATGATCCGGGACCGCACCCGGCTGTCACGCATGTTCGGCAATGCCATCGGCGCGCTGCTTGACCGGCAGAAATCCCCGGCTGCACGGCCTGGTGCGCGGTCGCGAGGCCGGTCGCCGCGTAAAGCCGGCTGATTTCCGCCCGCCCTCGCCCGGGCGTGTCATCATTGTTCGCCGCGACGATCCCGTTGCGTTGCCTAGCCGCCGGTAGAGCCTTCCGATGAAGCTGTTTTCACGCCTGCTCCCAAAAGCACCGGCTCCGCCGCTGCCCTCGACATCGGCGGAGCGTATTGCCTCACTGCAGTCGGCACCCTCCGAACTCATCGCGAACACCGCGCTCGGCGACGAAGACACGACCCTGCGGGTCGCTGCGATACGCCTGCTGCACGACGGCGACGCGCTGCGCTCGCTGGCGGGCCTCGACCAGGAGCCAGGGAGCGCCCCGGCGCACGCAGCT
>JALHTE010000111.1 GCA_022865595.1 Steroidobacteraceae bacterium | reverse complement strand
CGGTCGGGTGGATAGCCAACCCAGCGAGCGGTAGGGTACGCCAGCGCACAGACTGTCAGGTTCACCGGCGCATCATGGTCGAGTCTCCCCTGCTGCGTGCATTGAATACTCATGCCCCGGAACGTTCTCCTGATAGTTGCCGACGCCGCATTCGCCAAGAGCCTGCGGGCCATGCTCCCCGGATTCAGGGACGGTGAGTACAGCCTGGAATGCGTGCAGCGATGCGCGGAGGGAGTCGGGCGCCTCGCGGGTCCGCGTGGAGGCGATGTCGCGGCGGTTGTCGCGGACCTGTCACTGCCGGACAGCGAGGGAATCGGGACCTATTCAAGGCTGGCCAGTGCAGCGCCCCACGCGCCGATCCTGCTCATCGGCCGGACGCGCGACGAATACACGCTACGGCAGGCCATGCGGCTCGGCGCCCAGGACTACCTGCTGAAGGGGCACCTCGACGGCCGCTCGCTAGCCAAGTCTCTGAACAATATGCTGGAGCGGGCGGATATCTCTGACGTCCTGCACCTGGCCACCGAGCGCGCGGAGACTACCCTGAGCTCGATCGGGGATGCCGTCGTCAGCACGGACATCGCGGGAAACATCACCTACCTGAATCCGGTCGCGGAAACGATGACGGGGTGGTCGCTGCAGGAAGCCTGCGGGCGCCCGCTGGGCGAGGTATTGCGCATCATCGACGCCGACACTCGGATACCAGTACCCGATCCGCTCGCAATGGCGATGTCCAGGGACGAGACCGTCGGCATCGGACCCAACTGCGTGCTGCTGCGCCGTGACGGGCACGAGACCGCCATCGAAGATACAGCTGCGCCCATTCACGATGCGAACGGAGCAATGTCTGGCGCCGTGATCGTCTTTCATGACGTGACTGCCGCGCGCGTGATGGCGCTCCGGATGTCGCACCTCGCGCAGCACGATCCCCTCACCGGCCTGCCGAACCGACTGCTGCTTGAGGATCGCCTGTCGTGCGCCATCGAGTCATCCCGCCGCCGCGGCACGCGGCTCGCCGTGCTGTTCGCGGACGTCGACCGGTTCAAGTTCTACAATGACACCTTCGGACACGCGGCCGGCGACCAGATCCTTCAGTCGATCGCATGCCGCCTGACGGCATGCGTGCGCAGCGCCGATACGGTGAGCAGGCAGGGTGGGGATGAGTTCGTGGTGCTGCTGCCCGACGTCGAATCCGCGGAGGGCGCGTGCCTCATTGCGGCGAAAATTCTGGTAGCCATGCGCGCACCGCATCGCGTCGATCACCAGGACCTCGAGGTCACGGTGAGCGTGGGCATCAGCATCTATCCGGACGATGGCACGGATGCCGGGACACTGCTGCGGCGGGCCGATGTGGCGCTGTTGCGCGCAAAGTTGCAAGGACGCGGCGATTATCGGTCCTTCGAGCCGCAATCGGGTATCGGCAGCGTCGACGAACTTCCCTGGCACACGCGGATTCGTTCGCGGCTGGCGCAGGACCTGGAGTCGAAACCCCGCCCCTCGCGCCGGCAGACGCAGGTCGGCGGCTCACGACCGCGGTCGGTGCCCCCGTTCAGTCGACCAGCCTGATCGGCGGCAGTCCCGCGATGTGCATGATCCCGTCCTCGATGTGGACGTCGTTTTCGCTCCGGACCTCATAGTCAAACCGGTAGACGATCTCAGCCGTGCCCGCGGTGAGCGCGTGATCCCACCGCCCGGCCTGCCTCACTGTGGTTTCGTTGTGATCGCGCCATTTTGCGAGTGCGCCGCTGCCGTGCCGCTGTTCGATCCAGTCCATCGCGACGCGCGATGAGGCGATCGTGGCGGTCGCATTGTTGCCGCCGAAGCCCTTTGAATTCAGGAATGAAACGTCCCACTCCGCGACCTCCCGCTGCAGCGGGTCGGGCGAGATCCGCAGGTGATCGCGCTCGACGTCGGCCGCGACGGCGTCGATCGTCGAGATGCCCGGCAGCACGCCATCGGTGAATACGCCGAGCGAAGAAGCAAGCTGGTCGCCACCGGCGGCTGCCATCGTGTGACCGACGAAGCACTTGATTGCGGCTACCGGCCAGTCCTCGATTCCAAACGCAGCGGCGACGCCGTTCAGGATCTGCGATTCCGTCACGCGGTTCTGCGGCGTGCCGGTGCCGTGGGCCTGCACGAAGCTGCGGCGGCGTACCGCGTCGTCGCCGAAATCCCGCATGGCCCGTGCGACTGCCTTGGCGAAGGTGATGTAGTTGCCGATGCCCGGCGACGAGATCGACTTCTTGTAGCCGTCGGCATGCACCAGCACGTCGGTCACCGCACCGTGCACGGTCGCGCCGAGTTCGAGCGCCAGCGCGTCGTCCATCAGCACCACGTATTGCGCGCCCTCGGCGATGGTGAAGCCGCAGTTCTCCGCGAACGGGCGACACGCGCGGCGCAGGTCCGGTTCGGTCCGCCCGAGGTGCCGGTCCAGTTCCAGCAGTGCCTGGTCGGTGCCCAGCGCGCCCATCGTCGCGAGTCCTTCGATGACGTCGGGGCTGAGCGGTGCCTCGGCGCCGCCGACCAGCGCGATGCGCGAGCGCCCGGACTCGATGTCGAACATCCCGTGCCGGAGGTTGTAGAGAAACGTCGCGCAGGCGCCCATGTTGTGGCCCGTCGTCCCGACGCTGCCCAGCAGGTAGGCGTTGATGAAGTCAGCGGGCATCTCGGCCAGGCCCATCGGCACCTGCTTCGAGGTGGGGCGCATTCCGCGGTAGCGTGAGGCAAGCAGTCCACCGGTGCCTTCCTGGTCGAGCTGGCCGAGCGCGCTTCCCGCGTAGACGCTTACCTTGTCGGGAGCCACGTGCCGCATCACCGTGCTCCACGGGATGCCGAGCGATCCGAGTGCGTCGTTCGCGGCGAACAGCGCGATCTGGACCGCCCGCGGATGTCCGCGAGCCGGGTAAAGGGCTTTCGGGTCGAATCCAGTGGGCAGCTGGCCCGCGGCGCTCACCGCGAGGGGCCGCGTGACCGGGAAAAGCACTTCGGCTCCGTCATCGACGGTTACCTGTACACGGCCCGCAGCAGCCGGGCCGGCTGACCAACCTTGCGGCAGCGGCTGCGGCAGGTCGCGCTGGGCGATGTCGAAGGAGATTGGTCCACGCCCGTCGGCCAGTCGGGCCCTGCAGTTCCAGGCGGCCTGGCCGGCATCGACAAGCTCAGGTTCGAGTCCGCGTATCAGCGTGTGCTCGAGGATGTGACGACGCTTTGCGTCGTCGAGTTCGCCCTCGATCCCCATCAGCCCTGCCAGGGCCAACATCGTCGCGTCTGTGGCGTCCGCCTGCAGCGTGTCGATGATGGTTCGGCGGTAGCCGTGGTGGGAGGAACTCCGGCCCGCTGCGTTGATGCCGCCGAAGCCCACGATGACTGCCAGGGGTTTCATCAGGAGGCCCTCGAGGCGCGCGGCCAGGATCGATTGAGAAAGAGTCCTAGATCGCGGAATCCTAACAGCGAAACGGCCCCATTGGGGCCGTTCGCATCACGCCGGTCCGCGGCGGAAACCCGCGTTGGACCGGCGATCCAGGCCCGCTATTGCGGGACTGTTACCAGGCGCGGCGCGGACGGTCAGTCTTGGCCTGGGCCTCGTTGACCTTCAGCGCACGTCCGTCCATCTGGTGACCGTTCAGGTTCTGGATGGCGCGGGCGGCGTCGGCGTTCGGCATCTCCACGAAACCGAAGCCACGCGGCTGCCCGGTGTCACGGTCGGTGATGATGGCGACGGACTCGACGGTGCCGTGCGTCGCAAACAGGGTGCGAACGGCGGCTTCGTCGGCCGAAAAAGGAAGGTTACCTACGTAGATCTTGCTCATTGAAAATACTCTCTGCGGAAGGCCCGTGAGACCGTGCCCAGACGGGCGGATCGGTTCCCGGGCGGGGGGAACAAGGCATTCGGGGCTGCGCGACTGACATCCCCGGCCAAGGCTCAGGACGACCACAGACGCATGGCAACGGTGCCACGTGGATCAGAAACTCTTCGGCCTGGTACTGGGGCTGGTTGGCGCCGGACATGGCGCTTCTGCCCGAAACATAGAAGGAGAAGGGTGACTACCCGGCCGAGACTATACACGTATCGGGGACGGCGCGCCGTCCTATTTCCTGTTATTGTGCGCGCGCCGCCTGACGTCGTCGTCAGCTGAAGCGCAACCAGGGCCCCTTCGAGCCCGCACGCCACCGGCGTCCCGATCCCCGCGCTTCCGTTCATTTCACTGTCAACGGCACCCCGCTGGTTATCAAGGTGATGAGTTTGGCCAAGGAAGAACTGATCGACATGCAGGGCACCGTGAGCCAGGTGCTGCCGGATACGCGTTTCCTGGTCACGCTCGAGAACGGTGTCGAAGTAACCGCTTACCTGTCGGGCAAGATGCGCAAGCATCGCATCCGGATTCTCGCCGGCGACAAGGTGACGCTCGAGATGTCTCCTTACGACCTCACCAAGGGCCGCATCAACTTCCGCCACAAGGACGAGCGCCCGCCGTCGGCTTCGTCGAGGCCAAACTTCTTCCGCAGACGCTGAACCAGCGCGGCTCGATAGAAACCCGATCTGGCCGGGACCACGACCTCTGGCCCGCACTCACCACGAATCATGCCTTGCCGGGCAAGGTGAGCGCCGGCGCGAACCCACCGCCCTTTGTCCGGAAATTTGTGGTCTGCCCCCGGTAGAGCCGCGCAGCCCGCAGCCACACCTCGCCCTGGCTGCAGTAATTGCGGATATCCACGCGGAGTTCAGCCTCCTGCCCATCGGCGACCACGCTACGCATCGAGGTCGGAGCTATCGCCTGCGCCACGTAGCGGTTCGAGAGGATGTGTTCGAAGGTCGATCGCGTCAGCTTGTCGCCTCGATAGGCGGCTTTTCCGCCGTAGCCGTCCACGGGCTTGAAGAACAGTTCCTTGCGACGCCGCCAGAGTTCGTCGGCTGCGTTTCGATCTACGATCTCGGTCGGCGGGATGGTGTGCAGCAGGTGCGCGCGCTCGTCTGCGTCGAGACCTGCTTCGCCCAGCAACGATTCGTCGCGCAGCCAGGCGAGCAGTCGCTTGTCGGCCCAGCGGGCGTGGGCTGCCGGGTGCGGCGTAATCACCGCAAGGTCTCCTTCGTACGCGCGCCTCAGGGCTGCGTGATTTTGCGCGGCCAGGTAGAAGTCCGTAACGCGATTGTAGACGAGGTCAATTGGCTCGCCGTCGGCAAACAGGCCGTCGCCACGGGTCTCGAGGCCGCCGGCATCGACGATCGGCGAGCGCCAGCCGGCGCGCTCGAACAGGCGCTGGTACAGGAGAAACTCGGGATACAGGTATTGCCCGGCCGGGTCGTCGTCGACGATCGCGATGCTTCGCAGTGGCGCATCGCCGCGAACGCTCGTCCACTCCTCGCGAAAACTCTCCCGCAGGCGCTCCGGCAGGTTGGCAAGCGACACGCTGCCCGCGGCCAGGCGCGGCAGCGGCTCGGCCACTTGATCGCAGCACCCCGTGACCGCTTGTGCGATTTCGAGGTTGACCAGCAGCCCGCCCGGATTGGTGTTGATCTCGATCAGCTGCGGATAGGTGTCCCCGAGGTGGAAGTCCATGCCCAGCAAGCCGCCGGGCGAGGGCTTGCCGAGGCGGGCGATCGCGGGGGCGTGCTGCTCGGCGAGACGGACGTACGTTTGGCTCGATAGCGCGCGCTGGACCAGGACTATCGCGTGCTCCATCGCGGCTGCGTGGTGCTGATCGACGAACGCGACGCTGCCGGAGACGAGACCCGGTCGCGACTCCAGCAGGTCTCCGGTTCCACCGAGATTTCGCTCGAGCTGCCTGCGCAAACTGTCGCGGTCCAGCCAGATGCACTGGCAGGCTGCGTTCAAGACCGTGGCCGGGCTGCGGGCGCCCTCGACGCGGGCGTCGATTGTCATGACGCTATCGTACGCTCGCGCCAGCCATTGCTAGAACTCGCGACCTGGACGACTAGCAGCCGTCCGAACAGGACGGCCGTAGCAGATGATCCGGTGCTCCCCATAATCCCGGCACGTGTCACTGCGCGGACTGCCAGGTGCTGTCCACGCCTGCAGATCTGGCGCCAGTCGGCGCTGCCGTGGATCGATGAACTGCCAGGGGTGTCTGGTTGCGCGCAGCAGGAAGCGATCGCCGCAGTGATTCCCCGCTCGTCGACGAATTGAATCGCTGCCATGCGACGCCTCGCGACCCATGCGCCAGCCAGCGAAAACGTAGTCCCGTTGCGGTTCGCATGTTTCAATATCCGCCTGTGCGTCCTTGCCGCCGGGCCGCGTGTCCGTGAGGCCTGCTGCAGTGCGAATTGAATAACCAGGGAGACCCAGGATGGCGCCGATCATGAATACACGAGTGCGAGTCCTCGCCCGGGTGGCGAGCATTGCGCTGCTGTCGGCAGGTGCCGCTGCGACGGTGCAGGCGGCAGAAACCAACAAGTCGTTTGAGATCTACGGCTTTGCCCAGGTCGACGCGATCTACGACTTCGGGCGCATGAACCCGGACTGGGACGACGCCTTTCGCCCATCGAAGATTGCCAATCCCGAGGGCATCTACGGCAGCGACGGCCAGGCGAGCGTGTCGGTCAAGCAGAGTCGCTTCGGCGTCAAGGGCACGATGCCAACCGCCGAGGGCCACGACCCGGTCAACTTCGTGTTCGAGTTCGACCTGTTCGGCGTGGGATCGGATGCAGGCCAGACGACCTTCCGGCTGCGCAAGGCGTACGGCGAGTGGGGTTCGCTGCTGGTCGGCCAGACCAACAGCATCTTCATGGACATCGACGTGTTTCCGAACACGATCGACTACTGGGGGCCGGACGGCATGGTGTTCTGGC
Organism: Steroidobacteraceae bacterium; assembly: GCA_022865595.1. Lineage (GTDB taxonomy): Bacteria > Pseudomonadota > Gammaproteobacteria > Steroidobacterales > Steroidobacteraceae > RPQJ01. Next base: position 1,907 of record JALHTE010000111.1, on the reverse strand, counting down.
GCAACGTGCAGATCCGCTGGACGCCGTGGAAGACCGAGCACAGTTCATTCGCGATCGGGATCGAGGAGCCGAGCAACGACGTGGACGCGGGCCAGATCCGCGAGATCGATCCTACGCTGGGCGACAATATCCAAAGCGACGAAAAGGTGCCGAACCTGGTGGCACACTGGCGCACCAGGGGCGACTGGGGCCACGTGCAGGTCGCGGGCATCCTGCGCGACCTCGGTTACGACACGAAGGGAACTCAGAACAACAAGCCGAAGGGCAGCGTGACGGGGTGGGGCATGAACCTGAGCGGCACGATCAACACCATCGGCAGGGACAAGATCCTCTGGCAGTACGTGTACGGTCACGGCATCGCCGGCTACATGAACGACGGCGGCATGGACCTTGCGCCGCAGGGTCCGCTTCCGAGCGAGACGGACCCAGACGGCAATGCACATGCCGAGGCGGTCCCGCTCACCGGCATCGTCGCTTATTACGATCACTACTGGAACGACAAGTTCTCGACCTCGCTCGGCTACAGCACGACGTACGTCAACAATACGAACTGGCAGACGCCGGACACCTACAAGAAGGGCCAGTACACGTCGGTGAATCTCCTGTACTACCCGGTGCCCAACGTGATGATGGGCGGCGAAGTGCTGTGGGGCGACCTCGAGTTCAAGGACGGTTCGACCCAGGACGACACGCGTGTCCAGTTCTCGGTCAAGTACAGCTGGGGCAAGACATTCTGATCAGGGAGAGACGAGCATGATGAGCAGGAATTACTTTTCGGCATTCGCCGCTGTGCTGGTGGCGATTGCCATGGCAGCGATGTCCACACCTGCGCCGGCCCGCGAGGCCGCCGGGGCTGATCTACTGTCGCCGGTGAGCGTGCAGGCGGCGCTCGATTCGGCATACGTGCAGTTCAAGGACCTGAAGGAAGGCGCGAACGCCGACTACATTCCGGCCCTCGCCAAGGTGGACTCGAATATCTTCGGCATCGTGCTGGTGACCACCGACGGGCGCGTCTACACCAAGGGCGACGTGACATCCGAGGTTTCGATCCAGTCGATCTCGAAGGTCTTCACGATGGCCAAGGTGATCGAGGAGCAGGGACCGGCTGCGATCGAGAGCAACATGGGCGTGGACGCAACCGGCCAGGTGTTCAACTCGATCAACGCGGTCGAGCAGTACAAGGGCGCGGAGATGAACGCGATGGTCAACCCTGGTGCCATCACGGCAACCAGCATGGTCTCGGGCAGTTCGCGCGAGGAGATCTGGAACAAGATCCTCGACTACTACAGCGACTTTGCAGGCCGTAAGCTCTCGGTCAACCAGGAAGTCTTCAAGTCCGAGTCGGAGACCAACCAGCGCAACCAGGCAATCGCGATGCTGATGTATGCCTATGGGCACATCAAGGCGGATCCGCTGCGCGCGACCGACATCTACACCGAGCAGTGTTCGGTCAACGTGAACGCAAAGGACCTGGCGACGATGGCGGGCACGCTGGCCAATGGCGGCACGAATCCGCTGACCGGCAAGGTCGTGCTGCAGTCGAGCTACGTGCCGAACGTGCTGGCGGTGATGGCCACCGCGGGTCTCTACGACGACTCCGGTAAGTGGCTCTACACCACGGGCCTGCCGGGCAAGAGTGGTGTCGGCGGCGGCATCATCGCTGTCTCGCCCGGCAAGTTCGGCATCGCCGTGATCTCGCCGCCGCTCGACGCGGCCGGCAACAGCGTCAAGGCACAGAAGGCGATTGCCGCGGTCTCGAACGCGCTCGGCGGCAATCCGTACGCGGTGACGCCGACGAGTCGCGGGAAATAGCGGTCGCCGGTTGATTCCTGGCAGCGCCTGCGCAGGGCCGGCCGGCCTCAACGGAGTGAGCATCATGAAACATGGGCGTCTGATGATCAGTCTCG
>JALHTE010000110.1 GCA_022865595.1 Steroidobacteraceae bacterium | reverse complement strand
TGCCCCGATTCGCGTGAGGTGATGCTTGGTACTCGATTTTTCATTCTGGCTGGTGGTTGCCGCGCTCGTGACCGGTCTCGTCTGGGCGGCGGACTCGTGGGTGTTCCGTCCGCGACGGCTCGGGCGGGCCGAAGCCGGAACGCTGCCGGGCGAGCCGGTGCTCGTCGAGTACGCCCGCTCGTTCTTCCCGATCATCCTGATCGTGCTGGTCATCCGCTCGTTCCTGTTCGAGCCGTTCCGCATTCCATCCGATTCGATGATGCCGACGCTGCTCGACGGCGATTTCATCTTCGTCAACAAGTTCACCTACGGCCTGCGGCTGCCGGTCGTCAATCGCGAGATCGTGCCGCTCGGGCAGCCCGAACGCGGCGATGTGGTCGTCTTCCGCCTGCCATCCGATCCGTCGGTGAACTACATCAAGCGACTGGTCGGGCTGCCGGGCGACCATATCGTGGTCCGGGACAAGCGCGTGTACGTGAACGGGGAACTGCAGCCCGTTACGCTCGACGGCATGTACCCGCCGTTCAACAGCACGCCGCTGGCGCAGATTGCAGGTGAGCGACTGGGCCAGGCGGACCACCAGGTCCTTTTCATCGCAGAGCGGCCTTCGGTCGATTTCGACGACGTCGTGCCCGAGGGGCATTACTTCTTCATGGGCGACAATCGCGACAACAGCCGCGACAGCCGCTTCCCGGAGGTCGGTTACGTGCCGGCGGACAACGTCGTCGGCAAGGCGGTCCGCATCTGGCTCAACTGGCGGCTGCCTCACGCACCCATCTGGAACCGCATCGGCGACGCGGTACATTGAAACCACTGGAGTCTGAAACATGAGACGTCATCAGCGCGGCGCGACCTTCCTCGGCATGGTCGTCATCATCGCAATACTGGGAGCGGCCCTCTACGCGGGCATCCGGCTCGTCCCGGTATTCCTGGAGTACACGAAAGTGGCGCGTGCGCTGGAGCAGGTGCGCGACGAGAGTTCGGCCAACGACACCAGCGCGCAGATGATCCGCAACGCGCTCGAGCGCCGCTGGGACGTCGAGGACATCGAGAGCATCGGCTGGAAGGAAATTGCGATACGCAAGGTCAGCAATGGTTACGAGGTCGAGGCGGACTACACGGCGGAAAGGCCGTTCGTCGCGAACGTCTACCTGGTCGCCAAGTTCGACAAACTGGTCACGATCCAGCAGTAGGACGGATTGCTCACCTCCGGCGAATGGTGCGAGGCGCGGCTCGGTTACCGCTTCGGCGACCCGGCGCTGCTCGATGCGGCACTCACCCATCGGAGCGTGGGGCGAGCCAACTACGAGCGCCTGGAGTTCCTGGGTGACTCGGTGCTGAATTTCGCTGTGGCAGTGCTCGTGTATCACGCCTATCCGGAGGCGGACGAGGGCGACCTGAGCCGCTACCGCGCCTCGCTGGTGAGTGGCCAGTCGCTGGCGGAGGCCGCGTCCGCGCTCGGGCTCGGCGAGCAGCTGCGACTCGGCAGCGGTGAACTGAAGACCGGCGGCTTCCGACGCAGCTCGATCCTGGCCGATGCACTCGAGGCGCTGTTCGGCGCGGTCTACCTGGACGGGGGGTTCGACGCGGCGAGCTCGGTGATCGAGCGCCTGTTCGCCGGCCGGCTGGCGCAACTGCCCGAGGCGCGTGACCTCAAGGACCCCAAGACGCGGCTGCAGGAACTTCTGCAGGGTCGCGGCCGACGGCTGCCGGCGTACACGGTCGAGGACGTGAGCGGCGAGCCTCACGAGCACTGGTTCGTCGCCAGCTGCGAAGTCGAGGAACTCGGCCTGCGTGAGCGGGGCGAGGGGACAAGCCGTCGTCGAGCCGAGCAGGCTGCCGCCGACCGGGTGCTTGGACAGTTGTCCGAAAGAGGGCTGGACCGATGACGGGCAAGGATCAGACCGGAAACACGGGCGAGGATCACGGGGCAAACAGCGGCGTGACCGTTGCCCGCTGCGGGTTCGCGGCGCTGGCGGGGCGGCCCAACGTCGGCAAGTCCACGCTGATGAATGCCTTGCTGGGACGGAAGGTAAGCATCGTCACCGCGAGACCGCAGACCACGAGGACGCGCATCCACGGCATCCTGAACCGTCCCGGCATGCAGATCGTGTTCGTCGACCTGCCGGGTATCCACGCCAAGCAGCCCCGTGCGATCAACCGCTACATGAACCGCACCGCGCTTTCGTCGCTGGCCGACTCGGACGTGAACCTGTTCGTGATCGAGGCGCTGCGCTGGACCGAGGAAGACGAGCGCGTGCTCGGCGAGCTGCGTGCTGCAGGACGGCCGATCCTGCTGCTGATCAACAAGGTGGATCGCGCTCAACCGCGCTCACGCCTGCTGCCGTTCATCGCCGAGATCTCGTCGAAGGCCGATTTCGCGCAGGTCGTGCCGCTCTCCGCGCTGAAGCGCAAAAACATCGATGCGCTCCCGGAACTGATCGCCGGATACTTCCCGGAGTCGCCGCTGCTTTTCCCGGACGACCAGGTGACCGATGCAAGCGACAGCTTCATGGCGTCCGAGATCATCCGCGAGAAGCTCACGCGCCGCTTGCAGGAGGAAGTGCCCTACGGCCTGGTGGTCGAGATCGAGGGCATCGGCCAGGCCGAGGACGAGCCCGGCAAGCTGATCGTACAGGCGGCGATCTGGGTCGAGCGCACCGGCCAGAAGGCGATCGTGATCGGCAAGGGCGGTGAACTGCTGAAGGAAATCGGGCGCGCGGCGCGCCTGGACCTCAAGCATCACTTCGGCCGCCCGGTGCATCTCGAACTGTGGGTCAAGGTGCGCGAAGGCTGGTCCGACGACGAGGCGGCGCTGCGCAAGTTCGGGCTCGAGTCGTGAGCGGCACGGCGCGGCGCGTGCAACTCGCACCCGCGTTCCTGCTGCACCACTACCCCTGGCGTGACTCGAGCAGGATCCTGGAGCTGCTGACCCGTGAGCACGGACGCGTCTCTGTGTTCGCGCGTGCGGCGCGGCGCGGCGGATCCTCGCTGCCGGCAGCGCTGCAGCCGTTCGCAGAGCTGCTCGTCTCCTGGACCGCGCGTGGCGAGGCCGGCCAACTCACCGGAGCGGAGCGGGTGCGTGCCGCGGCGCCGATCGAAGGCGACCGCCTGATGAGCGCTTTCTATGCCAATGAACTTCTGGTGAAGCTGCTGCCGCGCCACGATCCTCACCCGGCGCTTTACGACGCGTACGCGGCGCTGCTTGCCCGCCTCGCCGATGCCGCCGAGCGGCCGGCGCGCGCACTGCGCCTGTTCGAGAAGCGGCTGCTCGAAGAACTCGGCTGGGGCCTGTGCCTGGAGACCGAGGCCGCGGCCGGAGTGCCGATCGAGTCGGGCCACTGCTACCGCTACCGGATCGACGGCGGGCCGGAGCTGGTCGAGGGCGTCGCCGAGGGAATACTGGTGTTCTCCGGTGCGTCTCTGCTGTCGCTGGCTCGAGACGAGCTGCGTGACGAGCGCAGCCTCGGCGACGCGAGGCGCCTGTTGAAGGCGGCGCTCGACCAGTGCCTCGACGGCCGGCCGCTGCGCACCCGCGAGGTGATGATCGCTATGCGCGCCCATGGCGGCGCACAGGGGGGTTGAATCGTGCTTACCCATCCGCTCCGGCTCGGCGTCAACATCGACCACGTGGCGACCCTGCGACAGGTGCGCCGCGCGAGTTACCCGGACCCGCTGTTCGCGGCACTGCTCGCGGAGCAGTCGGGCGCCGACAGCATCACGCTGCACCTGCGTGAGGACCGTCGTCACATCCAGGACAACGACGTGACACGGATGCGCGAGGCGCTGCAGACACGCATGAACCTCGAGATGGCGGCCACCGAGGCGATGCTGCGCTTCGCGCGCGAGGTCCGCCCGCAGGACTGCTGCCTGGTCCCCGAGCGACGCGAGGAGCTCACTACCGAGGGCGGGCTGGACGTCGCGGGGCAGGTTGACCGGCTGAAGGACTGCTGCGCCGAGCTCGACGACGCGGGCATCCGCGTGTCGCTGTTCATAGACCCGGAGCCCGAGCAGCTCGAGGCGGCACTGGAGTGCGGCGCACCGGTAGTCGAACTGCACACCGGCGCCTACGCCGAGGCCACCGGGGAGCGCCAGGCGATGGAACTGATGCGGATCACGGAAGCCGCGCGCTTCGGCTCGCGCATCGGGCTCACTGTCCATGCTGGCCACGGGCTGCATTACCACAACGTGCAGCCGGTCGCCGCTATCCCGGAGATCGTGGAGCTGAACATCGGCCACTCCATCGTCGCGCGCGCAATCGTGGACGGCATCGGTCCCGCGGTGCGCGACATGCGGGCGCTGATGGACGCTGCGCGCCGCGGTCTCAGGGTCTCGGCCTGAGAAGTCCCTTGATCTTCGGCATCGGCACTGACGTTGTCCGTCTCGATCGCATCGAGGCCGCCTACGCGCGCCATGGCGAGCGTTTCGTGCAGCGACTGCTGATGCCTGAGGAGGAGCTCGCGTTTCGCAGCTACAAGCGCCCGGTGCGATTCCTGGCCATGCGTTTTGCCGCGAAGGAGTCCATCGTCAAGGCGCTGGGCACCGGGTTCGCGCACGGTGTGTGGATCCGCGACGTCGGCATCGCGCCGAACGCCTGGGGCAGGCCCGAAGTGATCTGGTCCGAGCGCGGACTCAAGGTTCGAGACGCGCTTGGTGCGGGAGAAGGACATGTCACGCTGACCGACGAGGCCGGCCTCGTGGTCGCCGTGGCAGTGCTCATGCGCAGGGGGACACCGTGACCATCAGCAACGTGTTCGCGTTCGACATCGAGACGGTTCCGGACGTCGAGTTCGGCCGCCGCCTGTACGGACTCGACGGCCTGTCGGACAAGCAGGTCGGCTATGTAATGCAGACCCGGCAGCGCGAGCAGACGGGCTCGGAGTTCCTGTCCCTGGAGCAGCAGCGCATCGTCGCGATCTCGGTCGCGATGCGCACCCGCGACGGCTTCAAGGCATGGAGCCTGGGCGAGGTGGCGTCATCGGAAGCCGAGCTGGTGGGCCGGTTCTTCGACGGCATCGCGCGCTACAGTCCCACGCTGGTGAGCTGGAACGGCAGCGGCTTCGACCTGCCGGTACTGAACTACCGCGCCATGCGCCATCGAGTGCAGGCGCACCGTTACTGGGAGACCGGCGACGAGGACCAGTCCTTTCGCTGGAACAACTACCTCGGCCGCTTCCACTGGCGCCACATCGACCTGATGGATGTGCTCGCCGCCTACCAGGGCCGTGGCCGCGTCGGCCTCGACCGCATGGCACAGCTGATCGGCCTGCCAGGCAAGCTCGGCATGTCCGGTGAGGGCGTCTGGGACGCACACATCGAGGGCCGAGCCGAGGACATCCGCAACTACTGCGAGACGGATGTCATCAACACCTACCTCATCTACCTGCGCTTCGAGCTGATGCGCGGCCGGCTGACGCCCGAGGAGCACGACCGCGAGTGCGGCATCGTGCGCACCTGGCTTGCCGGTGCAGGCAAGCCGCACCTGGCGGAGTTCCTGGCGGCCTGGCCTGACGATACCGCATGAGAGCCTCGCCACCATGAGCCGCCTGCCCGCATGAAGCGCTTGAGCGTGGCACCGGAAGAGGCGGACATCGTCGATCTCTCTCACGAGGCGAAAGGCGTTGCCCGGGTCGACGGCAAGGCGGTGTTCGTCGCCGACTCGCTGCCCGGCGAGCGCGTCGTCATGCGTCGAGTGGGCCGGCATCGGCGCTACGACGAGGCGGTGCTCGAGCAGGTCCTGCGCGCGAGCGCCGACCGCGTGCCGGCCGAATGCCCGCATTTCGGGCTCTGCGGCGGCTGCGCCCTGCAGCACCTCGCGCCAGCGGCGCAGCTCGCGTTCAAGCAGGCACAGCTCATCGAGAACCTGGCCCGGCTGGGCGATGTCGAGCCCGGCCGCGTACTCGATCCGCTCACCGGACCGGTGTGGGCGTATCGCCGGCGAGCACGGCTGGGTGTGAAGCTGGTGCCGAAAAAGGGCCGGGTCCTGGTCGGTTTCCGCGAGCGCAGCGCGCCTTATGTCGCCGACCTGCATGAGTGCCGAGTACTGGTGCCGCCAGCCGGGGCGTTGATGGATCCTCTCGCTGCGCTGGTGGCGAAGCTGTCGATCGCTGCTCGAATGCCGCAGGTCGAGGTTGCGGTCGCCGACAACGCCTGTGCGCTGGTGTTGCGAGTGCTCGACGAGCCATCGGCGGCGGACCTCGATCTGCTGGCGGGCTTCGAGCGCGAGCACGCGGTACGGATCTACCTGCAGCCGGGCGGCATCGAGACCATCCGTCCACTGGGCGGCGCTGTCGAGCCTCTGCACTATTTGCTGCCGGCCTTCGGCCTGCGCATCGAATTCGAGCCGGCCGATTTCATCCAGGTGAACGGCGCGCTGAACGAGGCGATGGTCAGTCGTGCCGTCGATCTGCTCGATCCCGGTCCCGGGCACCGCGTGCTGGATCTGTTCTGTGGCCTTGGCAACTTCTCGCTGCCGCTGGCGACCCGGGCGGGGCAGGTCGTCGGCATCGAGGGCGAACAGGGACTGGTCGAACGCGCCCGACGCAATGCCGTGCTCAACGGGCTCGCGAACACTGCCTTTTACGCCTCAAATCTTGAGGGCGATATGAGCGAAGCGACCTGGACCCGGGGTGGCTACGACCGCGTGCTGCTCGACCCTCCACGCGCCGGCGCGCGCGAGGTGCTGCCGGTGGTGGGCGCGAGCGGTGCTGCGCGCGTCGTGTATATTTCCTGCCACCCGGGCAGCCTAGCCCGGGACGCGGGCATCCTGGTGCGGGAGCACGGGTTCCGCCTCGCCGCGGCCGGGGTCATGGACATGTTCCCGCACACGACGCACGTCGAGGCGATGGCGGTCTTTGAAAGGTGAGGCGATGTTGGCACGACTCGAATCTCGCGCTGGTCGCCCGGTGAGTCCCTGGTGGGAAGTCTCGTGACGCTCGGTCCCTTGATGGTGGACGTTGCGGGCACGGCGCTCACGGACGACGACCGTCGCGTACTCGCGCACCCGCTGGTCGGATCGGTGATCCTGTTCACTCGTAACTTCGAGAGCGTCCCGCAGCTCGCGGAGCTGGTCCACGAAATTCGATCGATCCGCAAGCCGCCACTGCTGGTCACCGTCGATCACGAGGGCGGTCGGGTGCAGCGTTTCCGCAGCGGCTTTACGGTCCTGCCGTCGCAGCGGTCCATCGGCCACGCCTACGACCTCGATCCCGATGCCGGACGGCGCCTGGCGTGGCAGTGCGGCTGGCTGCTGGCCGCTGAACTGCGTGCCGTCGGCGTGGACATGAGCTTCACGCCCTGCGTGGACCTCGACTACGGCGTCAGCGAGGTGATCGGCGATCGCGCCTACCACCGCGACCCCGACGTGGTCTCGACGCTGGCCGTTGCCTGCGTGCAGGGCATGCGTGCCGCGGGCATGGCGGCAGCCGCCAAGCACTTCCCGGGTCACGGCGCGGTGGTGGCCGATTCGCACAAGGCACTTCCGGTGGACCGACGCACCCTTGCTGAATTGGGCGAGGACCTGTTGCCGTATCACCGGCTGGTGGCCAACGGCCTGGCCGCGGTGATGGTAGCGCACGTGTTGGTCCCGGAGGTGGACGAGGCCCCGGCGGGGTTCTCGCGGCGCTGGATCCAGCAGGAACTGCGCCACGGCCTCGGGTTCACCGGCGCTATCTTCTCCGACGACCTCAGCATGGGCGGCGCTGCGGTGGCGGGCTCGGTGCCGGAGCGGGCGCGGCGGGCCCTGGCCGCGGGTTGCGACATCCTCTCGGTCTGCAACGACCGCGCGGCGGTGCTCGCGACGCTCGACGAACTCGAGGGCGAATCCGATCCGGTGAGCCAGGTCCGGCTGGTCCGCCTGCACGGCCGGCCCGGTCCGGACTGGGATTCGCTGCTGGCGGGTGAGCGCTGGGCGCAGTGCAGGGCGGCAGTGGATCACTGTCGTGATGCACCGAGCTTGCAGCTCGACGCCTGACCGGCGATAAACTCTCGCATGAGCACGATGGACCCGACACCGACCGCCGACGTCCTGCGCCAAGCCCCGGACGGCAGCGTGGTCGTCCAGGGCAGCCCGCTGCGGATCCTGTACGCGAACGATACGCTGGCGGCCCTGTTGCGCATGCCGGTGCCCGCGCTGGTCGGGCAGAAGCTCGAAGAGCTCGAGATCGAGGCGCCACTGGACCTGAATGCCACGGCCGGTTGCGGCGCGATGCGCGTACAGCTCAAGCGCGCGGATGATTCGGTGGTCGGCTGCGAGCGCTGGGCCGTGCTGCTGCCGGACGGACGGCTGGCGCTGTATTACCGGCCGCTGCAGCGCGTCGTCGCCGGCACGGCCATTGACCGGGCGAACGGGCTGGCTACCGCGGAACACCTGCTCGAGACGCTGCGACGTGACTGGTCAATCGGCCAGCGCGACGGCCGCTTGATCACGCTGATCCGGTTCGACGTGGACGGTTGCCGTGAGTACCGCGAGGTCTTCGGGCGCGTCGCGACCGACAATGTGCTGCGGCAGCTCGGCAGGACCATCGCCGCGACCATGCGCAGGGCCAGCGATGTGGTGGCGCGTTTCGGTGACGACGAGTTCGTGGCGCTGGGCGTGGCGATGGAGGCGGCGAGCGCGAGCGCGTTCGCGGAAACGATCCTGGGCCGCATCCGTGCGCTCGCGATCCACCACCCGCGTTCGCGTACTGGCCGCTTCATGACCATGAGCGCCGGAGTCGTGACCGCCGTCCCGCCGCGGGGCCAGGACTGCGAGCTGCTGCTCGAGGCGGCGCAGCGTGCGCTGGAGCGCGCCAAGCATTCCGGCGGCAACCGTGTCGAGGACGGGGCGATCTGAGTTGCGGTTCAGCGGGCAACGCAGCCCGCAAGTGCCTCGACCTGTGCCAGCGCAGCCGCAAAACGCGCCTCCGGCTCCTCGAATACACCGCTGAACCTCAGCTTGCTCGGGCCGTCGAATCGCAGTGCCCGCCCGCTCTTCTGCACCAGCAGAATCAGCGCGCCCGGGTCCACGGGCGTGTCGGGGCCGAAGGCCACGGATCCGCCGGCGTGGCCCACGTCGAGCCGCTCGATTCCGAGCCGAGCGGCAGCCACGCGCAGTCGCGCGATGCGGAACAGGTTCCTCGCTGGCTCTGGCAGCAACCCGAAACGGTCCATGGTCTCGGCCTGCAGGTCGTCGAGGTCCGCCTCGGTCGCCACGCCCGAGATGCGCTTGTAGAGCACCAGCCGCGCGTGCACGTCGGGCAGGAATGCCTCTGGCAGCAGCGCCGGCACGTGCAGGTCGAGTTCCGGCCCGTGGTGCAGCGGCTGCTCCAGTTCGGGAACCCGGCCGGCGCGCATCGCTGTGACGGCACGCTCCAGCAGTTCCGTGTACAGCGCGAAGCCGATCTCCTGGATCTGGCCGCTCTGGCCTTCGCCCAGCAGTTCGCCGGCACCGCGGATCTCCAGGTCGTGGGTCGCGAGCACGAAGCCGGCGCCGAGGTCCTCCAGCGACTCGATCGCCTCGAGGCGCTTGGCCGCGTCGGCGGTCATGGCGTTTTTCGGCGGCGTGACCAGGTAGGCGTAGGCCTGGTGATGCGAGCGGCCCACGCGACCTCGCAACTGGTGCAGCTGCGCCAGCCCGAAGCGATCCGCGCGGTCGATAATGATGGTGTTCGCAGTCGGCACGTCGATGCCGCTCTCGATGATCGTGGTGCAGAGCAGCAGGTTGGCGCGCTTGTGGTAGAAATCGAGCATGACCTGCTCGAGGTCGCGCTCGCGCATCTGTCCGTGGCCTATCGCGATTCGTGCCTCCGGAACGAGTCCGGCCAGCACCCGCGCGGTGTTCTCGATGGTATCGATCGAGTTGTGCACGAAATACACCTGGCCGCCGCGTCGAAGTTCGCGCAGGCAGGCTTCGCGAACCACCGGCTCGCTCCACTCCGTGACGAAGGTCTTTATCGAGAGTCGGCCGACCGGCGGCGTCGAGATCAGCGACAGGTCGCGCAGACCGCCGAGCGACATGTTCAGCGTACGGGGGATGGGCGTCGCAGTCAGCGTCAGCACGTCGATCTCGGCGCGCAGCGACTTGAGCTTCTCCTTGTCGCGCACCCCGAAGCGGTGTTCCTCGTCGATGACCAGCAGGCCGAGGTCCTTGAAGCGCACGCCGGATTGCAGCAGCCGGTGCGTGCCGACCACGATGTCGACCTTGCCATCCGCGAGTCCGGCCAGCACCGTCTTCGCCTGCGCGTCGCCTCGAAATCGCGACAGCAGCTCCACCCGCACCGGCCAGTCCGCGAAGCGGTCGGCAAAGCTCTGGTAGTGCTGCTGCGCGAGCAGCGTGGTCGGCACCAGCACCGCGACCTGCTTGCCGCCCTGCACTGCGACGAATGCTGCGCGTAGTGCAACCTCGGTCTTGCCGAATCCCACGTCGCCGCACACCACGCGGTCCATCGGTCTGGGCGAGCGCAGGTCGGCGACCACCTGCTCGATCGCGGCCGCCTGGTCCGCGGTCTCCTCGAACGGGAAGCCGGACGCGAACGCCTGCAGCTGGGCCTCGTCCACGGCGAACGCGTGGCCCTCGCGGGCCGCGCGGCGCGAATACACGTCCAGCAGTTCGGCGGCGGCATCGCGGATCCGGGCTGCGGCACGACTGCGGGCCTTGGCCCACTGGTCGCCGCCGAGCTTGTGCAGCGGAGCTGACTCCGGGGCTGCGCCGGTGTAGCGGCTGATCCGCTCCAGCGACTGCACCGGGACGTAGAGCTTGTCGCCGTCAGCGTACTCGAGCACCAGGAACTCGGCGGCGAGACCGCCCGCGTCCATAGTGGTGAGCCCGAGGTAACGTCCGACGCCGTAGTCCTCGTGCACGACCGGCGCCCCGGGTCGCAGGTCGGCCAGCTGCTGGATGATGCGCGCGGGGTCGCGGTCGGAACGGCGCCGGCGCCGTTCCTGGCGGGCACGCTCGCCGAACAACTGTTCCTCGGCGTAAAGAGTTATCGCCGGTTCAGCCAGCGCCAGGCCGGAGGCAAGCGGCGCGATGGTCAGCGCGATCGGCGCGTCGCCGGCAAGGAAATCCTCCCAGCTGGCGACCACTCGCGCAGTCACGCCGTGCGGGCGCAGCAGATCGAGCAGCAGCTCGCGCCGCCCGGCGGACTCGGCCGCCAGCAGCACTCGGCCCTCGTGGCTTGCGAGCCGGGTTGCAAAGTCCTTGATCGAGTCCTCGTGCCGCTGGTCGATTCGCAGTGCCGGTGCTTCCGCGGTTCGCAGGTCCAGGACCGGCACCTCGTCGCGTTCGCCAGGCATGCCGCGGTCACCCGGCTCACTGGTATCGTCGGTTGCGCCGCCCGCGCTGGCCGGCTGTTCGCCTGCGTCGCCAAGCAGCAGCCGCGGCGAGCGAGCCAGCGCTGCCTGCCACTCGGCCGGCGCCAGGAATATTTCGCCGGGCGCAAGCACCGGGTGCTCGATGTCGTACCTGCGTTCCTCGAATTGCTCTTCTATCGAAGCCCACGCGGATACCAGCACCGCCCGGTATTCGGCCGGCAGCGCGACGACCGCGCCGGCGGGCAGGTAGTCGAACAGGCTCGCCGTCTCGTCGAAGAACAGCGGCAGGTAGTACTCGATGCCGGAAGGTGCCAGTCCGTCGCCCACGTCTCGGTAGAGCGGCATGCGTGTCAGGTCGCCCTCGAAGCGTGTGCGGAAGCGGCGGCGGAAGTCGCGCACCGAATCCGCCCCGAGCCCGAACTCACGTGCGGGGAGCAGGTCGACGCGCGGCAGGTGTTCCCCGGAGCGCTGCGTCTCGGCGTCGAAACTGCGCACGCTTTCCACGCGCAGGTCCATCAAGTCGATGCGCAGCGGCACCTCGCTTCCCATCGGGAACACGTCGAACAGCGAACCGCGGATCGCGAACTCACCCGGAGCCCCGACCTGGGGCACGCTCGCGTATCCGGCAGCCGCGAGTCGTAGCCGGAACGCGGCGAGGTCGAGTTCCTGGCCGACGTCGATCGCGAGTGCGTGGCCGTCAATGAACGAGCGCGGCGGCAGGCGCTGCAGGGCGGTGGGCAGGTCGGTGACGACGATCGCGCGGCCCAGCGTCGGCAACCGCGCCAGGGCCCGCAGGCGCTGCGAGATGATGTCCGGGTGTGGCGAGAACTGGTCGTAGGGCAGGGTCTCGTAGCCCGGGAACGCCAGCACCGGCAGGGTGGCCGGTGCGAAGAACCTGATTTCCTCCTCCAGCCGCGTGGCACCAGCTGCGTCAGCGGCGACCAGAAGCAGCGGTGCACGGATTCCCGTCGTTGACCGGGCGAGGTGCAGCGCGGTGCCGGCACCGGCCAGGCCGGTCCATCTCAGGAGCGGAC
>JALHTE010000109.1 GCA_022865595.1 Steroidobacteraceae bacterium | reverse complement strand
GCCCGCGGGGCCGTCGTACCCGGTCAGCACGTAGTCGCGGATGTTCGGGTTGAACAGCACCGGCCGCTGTCGCTCGCGCGCGGCGCTGCGACCGGCGAACAGCAGCCGGTCTCCCGGCTTGAGCTGCAGCGAGTCGTCCGGCAGCGCAATCTTTTCCGAGTCGCGCTCCAGGTAGAGAGGCACGCAGGCCAACTGCGCGTCGCGTTCCGCCGGATCACGGACCATGTCGCCGAGTGTCGCGTGCCCACCGTCCATCAGCAGTCGATAAAACGTCGGCGCCTCGCTGATGTTGAGCGTCACACTCCACATGGCAGGGGCGCGCTGGCCAATCTGTCGCTCCAGTCGTTCGAGCAGCGCGCCCGCCCACTCGGCGCTCTCGGCCCGCGCAAGTTTCAGGAACGGCCCAAGCGAAGGGGCACGGATTACGGCGAGGCATTCACTCGCGATCAGTTCACTCGAAACCATGGTCATGTCGGCATCGAACGCGTCGAACAGCGCGCGGTTGGCCTGCAGGTTCTGGCGGACGATCGTAAAGAGGCCGGGATTCAGCTCTCGCGCCGTCACGACGATCGACAGGTTGTTCACATCGTCGTCCGTGCCTGCCACGATGCCGGACGCCTCGCGGATTCCCGCCTCGACCAGCGGCCCGGCCTCGGTGCCGGTGCCGCGAACGGTCGGCAGGTCCGGTCCGGTCGGCGCATTCGGATCGATGACCGTCACCTCGAGCCCGTGGGCGTGGAATGCCCGGACGACCTCGCGTCCGAAGCGGCCGTAACCACAGACCACCCACGCACCGCGAGGGGGGCTCGTCGGCGCTTCGAGGACAGTACCTGGCAACCCGGTCAGCCAGGCGATCAGCCGGTAATTCACCGGCGCTGCGATGGCGAGCGCGAGCTGCTCCCCGAAGCGGGCGAAAGGATTGATGATGTGATGCGTGCCGAACGACTCCATGTTGGCCGCCGTTTCCCGGCTCATGGCGCGGGCCAGCACCGGCACGTTGGGTTCGAGCAGGCGGACGGTCATCGCGACCGCGAGGTTCACCTGGTCGTCATTGGTAAGCGCGAGCACGCCCCTGCACTGGTCCTTGCGCAGTCCCGCGGCGGTGAGGTGGTCGGGCAGGCGGGCATCGGCCGCCAGCGCAAGCGGTACCTGCTGGAAGTCCATCAGGTCCATTTCCTGGACCCGTGTCTCGTCGACCTCCACGACCACGAAGCGCCGGCCACGCAGGTCCATCGCCTTCGCCACCAGCCCGCCGGTCTCGCCGATTCCGCAGATGATGAAGAACGGCTCGACGATCGACTGCACACTGCGATTGAACCGTGCATCGACGTAGGCCTTGCGCACCGCCTTGTCGCGCCCGAGTGCCAGCAGGCTGGCCACCAGGTAGGCCCAGCCAAGCACCGAGGCAAATATGATCACCACCACCCAGAGGCGCTGGCTGTCGGTGAAGCCTTGCGGAATCTCGCCGAAACCGATCGTGCTCGCGGTGTAGGTCATGAAGTAGAAGGCCTGGAACAGCGACATGTGCCAGGGCCGGCCGTCCTGGTCCACGCCGGGGATCAGCACCAGGCCCACCATGCCGACCGCGAACACCACGATCAGCACGATGATCGGCGCCCGCAGGCGCCGCAACGTGAGCAGCAGCGTGCTGTTCACGTCAACTCATCTCCGCATCATGGTCGTCTCGACGATGAGGATGACCACCGACACCACGTTGGCCAGCAGCGCACCTGCCGACAGCGACACGATGCTGACGATCGTGTCCTCGGACAGCGGCCCGGCCGGCGCGAAGAACCACACCAGCGCCGCCGCGCCGAGTTGCAGCACGGCCACCAGGCTGGTCGCGAGGTGCACCGCGCCGATCTGCGTGCGGTCGCCGAACTTGAGCGCCGTGGCAATCACGTTCACCACGAACGCGGCAAAGAACTCCCACAGGTGGTGCTGCCCGGGATCGGTCGGATCGCCGTAGACAAAGCCGAAGTTCAGGGTTGCGGCCAGTACGATGACGAAGCCAAAGATAACTTTTTCTAAGTTCATGCAGGGACCCGGTCGCAGCGTCGGTAGCTGCGTTATGCCACACGAGGGTCCGTCAGGCCACCCCGGGGAATACCCGGTGGCCGCTCAAGCGACGGCGTCGATCAGCCGCTGGGCAGTAACGAGGACGACGCGCTGGCCGCGGCCCGGTGAGTCGACTCCACCCAGCGTCTCGCCCGCTGGGCGTCGGCGATCCGGGTGAGCTTGCCCCATGAGTTCAGCAGCACGATCACGACCTGGCGGCCGTCGATGACAGTCTGCATCACCAGGCAGCGACCGGCCTCTGATATGTAACCGGTCTTCTGCACGCTCACCTGCCAGCCGGGGTTGGCGACCAGTCGGTTCGTGTTGCGGAACTGGAGTCGCTGGCGGTTGACCTGGACGGTGTGATCCGTATCGGTCGAGTAGTCGCGGATGGTCAAATTCTCGGCCGCCGCGAGCACCAGCTTGGCGAGATCTTCCGGACTCGCCACATTGGAACTCGAAAGGCCGGTAGGCTCGACGAAACGCGCCGTGCTCATGCCAAGCACCTGCGCCTTGTGGTTCATGGCCCGTACACAGGCGGCCGTGCCGCCCGGATACTCGCGGCACAACGCGTGTGCAGCCCGGTTCTCCGATGACATCAGCGCGAGGTGAAGCAGGTCCCCGCGGCTAAGACGCACGCCGGGTGCGAGGCGCGAGCCCGAGCCCGCCGTGCCGCGAACGTCGTCGGAGGTAATGCTCAGGACTTCGTCAGCCGACTGCCCGGCATCGAGCACGACCAGCGCAGTCATCAGCTTGGTGATCGAGGCAATCGGCACGGGAACGTGCTCGTGGCGCGCGGCGAGTACCGACGAATCAGCTTCGTCGAGGATGTAGAAAGCGCTGGATCGCAGATCCGGTCGCGGCGGCGGCTGAACGGCACCCGGCGGGGCCGCAGCGGCATCGTGCGGGACGAAAATGGATAGCAGGCAGAGCGCCAGCGCAATCGACCCAATCATCCGGCACGAACGCATCAGTTTCCTCGCATGCTGCCCGGGTTAACCAATCAGACCGCGCGTACTGTACGCGGACCCGCTCCCGGCGAAAAGGTAATCGTTCCTTGAGGGGCCCGATGAGACGCGCCTCTCAGAAGCGGACAGTCCACAGCGGTACCCGGGTACTCGACTCCCGGTTGAGACGCCCAGCGGATCCGGCCGGCCGCGCCCGGCCTGCAGGCCGTGTCGCCTGCGGCAGCCGCAATACCGGACCCCGTTCACAGTTGGACTCGCGCCGATCTGGCTAGATGCGCCGGGACAGCCAGGGCTCCGCGGGCGGGAGACGCGCAAAGAACAATATGTCGCCAGGACCGCAGCCAAGCGACGGTGCAAGCACGCATGAGGGATTCGGCTCGGGCTGGACCGGTGCTCTTGCCGTTGCGCTGTTCGCCTACATCGCAATCGCGATCCTGCTGAACCTGGTCGAAGGCAGCACGCTGCCGGCCCTCGATGTATTCAACCTGTATTCAGACTCGCCTGCCAGCATCGGAGTGACGATCCTGGGGGCCGCCGCGGCGCGAGGATCGACCGACCGGGCTACGCGGCGAACCTGGTGGTTGCTGACGGCTGCGCTCGGCGTCTACAGCATCGGAAACCTGCTCAATTCGACCTATTGGCTCTTCGACGTCGACCCGTTCCCGTCGCTTGGCGACGTCTTTTTCCTGTGTTTCTACCCGCTGGTCTTCGCGGCCGCGCTGACGGTGGTCCGCGCCGCTGCCGTCCGTGTGCAGTGGTTCCGCCTCGGGCTCGACACCACGATCCTGCTGCTGGGGTTCGGTGCTTTCTTCTGGTTCCTGGTGATCGAGCCCACCGCGGCTGCGCAGCGCGACCCGGACATGCTCAAGTACGTGCTGGCGCAGACCTACATCACCCTCAACTGCGTGATGCTGCTGGCGTGCGGCGTGCTGCTGATGCACTCCGGGGCAACGCAGATACCCCGCCGGGCCCTGATGCTCCTGACCCTGGGGTTTTCGGCAATGTCGATTGCCGACATCGTCTGGGCCATGTCGAAAGTCGACGGAAGCTACCTGCCGGGCGGCTTCTCTGACGCCATCTACCTGTCCTGTTACGTGTGGCTTGCAGCTGCCGCGCGCAACCAGCTGCGCGGTGTGCCGGCCGCGCGCCATGCACCGAGCGCCCTGAGCGCGGCCCTGGTGCAGGCGCTGCCGTACATCGCAATGATGGTTTCCTTCGTCGTGCTCGTCTACGTAGAGAGCAGCACGATGTCCAGTCCCGTCAACACGATGACCGTCATCATCTTCGTGCTTACCGCCCTGGTCATGGCGCGCCAGGGAGTACTCATGCGCGATGAAGCGCTGCTAAGGGAACGCCGGGCGGTCGGAATCGTCGAGGCCCGCTACGCTTCCCTGATCAAGAATGCCTCCGACGTCATCATGATCGCCGACGCGGAGGGCAAACTCCAGTTCGCCTCGCCCGCTGCTGAACGCACCTTCGCGATTCACCCCGACGAACTGGTCGGCCGCAACCTCCTCGACCTGTGGGCCGAACCTGACCGCGAGCGACTGACTACATTTCTCGCGGAGGTGGTCGCAACACGCGGTCGCGTGGTCGGACCGGTGGAGTCAGTGGTCGAGAGCGGCGACCGCCGCAGCACACTCGAATGCGTCGGCAGCAACCTGATGGACGACACGGCCATTGGGGGACTGGCACTCAATTTCCGCGACGTAACAGAGCGAAAGGCACTCGAGGAACAGCTGCGGAAACTCGCGTTTCACGACCCGCTGACCCTGCTCGCCAACCGCAGCCTGTTCTGGAACCGCGTCGAACACGCGCTGGAGCTGGCACAGCGTTCCCGGCAGCACGTGGCCGTGATGTTCCTCGACCTCGACAACTTCAAGAACGTGAACGACTCGCTCGGTCACGACGCGGGCGACCGACTGCTCCAGGCGGCGGCGCAACGACTGGTGAAGACTACCCGGCCGTCGGACACCGTTGCACGCCTGGGCGGCGACGAGTTCGCCATCCTGCTGGAAGGCATCCGCAGCGAGGACGACGTCGAACGCATAGCCGCGCCGATCACGGCCGCATTTAATCGCCCACTGCTGCTCGACGGCAGGGAAACCGACGCGTCTGCCAGCATCGGCGTCGCCTGCTCCCGGCCAGGTGACGACGCCGAACAGCTGCTGCGCAATGCGGACATAGCCATGTACGGGGCAAAGGCTGCCGGCAAGGCGCGTTTCGTCATGTTCCAGCCGCACATGCAGGAACAGATTCATGATCGCCTGCGACTGGAGCAGGACATCGACCTGGCGCTGGCGCGGAACGAGTTCTTCCTGGAATTCCAGCCGGTCATCGACCTGACCAGCCGCGAGCTGCTCGGCGTCGAAGCCCTGCTGCGGTGGAACCATCCCCGGCGGGGCGTCGTCATGCCCACGGATTTCATTTCGATCGCCGAGGAGTCGAGCCGTATCGTCGAGCTTGGTCGCCGTGTCCTGGTCGACGCGTGCACCCAGGTCCGTTCGTGGAGCGACTCGGCGCCAGCCGGAAGTGGACTGCGAGTGGCGGTCAACATATCCGGCCGCCACCTGCAGCAGGGAAACCTGGTCGCAGACGTGCGCCATGCGCTCGAGGTCTCCGGCCTCGACCCGGGCTGCCTGGTGATCGAAATGACGGAAAGCACGATCATGCAGAACACCGAGGTCAACCTCGAGCGATTCCGCGATCTGAAGTCGCTGGGTGTCCGTCTCGCGATCGACGACTTCGGCATGGGCTACTCGTCCCTGTCCTACCTGCACCGATTCCCGATCGACATCCTGAAGATCGACCGCGCATTCGTCAGCCGCATGACCGAACATGATGGCGGCCCCGAACTGGCTCGCGCAGTCGTGATGCTCGGCGCAACGCTCGGACTGGAGACGGTGGCCGAAGGCATCGAGAACGAAGACCAGGTGGCGAGCCTGCTCGACCTCGGGTGCGTGGCGGGACAGGGATTCCTGTTTGCCCGCCCGAGTTCGCTCGACGCCGTGGGCGGGACGCCGTTCATGTCGCGCCGGGCCCGACTGCGGGCGGAGCGCGAGGCCTACGCCGAACTCACCGCCACCGGCCGCTACCGGGCTGCCGAACTGTGGCCACATTCGGCGGCAGGTTGAAGCGCACTGCGATCAGCCGACCGGCGCGACTGCGCCGGCGTCTTCTGCCGGACTCAAAGGCAGCGTGACAACGAAGCGGGCCCCTCCCGTGTACGCGAGATCGAGTTCCAGTGTCCCGGCGTGCGCCCTTGCCACCAGCCGCGCCAGGTAGAGCCCGAGTCCGCTTCCACCCGTGTCACGCGTGCGAGACGGGTCACCGCGATGGAACGGCTCCCCGATCCTGTCTACCTGGTCCGGTGGAATGCCCGGCCCGCGGTCGGAAACGCTGATCCACCATTTGTCGCCCCGGCGATCGAAGTCGATGGCGATCGTGCCGTTACCAGCCGGGCCGTAGCGCAGCGCATTGCTTACCAGGTTCTTGAGCATCAGCGTCACTCGCGCCTCATCGACCTGCACGCCGAGGCCGTCAGGACCGTTGACCTGGATCCGATCACGCTCGCCTGAAAAATAGTCATCGATCAGCTGATCGACGAGTTGCCGCACCGATACGCGTGTGATGCGCAGGGCCGCATGGCGCGTGTTCAACCGCTCGGCTTCGAGCAGCGTCACGATGATTTTCTCCATCTCCACGACATCGTCGCGCAACCCGCTGTTCTCCGGCGAGTCGTCGGCAAGCTCCAGCGCGAGCTTCAGGCGCGACAGCGGCGAGCGCAGCTCGTGGCTGATTCCGAGCAGCAGCTGGCGCTTTGCGTCGAGCATTCGCTGCACGTCCTCGGCCATCCTGTTTATGTCGGCCGCAAGGTCGCCGAGCTGGTCATCCCGCACCGCGGTGATCCGGTGTTCGAAATGGCCCTGGCCGATCTGCGCAGCGCCCCGGCGAATGGCGCCGATCGGCCGGAACAGCCAACGCACCGCGAGATATGTCAGCAACACCAGCACCAGGCCGAATCCTACGATGACCGGCGTCAGGTTCCGTTCCACGACCTCTTCGGAGATCCTCGGCGAGGCGACGATGACCACGTAGGGACCCTGGTCGAACTTGAGGAAGCCGTGTCCGCGGTATTCGGCGAACTGGATGCCTTCGATGCCACGTAGCCACTGCGCGGTTGCGGGCTGGAAGACGTCGCTGTCACCGAATTCGAGCTTCGAAGGCGCGGGAAATTCCGGATCGGACGACCAGTCCATGCCAGGCCCCACGATGCGGATGTCGATCGGCACCTTCCGGGTGATCTCGATTGCGTTTGCGATCCGCGGCGGGTTGCCGATGTCCTTTCGAACGTAGTCCACGTGCAGCGACAGGTGGCCGCTGACCAGCTCGCGAAGCTGGTCGCTGTCATACACCCAGCGGATTCCGAGCAGCGAACCGTAGACGAACAGTGCGCCCATCACGAGATAGATGGCGAGCAGCCGGACCGACAGCGACCGTAACAGCCTGCTAGGCATCGTCTGCGGCCGGGCGGCCTACAAAAGCGTAGCCATGACCCCACACGGTCTGTATGAACCGGGCGGGCTTGCCGGTGTCGCCTATCTTGTGGCGCAGGCGGCTGACCGCGATATCGACCGCACGTGTGAGCAGCGACGCGTCGATTCCGCGCAGCTCGGCCTGGATCTCGTCGCGCGACATCTTGCGACCGGCATTGCGCGCAAGTACGCCCAGCAGGTCGAATTCCATCGAGGTCAATTCGACCGGCGCACCGTCCACGCTGACCGTACGGGCGTCCAGCTGGATCCGCAGGCCGTCGAAGTCCAGTTGACGACGGCCGCCGCCGGCTTCAGCGCGCGCCTCTGCGCGGCGCAGCACCGACTGGATGCGCGCGACCAGCTCCCTTGGTTCGAATGGCTTGCAGACGTAGTCGTCGGCGCCAAGCTCGAGCCCCGAGACGCGATCGATAACATCGTCGCGCGCGGTCAGCATCACGATCGGAATCGAGCTCTTCCTGCGCACTTCGCGACAGATCTCGAAACCATCGCGCCGCGGCAGCATCACGTCGAGCAGCAACAGGTCCGGCTCCGCGCTCTCGAGGCGGGCGAGCCCTGTGTCGGCGTCAGGCGCGCATACCAGGTCGATGCCAAAGCGGCCGAGATACGTCTTCAGCAGCTCAGAGTGTCGCCTGTCGTCGTCGATGAGGAGGATTGTTGTCACGGCGGCATGTTAACCGGTCGCCAGCGAGCGGTCTCCGGTGCCGGAGCGCTTGTTGCGATTCGTTACAAATCGTTACCGGCCTGAGACCACTTCGGCGCCCGGGTTCGGGAAACTTCCAACCCGCGACAAACACCACCAAGTCATACGAAGGTCCCTGCAATGATCAATCCAGTCAAACTCATCACCGCAGCCACGCTGGCCGTCGTGCTGGCCGGCTGCAGCGATTCCTCAAACAACAACAAGCCGGATGAGGTGGTCCCTCCCCCGGCGCAGTTCAAGGTCCAGGCACTGCACGCCTCGCCGGATGCCCCGATGGTGAACCTTTCGGTCGGCTCCGCCACCATTTCCGATGTTGACTACAAGGACGGCACCGGTGCGCTGGCACTGGACGTTGGCACATATTCGGTCAAGGTTGACGGCATAGTGCCTGGCGGGACCGCCACCGTTATCGGTCCGGTCGACCTGGCCTTTGCCGCCGATACGCTCTACAGCATCATCGCGGTCGGCGGCGTAGCGAATATCGAGGCGCTGGTCGTCGAGCAGCCCGACACCGCGGTGCCTTCGGGTTCAGTGCGTCTGCGCCTCGTGCACGCCGCGCCGATGGCGCCTCAGGTAGACGTATACCTGACGGCGCCGGGTGCGGACCTCGCCATGTCGGCGCCTGCCGGCACTTTCTCGTTCGGCGAGAACCTCGGCCCACTCGAGGTACCCGCCAGCGATTACCAGGCGCGAGTTACGCTGGCCGGCGATGCCTCCACCGTGGTCTACGACACGGGAACCATCACCCTTTCGTCCGGAAGCAACCTGCTGCTAGCGGCCGTCGAGAATACCTCGACAGGTACGGCTCCAATCAGCCTGGTCGTCCTGGATGGCAGCGGCTCGTCGGAGATCCTCGATGCAGAGACGCCGGCCGACCTGCGGGTCGTGCACGCCTCGCCCGATGCGCCGCCGGTGGACGTTGTCGTCAATGACGACTTCGCCAACCCACTGGTGCCAGACCTCGGCTTCCCGGACTTCACGCCGTTCGTCAGCGTCCCGCCCGCGACCTACAACGTAAAGGTAACCGACTCCGCCACGCAGACACTTGTGCCGATCGATGCCGACGTGGAGTTGACGGCAGGCATCCGCTACACGGTGCTGGCAGTGGGCAACCTGGCCGAAATCGAGCCGCTGTTCGCGACCGATGACGCGCGCAGGGTGGCCACGAATGCCAAGGTGCGGATCATCCATGCATCGCCGACCGCCCAGGACGTCGACATCTACGTCACCGCGCCCGGCGTCGACATCAACTCGGTCGCGCCGACGCTGGCCGCCGTTCCGTTCAAGGCCAACACCGGCTTCATCTCGCTCGCGGAAGGCTCCTATGACGTGACCGTTACGCCGACCGGGACCAAGAACGCCGCAATCGGCCCGGCGACGATCACCGTCGAGAATGGTGGGATCTACACGGCCATCGCACGCGACGCCGAAGGCGGCGCCGGCGGCGCGCCGCTCGGACTGATCCTTATGGACGATTTCACGTCGTAATCCCACCGACAACTGCCCCCCCGAGATTTGCCCCGCCGATTGGCGGGGCTTTTTTTTCTCCCAAGCGCCATCGCGTCGACATGAGTCGCTGCAGCTATCGCCGCGGCAGGGGCACAATGCAGGGACTCAGCCGTCACGGCCTTGATCTGCTGGCCAGTCCAGGATCGCGCCGGTCGTGATACCCGGATCCCACTTGACGGCCCTGTCGCGTCCTGCGGTCTTCGCCACCAGCAGCGCCTTGTCGGCCCGGTCGATCGACTCCTCGATGCTGATATCGGGGTCGAGCAGCGCGAGCCCGAACGAGGCCGTCGCGCGGATCTGGCGGCCATCGGCGCTGATGACGAACGACTGCTGGCCGAAACCCGCGCTAATGCGTTCGACCAGGTGCAGCGCGTCCGGCAGGTCGATTCCGGGAAGGGAGATCAGGAATTCGTCTCCGCCGTAGCGGAACACCTTGTCGTACGGACGCAGGTGTCCGGTGACGTAGCGGACTGCGCCGGCCAGGACCTGGTCGCCCACCGTATGGCCGTGCGTATCGTTGATGTCCTTGAGGTGGTCCAGGTCCATGAAGGCGACGCAGCACTGCTGCACTTCCCGTTTTGCCAGTTCGTGCCACTCACGCAACTCAGGCAACAGGTGCCTGCGGCCATAGGCGCCGGTCAGGGTGTCGCTGCCACGCAGGATGTCCTGGACCTCGTGCCGCAGCGAATCGAGTTCCAGGCGCAATCGAGCGCTGGTAGCCATGAACTCGTCATATGACTCGCGGCCGACCGGCAGGCCAGCCGATGCATCTTGAAGCAGCGCTGCAGCGATTACGTGGATACGCTCATGTTCCGACTCCATTGCCGCGAACATCGACTGCCGCCGCAGTTCCGCCGATGCCTCGGCGTAATACCACTGGCCGAATCGGCAATTCTGGTGTGCGTCGTCGGCGAGGTCGTCCGGACTGCACCGCAGCCTGCAGACAATCGTGCGAATCAGGCGCTCGTGCCACTCGGCATGATCATGCGTCGCCTGCTGCAGTTGCTGCAGCGTGGCCCGCAAACCGGCTGTGTCCGCGCTGAACATCAGCGTCCACCTGCATATGTCGCGCCCTGAGGCGAGCCTGGCACAGGTGGCGTCCATTAACCATTCGCAACCACCACTATGAATTGCCGGTTACGCGGCAGGCTGCGTACTTGAATTCCGGGATCTTGCCGTACGGGTCCAGTGCCGGATTCGTCAGCCGGTTGGCTGGTGCCTCGGCGTAGCAGAAGGGCACGAAGACCATCCCTTCGCGCATCAGCGGGTCCACTCTCGCTGCAAGCGTGATGCGGCCACGCCGCGTCACGATGCTGACCGGGTCACCAGCCTCTACGCCCAGCCGCAACAGCTCCTCTGGCGCCATCGATGCAACCGCCGCCGGCTCCAGTTCGTCCAGCACGCGGGTACGCCGGGTCATCGAGCCGGTGTGCCAGTGCTCGAGCTGTCGCCCGGTGATCAGCACGACCGGGAACTCGGCGTCCACCGGCTCGTCCGGCGGCAACGGCCAGGCCGGCGTGAAGCGTGCGCGCCCGCTCGCAGTCGGGAACCGCTCCCCGAACACGACGTCCTGCCCCGGCGCGTCCGTCGCTGCACTCGGATAGGTCACCGAGCCTTCACGCTCGACACGTTCCCAGTCGATGTGGTCGAGCGAGGCCATGCCCCGCCGCATCTCGGCAAACACGTCGCGTGGATGATGGTAGTTCCAGGCCAGGCCGAAACGCCGTGCGATCTGCTGGATGATCCACCAGTCCGGACGAGCGTCTCCCGGCAGCGGGACCGCTGCGCGCCCCATCTGCACCTGGCGGTTGGTGTTGGTCACCGTGCCGTCCTTCTCGGGCCAGGCCGACGCCGGCAGGATCACGTCCGCGAACTGCGCAGTCTCGGTCACGAACAGTTCCTGCACGACCAGGTGCTCGAGCTTCGCGAGTGCCGCCCGCGCGTTATCGAGGTCGGGGTCCGACATCGCCGGATTCTCGCCCAGGATGTACATGCCACGGATCGTGCCTGCGTGGATCGCGTGCATGATCTCGACGACCGTCAGCCCGGGTTTCGAATCCAGCGGCGCCAGCCACAATTCCTCGAATGCAGCCCGGTACTGGTCATTTCCCACCGGTCGGTAGTCGGGAAAAACCATCGGGATCAACCCGGCATCCGAGGCTCCCTGCACGTTGTTCTGGCCGCGCAGCGGATGCAGGCCGGTTCCCGGGCGGCCGACGTGGCCGGTGCAGAGTGCCAGCGATATCAGGCAGCGGGCGTTGTCCGTGCCGTGTACGTGCTGCGAGATCCCCATGCCCCAGAAGATCATCGCCCGGCCGGCCGTGGCATAGGTCCTGGCGATATCGCGGATTTCGTCGGCTGGCACGCCGCACTGGGGCGACATCGCCTCGGGCGTCATCGCCTGCAGGTGTTCACGCAGCGCCTCGAATCCCTCGGTGTGCGCGGCGACGTATTCCTCGTCGTAGAGGCGCTCGGTGACGTTGACGTTCAGCATCGCATTCAGCAGCGCCACGTCCGCGCCGGGCGTGAAGCGCACCACGCGGTGGGCGTAGTCGCCGAGCGCCTGTCCGCGCGGGTCCAGCACGATCAACTTCGTGCCCCGCTTCGCCGCCTGCTTGAACCAGGTCGCGGCCACCGGGTGGTTCACCGCCGGGTTGCAACCGATCAGGATCGCTACGTCCGCCTCGGCGACCTGCATGAACGATGCAGTCACGGCGCCCGAACCGATGCACTCCATCAGCGCGGCGACCGAACTCGCATGGCACAGGCGAGTGCAGTGATCTACGTTGTTCGAGCCGAAGCCTGTCCGTACCAGCTTCTGGAACAACCACGCTTCTTCGTTGGAGCACTTGGCGCTACCGAACCCGGCCAGTGCAGCCGGACCATGGGTGTCGCGCAGCGACTTGAGGCCATTGGCTGCGAACTCCAGCGCCTCTTCCCAGCTCGCCTCGCGGAAATGCGTCAGGGGCCGTGCCGGATCAAACCCGGGATCGATTCCCTTCGGCACGCCCTCGAGACGGACCAGTGGCCGCAGCAGCCGCGCGGGATGCTGCGTGTAGTCGAGACCGAAGCGCCCCTTCACGCACAGGCGACCCTGGTTCGACGGCCCGTTGAGTCCCTCGACGTTGACCACCCGGTCGTCGCTGACGTGATAGGTGAGCTGGCAGCCCACCCCGCAGTACGGGCAGACCGAGTCGACCTTGCGATCGGCCAGTGCGGAATCGCCGCGACCCAGCGAATCAACCATGCTCGCCGGCATCAATGCCCCGGTCGGGCAGGCCTGCACGCATTCGCCGCAGGCAACGCAGGTGCTCTGCCCCATCGGATCGTCGAAGTCGAACACGATCTTCGTGCGGGCTCCGCGCCCGGCCAGCCCGATCACGTCGTTCACCTGCACTTCGCGGCAGGCCCGCACGCACAAGCCGCAGTCGATGCACGCCTCAAGGTTCACCTGCATTGCCGTGTGCGACGAGTCCTGTCGCGCCGGATCGGCGGCACGCTGCGGCATTGACCGGCGCGCCGCGGCGGCATCAAGTCCCAGCTGCTCGACCGTTTGCCAGAGATGGCTGGATCGGTCAGGTGACCTCTCGCGTTCGGGCTGGTCGGCCAGCAGCAGTTCCATCACCCCGAGGCGCGCGACGCGGGCACGATCGGAGCTGACGCTCCTGACAACCATTCCAGGAGCCGCTTCACGCAGGCAACTGGCGGCAAGCGTGCGTTCACCCTCGATCTCGACCATGCAGGCGCGGCAATTGCCGTCGGCGCGATAGCCCGGGGCATCCTTGAAACACAGGTGAGGGATGTCATCGCCGTAGCGCCTGGCAAGCTCCCAGAGCGTCATGCCGGCACTGGCGATGACAGTTCGCCCGTCGAGTGTCAGCTCGAAGCTGGCAGCGTGCGTGTCGTCGCTCACCGACCCGTCTCCCCGGCAACGATACGGATTCCCTGGCTGGCCAGGCGCTCGCGGAAATGGTCGAGCGCTCCGAGCACGGGGTTCGGCGCCGCCTGCCCCAGTCCGCAGATCGATGCGTCCATCATCACCCGAGACAGCCTGCGCAACTGCGCCTCGTCCCACCGGTCGCGACGCAGCAGCGCCAGCATTTTGTCGGTTCCGACCCGGCAGGGCGTGCACTGGCCGCAGGACTCGTCGGCGAAGAAAGCCATCAGGTTCGTCAGCACGGTGCGCAGGTCGTCGCGGGTCGAAACGACGATGATCGCCGCCGAGCCGATGAAGCAGCCGTGTGGCTGCAGCGTGTCGAAGTCCAGCGGAATGTCCGCCTTCGATGCCGGCAGCATGCCGCCGGATGCGCCTCCTGGCAGGTAGCACAGCAGTTCATGGCCCTCGGCCATGCCGCCGCAATATTCGTCGACCAGTTCACTGAGGGTGATGCCGGCAGGCGCCACGTGGACACCGGGATGCCTGACACGCCCGGAGACGGAGAAGCTGCGCAGGCCCTTGCGGCCGTGGCGTCCCTGCTGCGCAAACCATTCGCCGCCACGGCGATGGATCTCCGGGATCCAGTAGACCGTCTCGACGTTGTTGACCAGTGTCGGTCGATCGAACAGGCCGCGCTCGGCCACGTACGGCGGGCGGTGCCGCGGCTTGCCCGGCTTGCCTTCCAGCGACTCGATCAGCGCCGATTCCTCGCCGCAGATGTAGGCGCCGGCGCCGCGTCGAAGCACGATGAAGCCGGGTGCCGCTATACCTGCGTGCTCGACTTCGGCGATCGCCCGCTGCAGCACCCGGTACAGTCCCGGGTACTCGTCGCGCAGGTAGATGTAGAGCGCACTCGCTGCGACGATCTCGGCACTGGCCAGCGCACCCTCGAGGAACTGGTGCGGCTCGCGCTCCAGGTAGTGTCGATCCTTGAACGTGCCCGGCTCGCCTTCGTCCGCATTGATCACTGCATACCGCGGGCCCGGGCATGCCAGCACTGCCTGCCACTTTCGTTGCGTCGGGAAACCCGCCCCGCCCAGCCCGCGCAGTCCGGCGGCTTCGAGCATGGCGGCGAGATCCTCGACGCAGACCCGCCCGGTACGCAGGCCGGCGAGCAGCCCGTAGCCGCCCCGCGCACGATAGGAGTCGAGGGCGGGCCAGTCGATCGGGCCAGGATCGAGCGATCCCGCATCGATCGTTGCCCGGACCAGCCCGGGCGTGGCGTGGCCAACGTGTCGGTGTCCGACCTGCGCTACCGGCGCTTCGTCACAATGTCCCATGCACGGTGCGGCGACGATCCTGATGCTGGCGGGATCCGTGCCTTCGGCCAGCGCGCGCTCGAGCTCGCCGGCACCGGCAAGCTGGCACGACAGTGACTCGCAGACGCGAACCGTGAGCGGCGCCGGAGGTGCCTCGCCGTCGTCAACGAAATCGAAATGCGCGTAGAAGGTCGCCGTCTCGAACACTGCGGCCATCGGCAGCCGCATCCAGCGCGCGAGCGCCACCAGGTGGCGCGCGGAGAGATGGCCGTAGCGGTCCTGCAGCGCGTGCAGGTGCTCGATGAGCTGGTCGCGGGCCTGCGACCGTCCCGCCAGCAGCGCTTCCACCTCGCGCAAGGCCGCTGGATCCAGCTCGCGTCCACGTGGCCGCCCCCTGGCCGGTCGGCGTCGTAGATCGGACTGCTGGACCCGAGTCATCGCAGCATTCCTCCGGCAGCCTCGTGGAAAGATACCGAGCCGATACTAACGCACCCGGTCGCGGTTACCCGTAAGTGCACACGCCGCACAGCCCGGATCCGGCTGGACCTCGAACTCCGCGAAGCGGCCGTGAAGCGCATCGTAATGCAGCATCCGTCCGACCAGTGGATCACCGGTATGCAGCAGCAACTTCAATGCCTCGGCGGCCTGCAGCAGGCCGATTACGCCGGGCACGACGCCGAGCACCCCCGCCTCCGCGCAGGACGGCGCGAGTTCGGGCGGCGGCGGCTCCGGATAGAGGCATTGGTAGCAGGGGCCAGCCGCCCCGGGTCGTCCGGGCCAGAAGACGCTCACCTGCCCCTCGAAGCGGAACACCGAGCCGTGCACGTTCGGGATGCCGAGCGCGACGCAGGCGTCGTTGACGGCGTAACGCGTCGCGAAGTTGTCCGAGCCGTCGATAACCAGGTGATGCCCCGCCAGGACCTCGCGCGCGTTCGACCTTTCCAGGCGAACCGCAATGGCCGAAACCTCGATCTCCGGGTTCAGTGCCCGCAATGCGTTTTGTGCAGACTGCACCTTGAGCGTTCCGGTGCCGGCATCGTTGTACAGTACCTGGCGCTGCAGGTTGCTGCGCTCGACGCGATCGTCGTCGACGAGCGTCAGGTGGCCGACGCCGGCCGCCGCCAGGTACAGCGCGGCGGGCGAACCCAGGCCTCCCACTCCCACCAGCAGCACACGGCTTTCGCGCAATCGCTTCTGCCCGGCCTCTCCAACCTCCGGCAACGACAGCTGGCGAGCGTAGCGCTCCCGGTCGAGGTCGTCCTCGCGAGGTGGACGGGTCGTCGGCAGGCCTTCACGTCGCCAGCGCACAAGTCCGCCGCTGATCGAACGCACGTCGCCGTAGCCGAGTTTCGCGAGCTGCCGCGCGGCCGCCAGCGAGCGGACGCCACTCGCGCAGAGCAGCAGCAGTGTCGCCGCGCGATCGGGCACGAGTTGCGCTATGCGGCTCTCGATCTCGCAGCGCGGAACGTGGGTCGCACCTTCGGCCGTGCCCGCGAGCAATTCCATCGCATCGCGCACGTCCAGCATCACGGCACCGCGACGCAGCAGTTCGAACGCCTCGCGCGGATCGACCTCACCGAGCTCTGGGGTGTTTGCGTTCACGGTCAGCCCCCCGCCACGGCGGGCAGGATGGTCACCACTTCGCCGGTGATCACCTGCGTAGAGAGTCCCCGCAGGTCGCGGACATTGACCCGGCCGACGAAGATGTTCACGAACGGACGCAGGTCGCCCTCCGCGTCAAGCAGGCGCTGCACAAGCTGGGGATGCGACGAGGCAAGTTGCTGCAGCACCTCGGCGACAGTGCCCGGCGCGGCGCGCAGTTCGCGCTGCCCGCCGGCGAAAGCCTGCAGCGCCGCCGGAATCTTCACGACGATCTCGGTCATGGGCTGATTGTAGGCCGCATCGACGCGACTCGCCCGGCTCCGGGACTCAGCGCCGGACGACGGAGACCAGCGGCCGCTCCGCGCGGGCGAGGCAGGCCAGGATCACCCGGTCGAAGCGGTCGGAGATACCGAGTGCAACTTCGGCCGCCCGCCTCGCGAGCGCCTCGCGCGCCTCGTCAACGACCATGTTGATCAGCGGCACCACGCACCGCTGTCCGGTTGCCTTCATCATGCCATCCGGGCTGGCCAGCAGCCGTCCCAGGTGCTCGGCCGTGATCGTCTCGCCCTCGCGGAGACCCGCTACCCGCTCGACATGTCCGACCCGGTGCGCGATGGCCTGGGTCAACGGCTCCCCGATCGCGCGTGCCGACAGTATGGGTACCACCGTCGTGCAACCCGGCGGCAGCGCGGGCTCATCGTCCCTGGGCGCCTTCACCATGCGCATCCTCGCGCCGTCGGCCTTGACGTAGGTTGCCGCGAATCCGCAATCGCGATGGATCCGTTCGATCGTCGCCGCGCTCACACCCGCACGCCGCCCGGGCTTGTCGCCCGGGCAGGCATACGCAACGCTCCGCAAAGGGTCGAGGCTCGCCACGCGCGCGGGAAGCTGCTCGTCCTCTTCTATTGCAACAGCGAACCCGAGGTGCTCCTGAGAATAAGTCGTGAAGGCAGTCGCCGTGATCGCGACGCGGCCAGGATGCGTCGTCGCGAGGTGCTGCAGCAGGCTCTTCTTGCCCCCGGCACCGACCGCGCAGACGATTCCCGTGCGCGCCTCGAGCAGGTCGAGCAGGGATTCGTCCCGGTTCATCGCCTCACCGCCGCGCGCGGCGGCCTCATGACGGCAATTCCAGGAATCGCACGCTCAGGATCCTTGGCAGGAACTCGGCGACCAGTTCCCATCGTTCGCCATGACTGCGGCTCAGGAACAGGTGCCCCGACGACGTGCCGAAACAAACGTGGCCCGGCGTGAACCCGCTCGCATCCATGGCCTCGCGCAGCACCGTGACATATGCGTGCTGCTGGGGCAGCCCGTCCGAGACCGAGGCCCATGTATTTCCCGCGTCGGTGCTGCGAAACACGCGCAGTCGTCCATCGACGGTAGCGCGCAGCTGCGAACTGTCCTCCGGCACCTGGAACACGGTGTCGGGTTCGAACGGATCGCACACGATCGCGTAGCCGAAGTCGCTGGGCAGGCCCGCGGTGATCTCCGTCCAGTGCTGTCCGCCGTCGTCGCTGCGATAGGTTCCGTTGTAGCACTGCCGGTACAGCCGACGCCCATCCAGGGGATGCATCACCACGCGGTGCACATTGTGTCCGGCCACCGGGTAGCGTTCCGGCAGGTTCTCGGCGCGCACTCCTGAATTCGCGGGATGCCAGGACTCGCCGCCGTCATCGCTGCGGTACACGCCGCCCGCCGACACGGCAACGACGATCCGTCGCGGATCCTGCCGGTCGATGCAGATCGAATGCATTGCGAACAGGCCGCGCGACGGTTCCCAGGCGCTGCGCGTCTCGTGCTCATTCAGCGACGGAACGTCACGCCAGCTCGCACCGCCGTCGTCGCTCGTGAAGAGCCCCGCCGGATCGATGCCGGCGTAGAGCCGCTTGCCATCCGGCGACCAGGCGAGATGCCAGACCGAATTCAGCGAGCTCGAAAAACGCTGCCGAGGATGCTGCGGCGTGGCGTCGAGGCTCGTCCATTGGCTGCCGCCGTCGCGACTGCGATAGATGTGCGAGCCCCAGACGGGATGGTCGGCGGTCGCGAGCAGTTCGCGGGAATTCCCCGGGGCCGACACCGTGTGCAGCACGCGGTAGCCGGCAAGCTGCGGTCCATCGATACGCGGCTGGTCGGCGCCGCGGCCACGGTGTACGCGGAAAAGTCCCTTCTCCGTGCCGACCAGCAGCACGAAGCTGCCATCGCGCCCCGCTGGCTCCGCGGTCACTTCTCCCTCAGCCGCGGCATCAGCTCGACGAGATTGCAGGGTCGCGTGCGGGCATCGAGCTGCGCCGCGATCAGCTCGTCCCAGGCCGTGGCGCAGGCGCCGGACGAGCCGGGCACGCAGAACACGTAGGTTGCGTTGGCTACTCCGCCGAGCGCGCGCGACTGCAGCGTCGAGGTCTTGATGTCGGCAAATGAAATCGAGCGGAACATCTCGCCGAAGCCGTCGAGCACCTTGTCGAGCAGTGGACGCACGGCCTCGGGCGTTCCATCCCGCCCGGTCACGCCGGTGCCGCCCGTGGTGATGACCGCGTTGACTTCAGGGTCGGCGATCCAGCGCGATAGCGCCGCGCGGATCTGGTAGATGTCGTCGGGAACGATCAGCTTCTCGGCCAGCCTGTGCCCTGCGCCGGTCAATCGCTCGATAAGCAGCTTGCCCGACTTGTCGGACTGCTCGTCGCGAGAATCCGACACTGTGAGTATCGCGATGCTGACCGGCAGGAATTTCCGTTCCCCGCCTCCATGTGCATAGGACATGCGTTCGCTCCCGTCGATCACTGGCGCCGGCTCAGGCGAGACCGGCGAATGGTTGTACCTCGACCTCGGTGCCCGGTTCCACGTCGCCCTGCTCGAGCGGCAGGATGATGAAGCAATTCGCCTCACTCATCGAGCGCAGCACGCCTGCGCCCTGGTGGCCGCTGCTGCGAACCGTATACGTGCCGGACGGCCGGCGCTCGAGGTGGCCTCGCTGGAATTCGAGCCGACCTGGTTTCTTGCGGAGTCGCGTCTCGCATTCGGCGCGCAGCATCATCGGCGGATCATCGTTCGCCACGCCCATCAGCGCGCGCAGCGCCGGCTGCACCAGCTGGTAGAACGTCACCATCACCGACACCGGGTTGCCCGGCAGGCCGAAGAAATGCGCCCTGCCGAAGCGGCCGAATGCGATCGGCTTGCCCGGCTTCATCGCCACTTTCCAGAACCCGACCTGGCCATGCCGCTCCAGCGTCTCCGTCACGTAATCGGCGTCGCCGACCGACACGCCGCCGGTCGTCACGATCGCGTCGGCCGACCCGGCAGCGGACTGGAACGCGCGCAGCGTGTCTTCGCGAGTGTCCCTGACGACCCCGAGGTCGACGACCTCGACCCCAAGTCGCGTGAGCATTCCGTGCAGGCTGTAGCGATTGCTGTCGTAGATCTGGCCGGGGCCCAGTTCGTCGCCGATCGGCCTCAATTCGTCACCGGTCGAGAAAATCGCGACGCGCGGGCGGCGCAGCACCGTGACCTGCCCGACCCCGATCGATGCCAGCAAGCCGAGTTGCGCGGGGCGCAGCAGCGTGCCGGGCTCGAGCGCGAGCTCGCCACGACGTATGTCCTCGCCAGCGGGCCGAACGTTCTGGCCCTGGTGGTGGCCGGCTTCGATCACGGCTCGATCACCGTCCAGTCGAACGTGCTCCTGCATCACGACCGTGTCAGTACCCTCCGGCACCGTCGCGCCCGTCATGATGCGCACGCACTGGCCTCGCTGCACCGTGCCGCCGAATGGTCGTCCTGCCCACGAGGTCCCGACGATCCCGAATGCCGCCTCGCCCGAGCGCGGCAGGTCCTCGCCGGCAAGCGCGTAACCGTCCATCGCCGAATTGCGGTGCGACGGAACGTCCACGCTGGAATGCACTGCGCCCGCCAGCACCCGTCCGAGCGCGGCCTGCAGGCCGACGGTCTCCTCATCGGCGACCGGCACGATGTCGGCAACGATCAGCGCCCTCGCCTCTTCCAACCGCAGGGGCTTCTTGCCATGACCCGGCAGGTCGCAGGGATCGACGCCGGCCGGCAGTGGATCGTGAACTTTCGTCATCGGTGCGCCCGTCCGTGCATGGTGCAATGCTACCGAGCGCTACCCGCGCGCGGAAAGAAATCGCGCTTCGAGTCGCTGGCGTTCGTCCGGGTCGTTCACGTTGACGAAGGTATCCGGCGCATCACTCAAGTCGGCCTCGGCGAGGTTCAACTGCTGGAACCAGGTGTCGATCTTGCGGCCGCCGGCAGCAAGATAGGACTCGAGGCCCGGCGCCACACGGGCGTGCAGCAGCAGAAACACGGGTTGTTGCCGCCGCCCGTCCGTCGCCACTGCGACGTCGGCCTGCGCATCGATACAGACCTCGTGCATCCGGCGCGCGAGATCATGAGCGACCAGCGGCGCGTCGCAGGGCACGGTCAGCAGGAATTCGGTCTCGAGGCTGCGCAGGCCGGCGAGCACGCCGGCCAGCGGGCCGAGGAAGCCGTCGAGCGTATCGGGGACCACCGGGTGACCGAAGGCAGCATAGCGATCGAGATTCCGGTTCGCGTTGATCAGTACCGGACCCACCTGCGGCCGCAGCGCGTCGAGCACATACTCGATCATCGGCCGCCCAAGCAGTTCCACGAGCCCTTTGTCCTGGCCGCCCATGCGCCGCGCGAGTCCGCCTGCCAGGACCAGCCCGGTGACAGCGTCCTTCAAAAAGTGCGGTTCCTGGATTGGGGTCGCCATTCGTTGCCAATTCTGCCGACCCGCAGACCGCTTGTCCCTTAAATGCTATCCACTGGCGCAGCGATGGGCGCTACCGAGGACAAATTGACTCACCCGCCGGGACCGGTTGCGCCATTCTGTCCCAGCACGTAGCCTGTTTCACCGTCAGTACCAGCCGCGGAATCGCTGGACGCGGACGCACCGGAGAAGAAAAAGAGACATGCCCAGGTTCGAACAGCAGGCAGACGGCAGCACGACTGCGCCCGGCGCACTGCCCACGCAGGCAGGCCTGTCGCTGCTGTTCATCGGCCAGGCCTGCGGCGGCGACGAGCGGCAGCGGCGATCGCTGCGCCAGCACGCGGCGGTGGCCGAGTTCGTCGCGAGCGTCGGCGATGCCGAGCGCCTGCTGCCGCGCTGTCACTTCGACTGCATCGTGGTCGAGGTTGGATCGGCCGCGGACCCTGCGCTCGCATGGATCGATAACCTGCATCGCTCGGGGACCGCGCCGTGCATCTGCGTTTCGGCGCCGGACAATGCATCGCTGGCCGAAGCCAGCCTGCGCGCGGGCGCCTCCGCCGTACTGCCGCTGCCGCTGGACGCAAAGTCCCTGCACCGGTTCATCGCCACGCAGCGGAAACCGCCCGCGTACCCCCAGGCATCGCCGGCGCCGCGTGGGGACGTGACGGCCCCACGTGCGACGCGTGTGCAACTGGTCGGCGACGGAGCGCCGATACGCCGCGTGCGCCAGGTCATCGACCGTGTGGCGCCCACGCCGGCGACGGTGCTGATCGAGGGCCACACCGGCACTGGCAAGGAACTCGTCGCGCAACTGGTGCACGAGCGCAGCGGCCGGCGCGGGCCCTTCGTGCCGGTGAACTGCGGCGCGATTCCGCCCGACCTGATGGAAACGGAACTTTTCGGCCACGCCAAGGGCGCATTCACCGGCGCACACCAGCAGCGCGACGGCCTGTTCGTCGCGGCCAGGGGCGGCACGCTGTTCCTCGATGAAGTGAGCGAAATGCGCAGCGACCTGCAGGTGAAGCTGCTGCGCGCACTGGAGGAAGGCAGGATCCGGCCGGTCGGCGCGGATCGCGAAATCCCGATCGACGTTCGAATCATCGCATCCGCACAGCCGGGGCTGCGCGAGCGGGTGCGGGAGCGCAGGTTCCGCGAGGACCTTTTCTACCGGCTGAACGTGGTCCACATCCTGCTGCCGTGCCTGCGTGAACGGCGCGAAGACATCCCGGCGCTCGTGCAGCACTTCATGCGGCGGGTCGCGGATGAATTCAGCATGACGCCCGTGGCACTCGACGAGACGGCGCTCGGCGCGCTGTGCGCCAGGGACTGGCCGGGAAATGTTCGCGAACTGCGCAACGTCATCGAGCGCACGGTATTGATGGGCGGCCCACCCGAGGACGATCCCGCCGCCGCGGCCCTGTCGCTGGCCGCCGAGGTCGACACCGACGACGGCGCATACCCGCTCGACTGGACACTCGAACAGGTCAAGCAGGCGCACATCATGCGTGTGCTGGCCCAGAACCAGGGCAATCGCTCGGCGACGGCGCGACAACTCGGCGTGTCGCGCAAAACGCTGGAGCGGCGACTGGGTCGCGGCGGTGATGACGCCGGAGACCGGGAATCTTGATCAACCGGCGGCCCGACGGCCGCGACACTAAGGAGATACGCGAATGTCGGAACAATCCTTCGACGAAGAAAAATTTACGGGCGAAATCCGCAAGTTCCTGAAGAAAGTGGGCATCACCTCGCAGATCGAAATGGAGAACGCCGCACGAGCGGCCCTGGCGGCCGGCACGCTCGACACTTCGCAGCCGCTGCAGGCGGTGATGGTGCTCGAGGTGCCCGCGCTCGGCCTGCGCCACAAGGTGGAGCACCAGCTCGCACTGGAATGAACAGCCTCAGGCGGTCCAGGCGATCTCGCCGGACCCCGCCAGGTCATAGCCGCCGAAAACCTGTGCCAGGCGCTGGCACTCTGGTCCTCGCAGCACATCGATGAGGTCGCGAAACAGCGTGCGGAAATAGACGCCGCGCGACATGGCGAGGTCGAAGGCCTCCCATCCGATCGGCAGGAACTCGAGCCCGAACTCGCCGGCCGCCGCCCTGACCCCTGGCGCAACGTCGGCCTGCCCGGTCGCAATGGCCGCGGCGGCGTCGCGCTCCGAATACGCGCGTGCGGTGATCCTGCGGTCCGCGGGATCGAGTCGATGCTCCGCGATCAGTTCGCGCAGGAAACGTTGCGACCCAGCTCCCTCCTGCCGTGAAGCCCAGCGGATTCCCGTCGTGAACAGTTGCTCCATGCGGCTGTCGGACGTCCACAGCCCGGGCGCCATGATCAGTCCCTGTTCGCGACGGAACAGCCTCACGAGGATCCAGTCCTTGTGCTGCACGTACTGCCTCAACAGCGCGGGATGACGCTGCAGGCTTTCGCTCTCGGGTCCCCAGTGCAGCGCGCACACGTCGGCCCGCCGCCGCGCGAGAACCTCGAGGCCGGGTTGCGTGCCGATGGCCGCGTAACTGACCAGCGCGCGTCCCTGCAGTTCGGCGGCCATCAGCGTCACCGCGCGATGCAGCAGCGGGTCGTCGCTGCCGGCGATGACGAGGCGGTCGGTCAGCAGGCCACCATGGCTCGACTCCAGCAACCACTGGTCCACGAGGTCGCGCGGGAACAACCACTTGCCGGTCAGCCGCGTCGCCGGGATCCGGCCTTCGTTGACCAGCGCATACACCTTCTTGTCGTTGATCTGCAGGTAGCGAGCCACCTGCCGCACGTTCATGAAGCGCGGCGTCTCGTGCGCCGGAGTTTCGGTCGTGGTCGTGTCTGGCTTGCTGGCGGGCATTCGCGAACTCCTCGCAGGATCGCCGTGTGCGCATCGGCGTCGTCGCACTGCGCCATCGATACACCAGGCATCTGCAAGATTCGTACCCTGCGCCCGGCCTGTTGTCTGGCCGGACGCCTGGCCGGGCCATCCGCCCGGCCTGCCCATCCGGATGCCGGCTGGTGCAGAATGAACGGCGTCGGCTCGTCGGGCCGTCCAGTGGGAGTGTGACCAATGCCCGTGGAACCAAGAGTCAGCCTGCCGGTGGCCGTGATCATGGGCCGCAGGATGGTTGCAGGCCAGGGCTGGCGGGTGCCGAGCTGGCGCGTCGTGGCGCTCGTGGCCGGATCCGGGCTTCCAGGCAAGGAAGCGCAGGGCACTCCCGTCCGCGGTGACGACGACGAGGAACATTTCCTCTGGGGCGGGCTCCGGCTCGACCTGTACCGTGACGCGGCCGAGAGTTACTGGGTCAACCTGACCGGGCGGCAGCCCTCGCTGTTCGTGCTGTGCAGCGAGGATGAGCAGTCCAGGATCATTCCGACGCTCGTGACCGCGGACCAGAACGAGGCCTGCTCGGGCATAGAAGGCGACGACCGCGTGTTTGCAGCGGCGATTCCCCCGGAGGTCTACCAGCACCTCGAGGCATTCGTGGTCGAGTACAACGTTCCGCAGGAAAAGCGCAAACGCAAGCGCACGGACTGGTCTGCGAGCGAGGAATCGTGAGCAAGGGAGATGCCGACGCCGCGGACCGCGACGCCGCCGACGAACCCTTCCTGCAACGCTGGTCGAGACTCAAGTCGTCGACGCGCGATACCGGGCGATCCGCTGTCCAGCCGGATGACACGACGCCACCTTCGCCCGCGGCCGAAGGCCAGCCGGCGCCGCCCCCGTCTGCCGAAGGCACAGGGCCCACAGGGATCACGCTGCCGGATCTTGAATCGCTGGGCCCGGATTCGGACTACAGCGCCTTCCTGGGACCCGACGTCGATTTGTCGCTGCGTCGTGCTGCGCTGCGCAAGCTGTTCCGCAGCCCGAAGTTCAATGTCCTGGACGGGCTGGACGACTACTGCGACGACTTCACGCAATTCGCGCCGCTGGCTGGCATCGTGACCGCTGACATGCGGCACCACGTCGAGCGCGCAGCCAGGGAACTCTTGTCGTCCGAAGAGAGAAAGCAGCCGAGCCTGCCGACCGACGATGAACCGAGGCCACGCTTGCCGGACGCCGCAGCCGACAACGCCGCGACGCGCGCACCTGCCGACGATACTGCCGCTGCATCCGGCATCGTGAGCGGTGATACTGCCGACCCTGCCACCGAGGAACCAGAAGAAGATGCCGATCGCAGGCCTGCCTGAACTGGAAACGGACGGTCGTGCGCGCGCGGTCGCGCTGGCCGCGCTGCGGCTCGTAGATGTCGAACCAGTCGCCGTCGTCGAATTCACGTCGCACGGCCGATGCCTGGTCATCGGCCCGAAACCCGCAGCGCTGGACCTGGCACGCAAGCTTGCCGGCAAGCTCGAATGTTCCGTTGCCGTACCAGGTGATGCTGCGCTCGACGTGGACCGGGTCGAGGGCATCCAGGTGGTCAGCGGCGGGCGGCCGATGGTGCGTGGCGCACTGGGCGACTTCGAGGTCGCAATGGTCGCAGGCGGCCAGCAACATTCAATCGGCGCGCTGTTGTCGCCGCCGGTCACGCGATTCGACCTGGTGGTCGACCTGGGGACACCCGCGCTGATGCGGCAGGCGATGCCGCCTCTCGGCTACTACGCGCCCGGGACTGACGAGGACGCGCTCGCCGCACTGCTCGCGACGCTCCCGGAGATGCGCGGCGAGTTCGAGAAGCCGAGGTATTTCAATTACAACGCCGAGATCTGCGCACATGGACGCAACGGCAAGCGGGCGTGCACGCGTTGCATCGACGCGTGCCCGGCTGAGGCGATCGTGTCGGTCGGCAATACGGTGCAGGTCAATCCATACCTTTGCCAGGGCGGCGGCGCCTGCGCCACGGTTTGCCCCAGCGGGGCCATGACCTATGCCTATCCGAGGCCCGGCGACCTGCTGGGCGCGCTGCGCGCGCTGCTCGGCGATTTTCAGGCGGCAGGCGGATCCTCCGCATGCCTGCTGCTGCACGACGCCACCTCGATCGCCACGCTGGAGCGCGACCTGGCCGGGCGCATGCCGGAGCGTGTGCTGCCCGTCGAGATCGAGGAGATCGGATCGGTCGGGATGGAAGCGTGGCTCGCCTGCCTCGCCTACGGCACGGATGCGGTGGTCCTGCTCACCTCGGATCGCACGCCGCCGCAGGTTGTCGAAGCGCTGCACGAGCAGCTTGGTACGGCGTGGGCGATTCTCGCCGGAATGGGCTACGGCGCGGATTGCCTGCGCATGGTGAATGCGGACCAGCCGGAATCGGCGCTGCAGGCGCTGCTCGGGCTTCCAGCCGGATCGTCGAGGCCCGGCGCGCGCTTTGCGGCGCCCGCTGCCGACAAGCGCGGGGTACTGCGGCTTGCCTTGCAGCACTTGCACGCACAGGCACCCTCACCAAAACGCAGCGTCACACTACCGCCAGGAGCCCCATTCGGTGAAGTGCGCGTGAGTGCCGCCACCTGCACTCTCTGCATGAGCTGCGTATCGGCATGCCCGACCCACGCACTCCAGGATGGCCGCGGCCTTCCGCAGCTGAACTTCCGCGAATGGGACTGCATCCAGTGCGGCTTGTGCGAGCGCACCTGCCCCGAGGACGCCGTCTCGTTGAGCGCCCGCTTCCTGTATGACCAGGAGGCACGGGAACGTCCGCGCATACTCCATGAGGAGCAACCGGTGTGCTGCGTGGCCTGCGGCAAGCCATTCGCGACCCGCTCGATGCTGGAGAAGCTCGGTCGCAAGCTCGAAGGCCACTGGATGTTCCAGACGGAGGAGGCCCGCAGGCGTCTCCAGATGTGCGAGGACTGCCGGGTGCGCGACCTGTATGCCTCGGAGGCGCGCAAGGGCCGCTAAGCTCGCGGAACTGGATCATTCCGGGAGAAGATTGGCCAAAATGTCGCATATGATGGGAATTTCATTGGATATATTCGGAATAATCAGTAGTGCTGGATGCTTCGCACCCGCGAACGATGGCCCATATCTTGCAGCTCTTTGCAGGGTTAGCAGTGCAAGGCCCAGTGAATGTTGTCTCAGCCAGCCGGCCGGATTGAATCGCCCGAGGTGGTGCGCTTGAGCGCGCTGCCCGACGAGGACCGCGCCCGGGGCAACGTCTACGCGCTGCTCGGGAACCTGCTGGCCGGTCCTCCTGACGCCGGGATGCTGCACATGCTGCGCGGCATATCCCCGGAGGCCGATGACGATAGCCTGCTGGCCGCCGCCTGGCAGATGCTGGCGGTAGCGGCGTCGCGCACCGACCATGAATCGTTGCGGGAAGAATACGATGCGCTTTTCATCGGCGTCGGCCGCGGCGAACTCGTGCCCTACGGCTCCTGGTACCTCACTGGCTTCCTGATGGAGCAGCCGCTCGCGCAGTTGAGGGGCGACCTGCGCGAGCTCGGCATCGAACGCCAGGCCGGCGTGCACGAACCCGAGGATCACGCCGCGGCACTGTGCGACACGATGGCGCTGCTCATCACCGCGGACGAGCCGGCACCGCTCGACCAGCAGCATGGTTTCTTTGCCCGTCACCTCGAGCCCTGGATGCCACGATTCTTCCGCGATCTGCAGCAGGCGGAGTCCGCGCGTTTCTACCGGGCCGTGGGGCAACTGGGCGAACTGTTCATCGGCGTCGAGGCGCAGGCGTTCCGGGTTTCCGTCCCGGCCGCAGGCGCTGCGAAGCCCTCATGAGGAAGCACGACCATGATTCGAGATCTGATTGACAGGACGACCGATCGACGCAAGTTTCTGCGTGACATCGCGGCCGCAGGCGGTCTTGTGGCCGTCGCAAGTTCGGCCGGTGCAACGGCCGTCGCGCCTACCGCGGCTCCCGTGGCGCCGGCGAGCAAGCCCACTGGTTATCGGGTGACCGCCCACGTTTCGAAGTACTACGACAAGGCACGGATCTGAGCGGCGCGCCCCAGCGCACCGACCAGGCACGTCCTCACCACTGCAACCGGGAGACTCAGCGATGAAGCTGGTCAAGAAGCAAGACGTCAGAACAGCTGAATCCACGCCCGCCACCGGCGGGCTGCTGGGCCGCACCATCGACCGGCGCACCTTCCTGCGCCGCACCGGAATGGCGGCCGGCGGCGCAGCCGTCGCCACCACGGTCTCGATGCGGATGATGCGGCGTGCCGACGCGGCAACGGCCGAAGCCGCTGACGGCGACGCCGAAACCCGGCGTTCGGTCTGCACGCACTGCTCGGTTGGCTGCGGAATCATCGCAGAGGTGCAGAACGGCGTCTGGACCGGACAGGAACCCGATTTCGACTCGCCCTTCAACCTCGGCGGCCATTGCGCCAAGGGCGCCTCGGTCCGCGAGCACGGCCACGGCGACAAGCGGCT
>JALHTE010000108.1 GCA_022865595.1 Steroidobacteraceae bacterium | reverse complement strand
GCGGAATCGAGGTTGGCGGCCGCGTCGGTCGAACAGGCGAACTGTGTCGCTGCGAATGTGATTTTCATTGCTGTTCCGGGCGCGTGGCTGATCCTGGATTGTAGCGAAACCCGCGGCCGCCGGCCGGACATGAGAGCAGGCGCTCCGCGTGCCGGCCGATCACCAGTTCTTCGTCTGTCGGAATGACGTAGGACGCCACCGTGGAAGCAGGCAGGCTGATGCACTGACGCTGCGCGCGGTTGGCGTCCTCGTCAAGCTCGATCCCCAGCCACCTTGCATCGCGACATATCCTTGCCCTCACTTCCGGCTGGTTTTCACCAATCCCGGCCGTGAATCCCATCGTCTTCGCGACGCTGCTGCAGCCGCGCATTGCGCACATGCTGGCGCCATTGCCGAGGTGGAATACGACCGTCCGGCCGCCGGCTGCACGCTGGTCGAGACCGGGCAGTGTGGATGCGACGTATTCAAAGGAAAGCCCGTGGAAGCCATAACGGCGCACACCTGCGTCGGCGAAGCGCGGCGGCAGGGCGAACAGCTGTGCAACCTCAGGAATGCTTCTATGGAAAGCCGTGTCGAAGCACGC
The DNA here is from genome assembly GCA_022865595.1 of Steroidobacteraceae bacterium. Lineage (GTDB taxonomy): Bacteria > Pseudomonadota > Gammaproteobacteria > Steroidobacterales > Steroidobacteraceae > RPQJ01. The sequence goes on along the minus strand of JALHTE010000108.1, from coordinate 5,407 downwards.
GACCTGCGGCACGCCCGGAAGCTCGGCCGCCACCAGCCGGATGGCCTCGAGATTGTGCGGCTGGTGCAGCGGCGCGAGCGGCACGTAGCGCTCGAGCTTCGCCAGAGTTGCCGGATCCACGACGACGGGCTCAACGAACTGCGGGCCGCCGTGCACGACGCGGTGGCCGACGCCCACGAGGCGTGTCGCCCCGCCCAATCCCGGTCACTTGCCCGCGCAGGATGCGCCGCAGCGAGTCCCCGGCACGCTGGAACGCGCAGAACTTGATGCTCGAGGAGCCGGCGTTCAGGACCAGCAGGATGTCCGAACGTCCCGACATCGCTGGTCGGATGCTGTTGGCGCGCGCCGCGCGCTCGCTCACGAGAGATCGATCCAGGTCGTCTTGAGTTCGGTGTACTTGTCGAAAGCGTGCAGCGACTTGTCGCGTCCGGTCCCGGACTGCTTGAAGCCGCCAAATGGCACGGTGATGTCGTCGGCGTCGTAGCAGTTGACGTAGACCATGCCCGAGCGCAGCGCTCGAGCCATGCGGTGCGCACGCGTCAGGTCGCGCGTCCACACCGCCGCGGCGAGACCGTAGATCACCGAATTGCCAACCCGTACGGCTTCGTCCGCGTCGTTGACCGAGATCGCGGCCAGCACCGGCCCGAAGATCTCCTCGCGGGCAATCTTCATTCCCGGTGCCACGCCGGAGAACACGGTCGGCTCGACGTAGCATCCCCCGCTGTCGCGGCGCGCGCGGTTTCCTCCGGTGAGCAGTCGTGCGCCTTCGTCTTTCCCAGCATCGATGTAGCCCATCACGGTGTCGAGCTGCACGGCGTCGACAATCGCGCCGAGTCGTGTGGCCGGATCGAGCGGGTCGCCGGGCAGCAGGCTGCGCGCGGCCGCAACCACCTTTTCCAGCACCTCGTCGCGCACCGGCGCCTCGACGATCAGCCGCGAGCCCGCCGAGCACATCTCGCCCTGGTTGAAGAATATCGCCGACGCGGCGGCCGCCGCCGCACGATCGAGGTCCGCGCAGTCGGCCAGGATGATGTTCGGTGACTTGCCGCCGCACTCGAGCCAGACCCGCTTCATGTTCGACCTGCCCGAGTACTCCAGCATCAGCTTGCCGGTGCGCGTAGAGCCAGTGAAAGCAATGCAGTCCACGTCCATGTGCAGCGCGAGTGCCTGGCCTGCCGTGTGACCGAATCCCGGCAGCACGTTGAACACCCCGTCGGGAATCCCCGCCCGCGCGGCGAGTTCGGCCACGCGGATGGCGGTGAGAGGAGACTTCTCGGATGGTTTCAGGATGAATGAGTTGCCGGCCGCGAGCGCAGGCCCGATTTTCCATGCAGCCATGATCAACGGAAAGTTCCATGGCACGATCGCCGCCACGACGCCGATCGGCTCGCGCGTGATCAGCGCCAGCGCGTCGTATCCGGTCGGCGCAACCTGGTCGTATATCTTGTCGATCGCCTCGGCGTACCAGGCGATGCAGCGCGCACTCGACGGAATGTCCACCGCCAGGCTGTCGGAGATCGGCTTGCCCATGTCGAGTGTCTCGAGCAACGCAAGTTCGTCGCGGTGCTCGAGCAGCAGTTCGGCGAATCGCAGCAAGACTCGCTTGCGCTCGCGCGGCGGCTGCCGCGCCCAGGAGCCCCGCTCGAAGGCGCGTCTCGCCGCCGTCACCGCCAGATCGACGTCGGCCGCGTCGGTGGAAGCGACTTGCGCGATCACCCGCCCGTCGATCGGGCTCACGCAGTCGAAGGTCGCGCCGGAAACTGCTCCGACGTAGTTTCCATCGATGAATGCGCGACCCTCGGGGGACAGTCCCCGCGCGCGCTCGTGCCAGTCCAGGTAGGTATTCACGATGACCAGTGCCTCAGGAAGTCGGCAGCGCACCCGCAGGGGCGATCTCGCAGGTCTCGCTGCCGTTGTTGTGGAATCGCACCAGAGAGATTACATGCGACGCACGTGCCTGGCACCCGCGTCCGTCGCGGAATCCGCCAGGGTGTCAGTATCCTGCGCAGCGAATGCCTGGGTACTGGAGATTTCGATGCGATTTGAGGGCAGTGTCGATTTTTCTTATTATGCTTTGTTACCCCGCAAACCGGACGGCCACATGTCCTCCAATCGCACCCTCGCCCGTGCCGACCTCGAAGCCTTCTGGATGCCGTTTACGGCGAATCGACAGTTCAAGGACAAGCCGCGGATGCTCGCAAAGGCTGCCGGCATGTACTACTGGACGCCCGAAGGGCGACGGGTTCTCGACGGAGCCGCGGGACTGTGGTGCGTCAACGCCGGGCACTGCCGCCGCGAGATCACCGAAGCGGTGAGCCGGCAGGTTGCCGAAATGGACTTCGCACCGGTGTTCCAGATGGGTCACCCAGGTGCCTTCGAACTCGCGAACGAGGTCGTGCGCTGGCTGCCGGACGGCCTCGATCACGTGTTCTTCACCAATTCGGGCTCGGAGTCGGTGGACACGGCGCTCAAGATCGCACTCGCGTACCACCGCGTCCGTGGCGAGGGCACGCGAACCAGGCTGATTGGCCGCGAGCGCGGTTATCACGGCGTCGGGTTCGGCGGCATCTCGGTCGGCGGCATGGTCAACAACCGCAAGTTCTTCGGTGCGCAGCTGCCCGGCGTGGATCACCTGCCGCACACGCACGACCTCGCGAAGAACGCCTACACGCGCGGTGAGCCGGCCCACGGCGCGCACCTTGCCGACGAGCTCGAGCGCATCGTGGCACTTCACGACGCGAGCAACATTGCCGCGGTGATCGTCGAGCCGGTCGCGGGCTCGACCGGCGTGCTGATTCCGCCGAAAGGTTACCTGCAGCGGCTTCGCGAGATCTGCACGAAGCACGGCATCCTGCTGATATTCGACGAGGTGATCACTGGATTCGGGCGCCTGGGCACGCCGTTTGCCGCAGAGTATTTCGGCGTCATGCCCGACATGATCACGATGGCCAAGGGCCTTACGAATGGCACGATCCCGATGGGTGCGGTCGCGGTGCGCGGGGAGATCTACGAGGCCTTCATGCACGGGCCGGACAGCGCGATCGACCTGTTCCACGGCTACACCTACTCGGCGCACCCGATGGCCTGCGCCGCGGGCCTTGCAACGCAGCAGGTGTACCGCAAGGAGGGCCTGCTGACCCGGGCCGCGGAAATCGCCGACTACTGGGCCGATGCGGTGCATTCGCTGAAGGGCCTGCCGCACGTGATCGACCTGCGCAATCTCGGCCTGATTGGTGCGGTGGAACTCGAGCCCATCCCCGGCAAGCCGGGCGCGCGCGGCTTCGACGTGTTCGTGCGAGCCTTCGAGAAAGGCCTGCTGGCGCGTGTCACGGGCGACATCATCGCGCTCTCGCCGCCGCTGGTGATCGAGCGGCAACACGTGGACGAACTGATCGGAAAACTCGGCGACGCGATAAGGGAAGCACCCTGACCGGGCGGGGCGACTGACCGGCGGTCAGCTTTCAGTCGTCAAGACAGCACCTAGAAGAAAAGCCCGGCCTCCTCGCGGAGACCGGGCTTTGCTGCTTCAGGATTTCAGGTCCGTTGGACTCTTATTCGTCGCTCCACGGGAACGTGGTCGAAATCGCGAAGATCGCACGGGCTTCGCTGCTGAAGATGTCGTCCGGAGTGTTCTTCAAGGTCTTCATGTCGCTGCCGTCCACCCACAGCAGTGACATGTCGATGTGCTTCCAGCTGTAGGTGACACCGGCCGACCAGTCCATGTAACTGCTCTGGCCGAACGCGGGCTTGATGGCGCTGCCATTGGTGTAACCGATGTGCGCCGTCAGACCAAAGTTGGCCGGAAGCGGGTAGCTGACGTTGCCCTCGAAATAGCGCTCGTTCTTGCCAGAGAGACCCGCGTAGCCCGGCGCATACCAGACCTTGGCCTCGAAATAACTCCAGCCCAGCCCCGCATAGTATTCCGCGTAATTTGAAGTGCTGGCGCCCAGGTACGTGTAATAGGCAACACCCAGGTCCCAGGTGATGTCCTCGCCGCCGCCCCAGCCGGCGTAATAGTCGATTTCGACGTTGGGGTCGCCACTGCCCCAGTCGATGTTGCTGGCCCAGACGCCGGCGTAAAGGCCATTGTCGGCAGCAACGTCGAGACTGCCCTGGATCGCGGGATCCTGGGCCGACTGCGTCACGCCGCGGAAGTCATAGTCGGTCGTCCCGGTGATCGTGGCGGAGAAGTCCGCCGCGTTTGCCGTGGTAACTGCCGAAAGCAGCGCAAGCGCTGCGAAACCCTTGGTCAATTTCATGTTGCACCCCCAACGTTGCGCTAAAACAACAAGTGAAGTTCTTACAGCGGCGAAATGGTAGCAGAAAAGCGACCACAAGCATCAGCATGCCGATTCGCCGTATCCCAGATGCTGTTAGCACGATTCGTGCCAAGCTGAATTCGCCGGAAAATGGCAGGTTTCCGGTGATCGGCGCACCGAAACAGCGCAGCGACCAAAACCGGCCGCACCGGAATGACCGGCGCGGGGGCGCACCCAAAAATCGGTGCCAGGCACCGATTTGTCTCTGACCAGATGTCTGCCGTAGAACTCCCGGGCGGGGGGCCTCAACCGGCAGCCGGTGGCTCGTAGATCGCGTAGAACTTGCGCGCGGGTTCCAGCACTTCCCAAACGCCGCGGAACCCTGCTGGCATCACGAAGCAGTCACCGGGACCGAACGTCCAGGAGCGACCACTGTCATCGGAGATGCGCACCCTTCCCTCCGTGAGCACGCATAACTCGTTCTCCGTGTACGAGACATTCCAGGCGCCCTTGCTGCTGCGCCAGATCCCGCCGAAGAACCTTCCCGTGTCGTCCGTGTACAGGTTGCGGACATGCTGGTCGGGCATTGCACTCCCCGCTACCAGCCGCGCCGGGTCGAGACCGAGCGCTTCCTCGGTGCCGCCGAGTTCATCGACCTTGATCACCTCGGGTCCGAGATCGCCCATGACAGTCTCCTCGCGGCAGTTTGGGCGTTCGAGCGTAGCACGCGCCGAGGTCACTCCCGCCCGGGTGCGTCCTGCCCCGCGGCGGCGAGCAACCGGCTGACCTCAGAATCGGACGTCTGCTCGAAGTCGCTGTACCACTGGCCCACTGCGCTGAAGTATCGAGGGGTCTCGAGGCAGACGATTTCGTCCGCAAGCGTGGCAATCCTCTGGCGCGCCTCCGCCGATGCCACCGGCACTGCCACCACCACGCGCGCGGCGCCCAGGGTCCTGAGCGCGCGCACCGCGGCCTCCATCGTCGCGCCCGTCGCCAATCCATCGTCCACGACGATTGCGGTGCGGCCCGTCACGGCAAGCGGCGGCCGCGTGCCACGAAACTCCCGCTCGCGACGTTCAAGCTCAGCGAGTTCCCGGCGCTTGACCTGCTCGACGAGGTCCCGGCGCCCCGCAGCGTGCTCCAGAACG
>JALHTE010000107.1 GCA_022865595.1 Steroidobacteraceae bacterium | reverse complement strand
CCACCGAGAACTCCGGCCTGTTCGGCTACATCCTGCCGATCTTCCAGCAGAAGACCGGTATCGCGGTCCGTGTCGTCGCACTAGGCACCGGCCAGGCGCTCGACGTCGGCCGGCGCGGTGACGCGGACGTCGTGTTCGTCCATGACAAGGAGGCCGAAGAGAAGTTTGCGGCGGAGGGCTTCGGCATCGATCGGCGCGACGTCATGTACAACGACTTCGTGCTGATCGGTCCGGCGTCAGACCCTGCCAGGATAGCGGGTGGCCAGGACATAACAGTGGCGCTCAAGGCAATACTTGCCGCGAAGGCGCCTTTCGTGTCGCGGGGCGACCGCAGCGGAACCAACGCAGCGGAATTGCGGCTGTGGTCCGAGGCCGGCATCGATATCGCGGCAAGCAAGGGCTCCTGGTATCGGGAGACCGGCGCCGGCATGGGCGCGACGCTCAATACCGCATCCGCGATGAACGCGTACGTGCTGTCCGATCGTGGTACGTGGCTGGCATTCAGGAACCGCGGCGACCTCGAAATACTCGTCCAGGGCGACAAACGCCTCTTCAACCAATACGGAGTGATGCTGGTGAATCCTGCGCGGCACGCCCGGGTCAAGCGTTCGGAAGGGCAGCAGTTCATCGACTGGCTGGTGTCGGCTGATGGCCAGGCCAGCATTGCCGCGTTCCAAATCGACGGCGAGCAGGCTTTTTTCCCCAATGCCGGTGTTAACGGAGTTCCCGGACTTGAGTGACCATGACGCACGGACAGCGTGCGCTCGGTGAGAGGGCGCGTCGCGATGCGTGACGGCGCCGTCGTCGCCTGATGATAACGCTGACCAGAGGAAGCGGAGGATTCCGATGACAGACAATTCCGAGCGCGGTTCACGCTGGCAGCTCGTGCGCGATGTCGTGGTGTTTCAGGTCAAGCTGGGAATGGAGGCGGTGCTCGACATCACGCTCATTCCTGTGTCGCTCGCGGCTGCAGCGCTTGACCTGGTACTGGGGAACTGGCGGCGACCACGATGGTTCCACGCTGTGCTGCGATTCGGCGAGCGTTGCGAGCACCGGATCAACCTCTGGGGTGTCGCCGCTCCCGGGACGGACGCGCCTCAATCGGAGGTTGACGCGGTCATGCTCAGCATCGAAAACCTGATCCGAAACCCACGCACGGGACCGGACAAGGTGCGCGAACTCAGGCGCTGGGCTGCAACCAAAATTGCGCCGGGCGTTGACGGCGATCCGAAGACCCCTGGCCGCCGTAACGATCCCCCAACTTGAGCCTGGCCGCCGTCGAAGTCGCGGTTGGCTGACCCTCGGGCACAATGGCTTTCATGAACAAGGCGCCCCAACCTGGAACTGGTCCGCTGCGGACGGGGCGCCTGGCTATCCTGACGCTACTGACGATGACGGCATTTGCGGCCAACCCGATCCTCTGCCGCATGGCGCTCAAGGCCACAGCGATCGACCCGGCGACGTTTACGGTGATCCGGCTTCTGTCCGGGGCCACCACCTTGTGGCTGATCGTGCGCGTTCGGACAGGCGGCAACGCTGTCGCCGGCAACTGGAGATCAGCGTTCAGCCTTTTCGCCTACGCCGCTGCATTCTCTTTTGCCTATGTTTCACTGAGTGCCGGAACGGGTACCTTGATCCTGTTCGGCACAGTTCAGGCCACGATGATCCTCTACGGCCTGCTGCTCGGAGAGCGCTTCACGCTGCAGCAGACGGCCGGCCTGCTGCTCGCGCTCGGCGGTCTGATGGCACTGCTGCTTCCCGGTGTCACCGCTCCGCCCTGGGGCGGTGCGGCCCTGATGGCCACCGCCGGTATTGCCTGGGGAGCCTATTCGCTGCTGGGGCGAATCAGTGTGAACCCGATCGAAACGACTGCAGGCAACTTTCTCAGGGCATCAGGGCTCGGGGTCCTATTGAGCGTGGTCTCGCTCGGTTTGTTCGCGTGGGATGCCCGCGGCGCGTTGCTTGCTGTTCTATCCGGCACCGTTGCTTCTGGCCTCGGCTACGCTATCTGGTACACGGTTCTGCCTGCACTTCGCGCGACTCATGCTGCAACAGTGCAACTGAGCGTACCCGTCATTGCTGCACTCGCCGGCGTGCTGCTGTTGGACGAGCACCTGTCGCCGCGCCTGGTCCTGTGCTCGATCGCGATCCTCGGTGGCATTGCGTTTGTACTGCACGCTCGCAAGCCTGAACGGGCCAAGCGATCCTGAGATTTGACCGGTCAGCAGGGTTCTGCTCAAGCGCGGTGCAGGCGAACCGGCAGCCGCCTGGATCCCCAGGTCCCCGGCCGAGGCGCAAACACGCCGGGCAGCGTCTCGCCGCAGCCCGCGCAACAGCCTTCGGCCGTGAGACCCCAGCGGCCGAGCTCGAACCAGTCGCGCTCGATCAGCAACGCGTGGCAGCGATGGCACCAGGTGCTGCTGCCGGCAGGGTCGTGAACGTTGCCGGTATAGACGTACCGCAATCCGTTCCGAATCGCTATCTCGCGCGCGCGCGTGAGCGTCGCGGGAGGCGTCGGAGGGTGGTCGCTCATCTTCCAGTCTGGGTGGAACGCCGAGAAGTGCAGTGGCACTTCGGACCCGAGCTTGTCATTGATCCACTGCGTCATCCCGTCGATCTCTGCGTCCGAGTCGTTCTCGCCCGGGATCAACAGCGTGGTAATTTCGAACCAGACGCAGGTCTCGTGCTTCAGATAGACGAGCGTGTCGAGTACCGGAGCCAGTTCGGCCCCGCAGATCTTGCGGTAGAAACGCTCGGTGAATGCCTTCAGGTCAACGTTGGCGGCGTCGATCGATGCAAAGAACTCGGCCCGCGGCTCCGGACAGATGTAACCCGCCGTGACGGCCACGGTGCGCACGCCAGTGTCATGGCAGGCTGCCGCGACATCGACTGCGTACTCCATGAAGACGGTCGGGTCGTTGTAGGTGAACGCCACGCTGGCGCAGCCGAGCCGGCTTGCCGTTGCCGCCAGTTCTTCCGGCGAGGCCGAGTCCGCGAGCGTGTCCATCTCGCGCGACTTGCTCATGTCCCAGTTCTGGCAGAACTTGCAGGCCAGGTTGCAGCCGGCCGTGCCGAACGACAGCACCGACGAGCCGGGCAGGAAGTGGTTGAGCGGCTTCTTCTCGATCGGATCCACGCAGAAGCCGCTGGACCGTCCATAGGTGTACAGCTCGATGCCTTCGCGTTCGCGGCCGCGTACGAAGCACAGCCCGCGCTGGCCTTGGTGCAGCCGGCAACGGCGTGGGCAGACGTCGCATTGCACGCGCCCGTCGTCGAGGCGCGTCCAGTAGCGCGTGGGGATGGATGAAAGGTCGGAATTCATACGATTGGCGCCCATCATTCCCGGGCGGGATGTTGGCTTCGCGTCAGTGCGTCACCAGATAGGGAAGTATTCGAACTCCCACGGAACTACGATGTTGAGACTGGACAAGGACAAGTCAAGGATAAGGCCGCCCGCGGTGGCCGGACTGTTCTATCCTGAGAATGCGAACGAGTTGCGACACGACGTGAATGGCTACGTTGCCGAATGTTCGCCGCACGCTGCCGTGGCCGGTTGTCCGAAGGCGCTGATCGTGCCGCACGCCGGATACCAGTACTCCGGGCCCGTCGCCGGATTCGCCTATCGGCGGCTGCGCGACCGGTCCGCGAGCATCCGCCACGTAGTGATGATCGGCCCGAGCCATCGCGTGCCGATCCGCGGTCTCGCCGTGCCGTCAGTCGACTCGTTCGCGACACCGCTGGGCCAGGTGCCGGTCGACGTGGCAGGTCGCGAGCGTCTGCTGGAACTGGGGCTGGTCGGCATCTCCGATGCGGCGCACGCCGCGGAACATTCGCTGGAAGTACAGCTGCCGTTCCTGCAGGTTGTGCTCGAGGACTTTGACATCCTGCCGATCACCGTCGGCTTCGCTCCCGCGGAGCTGGTGGCGCGAGTGATCGACGCGGTGTGGGGCGGGCCCGACACGCTGGTGCTGGTCAGCTCCGATCTCAGTCACTATCACACCTGGAGTGAAGCGCGGCAGCTCGATGCTGAAACAACGCGCGCGATCGTCGAGCGACGCAGCGACCTGCCCGATGAGCAGGCCTGCGGCGCGTGCGGAATCAACGGGCTCATGCAGGTTGCGCGTCGGCGCGGACTGGCCGTCGAAGTGCTCGACCACCGCAACTCGGGAGACACGGCCGGTGATCGGTCGCGGGTGGT
>JALHTE010000106.1 GCA_022865595.1 Steroidobacteraceae bacterium | reverse complement strand
GTCGTCCTGCACGATGACGAGTCGCGGCTTCGCACCGCCGGCGCGCGAGCTGCGCAGGAACTTGCGGTACTGCCGCCCTCCTTCGGACATCAGCGCGTTCGCGGCATCGAGCACAGGCTGCGTGGAGCGGTAGTTTTCCTCCAGCGTCACGACCCGGGCAGGGGGCGAGAATTTCCGGGGGAAATCCAGGATGTTATCCACCGTCCCGCCGCGGAACGAGTAGATCGCCTGCGCGTCGTCGCCGACCACCGTGACTCCGTTCCCATCGGGCTTGAGCCTCAGCAGGATCTCGGCCTGCAGGGCGTTCGTGTCCTGGTACTCGTCCACCAGCACGTGGTCGAACTGGGCACCGATCTCGGCGGCCATGCCGTCGTCGCGCATCATCACTTGCCAGTAGAGCAGCAGGTCGTCGTAGTCGAGAACCTGCTGCGCAAGCTTCTCCTCAACGTAGGCACGGCACAGCGACGCGAGTTCGTTCTCCCAGTCCAGGCACCATGGCCAGCCGGTCTCAAGCGTTTCGCGCAGCGATCGCTGGGTGTTGACCCGGTTGGAGTAGATGCCGAGGCACGTGTCCTTGCGCGGAAAACGCTTCTCCGATTTCGAGTAACCGAGGCGATGGCGCACGACGTCCATCAGGTCGGCCGCATCGCCGCGATCGAGCACGTTGAACGCCGGGTCGAGGCCGAGCCGATGCGCATGGGTCCGGATGAGCCGATTGCCGATCGCGTGAAATGTGCCGGACCAGGGCAACCGGATCGACGAACCGGCGCCCGGCCCGCGCCCGCCGGCCATGGCCTCGGCCACCACGCGCTGTGCGCGACGGGTCATCTCGAGCGCCGCTCGCCGCGTGAACGTAAGCAGCAGCAACCTCTCCGGCGCCGCCCCTTTCAGCAGCAGGTGCGCGACCCTGTGCGCAAGCGTGCTGGTCTTCCCGGTCCCGGCGCCCGCGATCACCAGCAGCGGTGAAGCACGCACGCCGCCACCAGGCAGGGGCTCGCCGTGCGTGGCGGCCTCGAGCTGCGCGGCGTTCAGCCTCGCGAATGCGTCGCCCTGGATCATTGCGGACGACTATAGTGCGCGACTGTATGTATATCCAGTACCGTGCCCCGGGGTCCTTCTGCGCTACCAGCGGCATCCGGCGCCGCTACAGGCGGGGGCCCGGCCCTCTATAAGATCGCAGCCGACAACGCAAACGGGGCCGCACCGACCATGAAGGAATTCAGTTTTACGGGCGTACTGTGGCGCATGGGATTCGCGCTGGCGCTGGTGTTTGCCACCTTCAACCCTTCGGGCCATTCCTACGTTCACTGGCTGGCCGGGGACTTCCAGACCAACAGGCCGCTGAAGGTAATCATCGGCATCGCATTGCTGTGCGCATGGATCTTTTTCGTGCGTTCCGCGAGCGCAGTACTCGGCAGGCTTGGCTTCGGCCTGCTCGTCGCGTTCTTCGTGGCGATCGTCTGGTGGATGGCGAGCATGGGCTGGGTCACGATCGGCAGCGGCGCAACGCTCGCCTGGGTGGCGCTCACCATCCTCGGCCTGGTCCTCGGCATCGGCATGTCCTGGGCACTGATCCGCCAGCGCATCTCCGGCCAGGCGTCGGTGGACCGCGTCGACAACTGACCTTCGATAAATAGGTGCCAGGCACCGAATTGATTAATTCGGTGCCTGGCACCTATTTACGGAAAAGGAGGATGTCGCTGGCTCCGGCCAGCGACTACATCACCATCTTCAGGAGCTTTGCCTTCCGCTCCGTGTACGGCGGATAGCGCAGCGGCGCATCGAAGCGGAAACTGCGCTTCATCACCGGCTTCATGTGGCTGAACGTCTCGAAGCCATACCAGCCCGTGTAGCGCCCCATGCCGCTGTTGCCGACGCCGCCGAACGGCAGCTCCGGCGACGCCATGAAGATCACCGCGTCATTGATGCAGACGCTGCCGGCACTCAACTTCGACAGCACTGCTTCCTCGAGCGCCGCGCTCTTCGTGAAGACGTACAGCGCGAGCGGCTTCGGGCGATCGGCCACGAACTTGATCGCGTGGTGCATCTCGTCCACCGTGATGATCGGCAGAATCGGTCCGAAAATCTCGTCCGCCATCAGCGGTGAATCGGGCGCCGGATCCAGCACGATGGTCGGCTCGACGTAGCGCTTGGCCACGTCCACGCGGCCGCCGAGATGGATCTTCTGCCCCTTCAGCAGTTCGGCGAAGCGCGCGGCGTGGCGCTCGCTCGCGATGCGGCAGTAGTCCGGGCTCTGTTCCGGGTCCTCGCCGTAGAAATCCTTCACCTTGCGCGTGAGCGTGTCGATGAACTGCTGCGCGACCTCACGGTGCACCAGCACGTGGTCTGGCGCGACGCAGGTCTGGCCGGCGTTGATGAACTTGCCCCAGGCAACGCGCGTCGCGGCGACCTCGATATCCGCGCTCCTGTCGATCAGGCACGGGCTCTTGCCGCCCAGCTCCAGCGTGACCGGCGTTAGGTGTTTCGCAGCCGCCGTCATGACGATGCGCCCGACGTGCTCGTTGCCCGTGTAGAGGATGTGGTCGAATCGCTGCTCGAGCAGCTCGGTCGTCTCTGGAATCGCGCCCTCCACGACCGCGAACGCGTCCGGGTCGAGGTACCGGGGCAGGATCGCAGCCAGCGCGGCAGAGGTGTGGCTCGAGATTTCCGACGGCTTCATCACGACGCAGTTTCCAGCGGCAACCGCGCCTACCAGCGGGCACATGACCATCGACAGCGGGTAGTTCCAGGGCGCGATGACCAGCACGACGCCTTTCGGTTCCGGCTGGATGGAACTGCGGCCCGGCTGCGTCATCATCGGCGTGCTGACCCTGGTCGGCGCCATCCAGCCCTTAAGGTGCTTGATCGCGTACTTTGCCTCCGCCGTCACCCAGCCCGTCTCCGCCAGCATCGCCTCGAAACGACTCTTGCCGAGATCCTTGTGCAGCGCCTCGGCAAAATCAGTCTCGTGCTCACGGAGCGCGCGCTGTATTTCACCCAGTTGCGCGACCCGCCACTCGATCGGCCGGGTCTTCCCGCTGTCGAATGTATGGCGAAGCCTGTCGACGATCGCTGGGATCGTGGAATCGGTCATTGGCTGCTCCGGTACTGTATTTCCGCAATGCGTCCCGGAAAATTACCACAGGTGGCGCAACCCCTGTGCGCTGCGGCAGACGGCAGCCCGGATTACGCCGGGCGCGGACTTGTATGATCCGGGTCGGGCTTTACACGGGAACGCAGCGCGGATGCCGGACAAGGTTAGAAACGTGTTCAAGGGCAGGGTACTGACCGTGAACCTGGAGACTGTGAAGCTGCCAAATGGTCGTGTGGCGGAACTCGAGATCGCCCATCACCCGGGCGGCGCCGCGGTGGTCGCCCTGGACGCTGCAGGACGCGTTTGCCTGCTGCGCCAGTTCCGCCATGCGGCCGGTGGCTGGATCGTGGAAATTCCCGCCGGCAAGCTCGACGGCGGCGAACCGCCGCTGGATTGCGGGCGCCGCGAACTGGCCGAGGAGGCCGGCGTCACGGCGCGCCGATGGGACAGGCTCGGGGAATTCCTGAGTTCGCCCGGCGTGCTGACCGAGGTGATCCACGTGTTCCTGGCCCGGGAACTCGAAGTCGCGGAGCCGGCTCCAGAGGAGCACGAGGTGCTGGAGATCCAGTGGGTCACGCTGGAGAAGGCGCTGAAAATGGCGGCGACCGGGGACGGCCTGCGGGACGGAAAGACGCTGATCGGCCTGCTCTGGGCGGGGGCCGCGCTGGCCGCTGAGTCGAAAACCGGCCCCCGGCCGCCCAGCACGGATTCGTGACACATCCGACGTTACCGGCCGGGCGTGAAGTTGTAGTATTCGCGACATAACCCTGCGCCAGCGGAGCAAGACCATGGCGGGAAAGCCCGGCGACAAGACGACTCCCACGATCCCGGATGAGGCCAGCACCGGGCCGGGCCATCTCGGCACGGACGACCGGGGCAATGTCACCTGGGAGTGGGCCGACAAGGCCGAGCTCCAGGCAGACGACACGCTCGGCGGCGCCGAGCGTGTGCGCGCGCTCGTTGATCCAAGGCTCGATGTCCTTGAAGAGGACGCCTCTGCGGATAACCCGACGGCGGTGAACCCGAAGCGCCTGAAGACCGGGTACAACCCGTACAACAGCGGCGCACTTGGCAAGCAGACCTGGAAGAAGAAGAAAAATCTCCAGGAACTGTCGAAATGGATCGAACTCCGCAAGAAGATGGCGGATAAAAAGGGCGATGAGTAGCTACGACGAGTAGTTACGTCGTAGGCGGTCGCGCCGGCGCAGCGCGCACTCCGGACACCGCGGGCCGTCCTTGAGCCAGAAGTTCAACGTTCGCCGCCGAGCAGGGTCACGAGTTCTGCCAGCGACCCTACTGCATGCTCCGGCGGGGAAAGTTCGCCGGGCCACTGCAGGCTGCGCCGATTGACCCAGACGGGACGGATGCCGGCGCGACGCGCGCCCTCGATGTCGGCCATTGGATCGTCGCCGACGTGCAGGGCTTCCGTCGCCCGCACACCGGTCGTATCCAGCAGCAACGCGAAAATTCGCGGATCCGGTTTCAGCATCCCGGCCTCGCGCGCCGCGAGGCTGCGCTCGAAGTACTGCGAAAGCCCGATTGCACGCAGGTCGGCGTTGCCATTGCTGACCGCAAACAGCCGATAGCGAACGGACAGCCACTCGAGTGCCGGCAGCACGTCGTCGTAAGGCACGACTTCGTTGCGGACACGGTAGAAGACCTCGAAAGCCTCACCCGCCATCGAATCCGGGTACCCTGCCTCGCGCGCGTGGACCAGCAGTGCCTGTGTCCGCAACCACGTGAAATCGTGTCGCATCGCCGGGTGCTCGAGCGCCACCCTCGCGCGCAGCTCACGCATGGACTCCAGCGTATGCATTTCCAGCACCCGCGGATATCGCTCGGACAGCAACTGCATCATTGCCTGCTCGGCACGCACGATCACTGAACCCACGTCCCACAGCGTGTCGTCGAGGTCGAAGATCAGCGCGGAGATTTCGCCCACGTTGACTCAGTGTCCTTTGCGCCGGGCGCGAACGGGCGGCTTGCGGCCGGGGCGAACCGCCGTCGCGCCGGTGGTGCGCGCGTCGCTGGACCTCTCGACGAGAAACGGCGCGAGAAACCTTGCCGTGTGCGACTTCGCCGCTGCACGCGCCACGCGCTCGGGCGGACCCTGCACGACGACGCGCCCACCGCCCGATCCGCCCTCCGGGCCCAGGTCGATGATCCAGTCCGCTTCCGCGATCACGTCCAGGTTGTGCTCGATGACGACCGCGGTGTTGCCGGCGCCGACCAGCCGGTGCAGCACACCGAGCAGTTTCTCGACGTCGGCCATGTGCAGGCCAACGGTGGGCTCGTCGAGCACGTAGAGCGTTCGGTCCGCCTCGCGCAGCCTCGCCAGCTCGGTGACCAGCTTGATGCGCTGCGCCTCGCCGCCGGAGAGCGTCGGGCTCGGCTGGCCGAGCGTCAGGTAGCCGAGCCCGACCTCCTGCAGCAGGCGCAATGCACCGTGGATGCGCCGATGGGCTGAGAAGAAATCCACGGCGTCATCTACGCTCATCGCCAGCACTTCGCCGATGCTCTTGCCCCGGTGCGTCACCGACAGCGTCTCGTCATTGAATCTCTGCCCCCCGCAGACGTCGCACGATACCTTCACGTCCGGCAGGAAACTCATCTCGATGGTCTGCACGCCCTGCCCTTCGCAGGCGTCACAACGTCCACCGGCCGCATTGAACGAGAAGCGCGACGGTCCGTAGCCGCGCACCCGGGACTCCGTCGTGCCTGCATACAGGCGACGCACGTGGTCCCAGAAACCGACGTAGGTTGCAGGACAGGATCGCGGGGTGCGACCGATCGGCGTCTGGTCCACTTCGAGCACGCGGGTAACCAGCTCGCTCCCGATCATGTCGCTGCAACCGACCCAGTCCGGTTGCCGCGCGCGGCGGCGCCCGCCGCTGGTGCGCTTACGGAGGTTCTCGTAGAGAACTTCGCGTGCCAGGGTGGATTTGCCAGAACCGGACACGCCTGTCACGACCGTGAGGCGCCCAAGTGGCACGCGCACATTCGCCCGGCGCAGGTTGTGCAGTGATGCTCCACGGATCAAGAGCGACGGATCCGCGGGTTTCACAGGCCTGCGCGGCGCAAGCGGGTGTGGGAGCGGCGATGCCAGGAATTTCCCGGTCAGCGATTCAGGCGCCGCAACGAGATCCGCGATCGTGCCTTGCCCGACGACCCGGCCGCCGCGGCTGCCCGCGCCCGGCCCGAGGTCGATCACGTGGTCGGCGCGTCGGATCGTGTCCTCGTCGTGCTCGACCACCAGCAGCGTGTTGCCGTTCCGACCCAGCCGCTGCAGCGTGTCGAGCAGCACGTCATTGTCGCGCGGGTGCAGGCCGATCGTCGGCTCGTCGAGCACGTAACAGACGCCGCGCAGGTTCGAGCCCAGCTGTGCCGCGAGCCGGATCCGCTGCGCCTCGCCGCCCGACAGCGTGGGCGCCGCACGTTCCAGCGAGATGTAGCCCAGCCCCACGTCGTGCATGAAGCTGAGTCGCGAGCTGATTTCGGCGAGCAGGTCGCGCGCGATGCCACGCTCGCGCACCGACAGATCGAGCTGCGAAAAGAATGCTGCTGCTACATCAACCGGCAGTGCCGACACCTCCGCGATGGAGCGGTCGCGGAATCGGACTGCCAACGCCTCCGGATTGAGCCTGTGGCCCGAACATCCTGCGCAGGGTTTCGCGTCGTCCCCGAACCAGTCGTTCCACGAGCGCTCCTCGCCACTCTGCTCGGCGTCGAAGCCCTTGATCGCAAGGCCGGTGCCGAAGCACGCCGTGCACCAGCCGTGCTTCGAGTTGTACGAAAAGAGCCTCGGGTCCGGCTCCGCAAAGCTTCGGCTGCAGCCGGGACAGGCACGACGGGTCGAGAGTACGCGCACACGGCGACCCTCGAGCACGTGAACCACTCCCTTGCCGAGATCGAGGGCGCGGCCGAGCAGCTCTCTAAGCCTGGGTTCACTTTTCGCGCTTACCACGATCTCGCCCAGCGGCAGTTCGATCGTGTGCTCGCGGAACCGCTCCAGTCTCGGCCACGCAGCAGTGGACAGGTATTCCCCGTCCACCCGCAGGCGATCGTGCCCGCGGGCGGCGGCCCAGCGCGCGAGGTCCGTGTAGTAGCCCTTGCGTGCTACTACCAGCGGCGCCAGCAGCCCGATTGTCCGGCCGCGCGACTTGCTGGCCAGCATCGCCACGATCGAATCGATGCTCTGGGGCTCGATCGGCAGGTCGCAGTCCGGGCAGTGCTGCGTGCCGAGCTTGGCGTACAGCAGTCGCAGGAAGTGGTGCACCTCGGTCAGCGTGCCCACCGTGCTCTTGCGGCCTCCGCGGCTGGTGCGTTGCTCGATTGCGACCGTCGGCGGGATACCGAATATCGCATCCACGTCCGGCCGGCCGGCAGGTTGCACGAACTGGCGCGCATACGCGTTAAGCGACTCCAGGTAACGGCGCTGTCCCTCCGCAAAAACGATGTCGAACGCGAGCGTGGACTTGCCTGAACCCGACACACCGGTGACGACGGTCATCCCGGCGCGCGGGATCGCAACATCGACATCGCGCAGGTTGTGCTCGCGGGCCCGGTGCACGACGATCGAGTCGCGTGCCGCATCCGCAATCGCGGGCTTCGGTCGCGCTATCCGCGCCGCCGCCGGGCCCGATCGCTGCACTCGTTTCCGCTCGGCATCGAACTCGCGCAGCGCGTGCCCGGTGTGCGAGCCCTCGACCCCGGCGATATCCCCCGGAGTTCCCGCTGCAATCAGCGCTCCGCCGCCCTCGCCGCCCTCCGGGCCCAGGTCGATGATCCAGTCGGACGCCCGGATCACGTCGAGGTTGTGTTCGATCACCACCAGCGAATGCCCGGCGTCGAGCAGGCGGCGGAATGCACCGAGCAGCTTCGCGACGTCGTCGAAATGCAGGCCCGTTGTCGGCTCGTCGAACAGGAACAGTGAACCGCCGGGAGGGGGACTTTCTGCTTTCGCCCGCTTCCCGGCGGATTTTGCCGCGGCCTTGCCGGCACTCTTAATTCGGTGCCTGGCACCGGTTTTCTTGCCGGCGCCGCCGCCGCGCTCCTCTGCAGAAAGGAGAATGTCCCCTGTCCCGGCCAGGTGGCCGGCGAGCTTCAGCCGCTGCGCCTCGCCACCCGACAGCGTCGGCACGGGCTGGCCGAGCTTCAGGTAGTCGAGGCCGACCGCGACCAGCGGCTCGAGCGCAGCCGCGATCTCGCGATCACCGTCGAAGAAAACCAGAGCCTCGGAAACGGTCATGTCGAGCACGTCGGCGATGCTGCGTGCCGGACCGTCGCCGTGCGACAGCTTCACCTCGAGCGTCTCCGCGCGATACCGGCGCCCGTTGCAGTCCGGGCAGCGCAGGTAGACGTCCGAGAGGAACTGCATCTCCACGTGCTCGAATCCGCTGCCCGAGCACGTCGGGCAACGACCGGTTCCCGAATTGAAGCTGAATGTGCCGGGTGTGTAGCCACGCTCGATCGCGACCGGCTCAGCGGTGAACCGCTTGCGGATCGCGTCAAAGGCGCCGACGTAGCTGGCCGGATTGGAGCGCGTGGTGCGGCCGATGGCGGCCTGGTCCACCATCACTACTTCATCCACGTATTCGGCTCCACTGAGCGAGCGATGCGCACCCGGTGCCTCGGTCGGCCGGCTCTTCGCGCGCAGCAGCGCCGGCAACAGCACGTCCTGCACGAGAGTGGACTTTCCCGACCCGGACACGCCCGTGACGCACACCAGGCGCCCAAGCGGGATCTCGACGTCGAGGTCGCGCAGGTTGTGCTCGCTTGCTCCGGTCAGCAGCAGACTCGCATCGCCCTCGCGCGGCGGCCCCCTGCGGCCCGACGCGACCGAGGCGTCCTTGCGCCCTGACAGGTATTCGGCCGTCAGCGTGTCGGAGCGACGCATCAACTCGCCCGGCGTGCCGTTGAAGACGATGCCGCCGCCGCGTTCGCCTGGTCCGGGTCCCATGTCGATCACACGGTCCGCGGCGAGCATGATCTGCGGGTCGTGCTCGACGACCAGCAGCGAATTGCCGTTGTCGCGCAGACGCTGCATCACCTCCACGACCCTGCCCATGTCGCGCGGATGCAGGCCGATGGACGGCTCGTCCAGCACGAACAGGGTGTTGACCAGCGAAGTGCCGAGTGCCGTGGTCAGGTTGATGCGCTGCACTTCGCCGCCCGACAGCGTGCGCGACTGGCGATCGAGCGCCAGGTAGCCGAGGCCGACGCGCACCAGGAATTCGAGTCGCGAGCGGATCTCGCCCAGCAGCAGGTCGGTGGCGTCGTCCAGCGGGGCCGGCAGCACGAGTGCAGCGAAGAAATCGCGCACGCGCTCGACCGGCAACAGCATCAGGTCGTGGATGCCGGGCCCGGGCGCCGTACCCGATGTACTCCCGAGCCGCCACAGCAACGCCTCTGGCTTGAGCCGCGCGCCACCGCAATCCGGGCATGGCGTATAGCTGCGGTACTTCGACAGCAGCACACGGATATGCATCTTGTAGCTCCGGCCCTCGAGCCAGGCGAAGAATCGCCGCGCCCCGTACCAGACCTTCTTCTCCCACGGTCCCTCGCCGTCGATTACCCAGCGCCGGTGCTGCTCGGAAAGTTCGCGCCACGGAGTGTCGAGCGGCACGCCGCGCTTGCGCGCGAACCGCACCAGGTCATCCTGGCACTCCTTGTACGACTGCGTCTGCCAGGGCTTCACGGCGCCGCCGCGCAGCGTGCGACTCTCGTCGGGCACCACGAGGCCCCAGTCCACGCCGATCACCCGGCCGAAGCCGCGGCAGGTCTCGCAGGCACCGAGCGGCGAATTGAACGAGAACAGGCTCGGCGTCGGCTCACGGTAATGAATGTCGCAGTCGGCACAGTGCAGGTCCGTCGAGTAGCGGCAAACAGGGGACTGTCCCCCTTGGGGACTGTCCCCATTTTCATCTGATAGGGGAATGTCCCCTATTTCGTCCCCATGCCCCTCCACACGCACCGCGACTCGCCCGCGGCCGACCCGCATCGCCGCCTCGACTGCTTCGAGCATGCGACTGCGCCCGGCGGTCGCCGCGCGGAACCGGTCCTGCACGACCTCGAGGATGCGGCCCTCGCGCGAATGGATGCGCGTGTAGCCCTGCTGCTCGAGCAGTTTCAGGACCTCGCCCTCATCGAAGTTATCCGGCACCTTGACCGGGAAGCTCACCAGCAGGCGCGGGTCATCCGGCCCGAATGCACGCGTCTCGAGATCGTGGACCACGCTCTGCGGTGTGTCGCGATGCACGGGCCGGCCGCAGCCCCGGCAGTGGAGTCGCGCCGCGCGCGCATACAGCAGCTTCAGGTGGTCGTTGAGCTCGGTCATCGTGCCGACGGTCGAGCGCGAGGTCCGCACCGGGTTCGACTGGTCGATGGCAATGGCCGCGGGGATGCCATCGACTCGATCCACCAGCGGACGGTCCATGCGGTCCAGGAACTGGCGCGCGTACGGCGAGAAGGTCTCCACGTAGCGGCGCTGGCCTTCGGCATACACGGTGTCGAACACCAGCGACGACTTGCCCGAACCGGACACGCCCGTCACCACGACGAGTTCGCCGAGCGGGATGTCCAGGTCGAGTGAGCGCAGGTTGTTCTGCCGCGCGCCACGGATGCTAATAACGTCTTTAGTGCGTGCCATCTGCTGCCGTCCTGCCTCCCTGACCCGGGGGCGCGGCAGTCCACGCTACCATGATCCGCCCGGATCGCCGATACTCGGCCGCACAACGATTCGAACGGACGCCGCAATGCGATTCCTTTCCGCCCTGATGCCGCGCGAAGCGCGGTTCTTTGCACTTTTCAACAAGCACGCCGAGCTGATCGTCCAGGGCGGCAATGCCATGCTGGAGCTGGTTCGCGAGTACGCCGACCTGGAGCGCAGGGCAGCCCTGATCCAGCGCATCGGCGAGGTCGAGCGCGCGGCGGACAAGGTGACTTTCGAAACGGTCTCGCTCCTGCATTCGACGTTCATCACGCCGTTCGACCGCAACGAGATCCACCGGCTGATCTCGGGGATGGACGACATCCTGGACCTGATCCAGGACGCCGCGGAATCCATGCACCTGTTCGACATCCAGGTCCTGCCGCCCGATTCACTGCGCATGGCGCAGCTGCTCGCGTCCTGCTGCGAGAAGGTGCGCGCCGCAGTCGCGCTGCTCAACTCGATGGACAACGCGCCGCGGGCGCTGGCGCTGGCGCATGAGATCGACGGGCTCGAGAGCGAAGCCGACGCAGTAATGCGCCAGGGCATCTCGACACTGTTCCGGGAGGAGCAGGACGTGCGGCAACTCATCAAGCACAAGAACGTCTACGAATACCTGGAAAACGCCATCGACAAGTGCCAGGACGTGGCCAACATCATCGAGGCCGTCGTGGTCGAGAACGCCTGAGCATGGAGCTGCAGATTCCGCTCATGACGCTTGGGGTGCTGGTCGCGCTGGCATTCGCATTCGACTTCATGAACGGCTTCCACGACGCGGCGAACTCCATCGCCACGGTGGTCTCGACCGGTGTGTTGCGCCCGTACCAGGCGGTGGTGTGGGCCGCGTTCTTCAATTTCGTGGCGATATTCATCTTCCACCTCAAAGTTGCTGCAACGGTCGGCAAGGGCATCGTCGACCCGTCGGTCGTGGACCACTACGTGATCTTCGGTGCGCTGATGGGCGCAATCTCTTGGAACGTGATCACCTGGTACTACGGAATCCCGTCGAGTTCCTCGCACGCGCTGATCGGCGGCATGATCGGCGCGATGATTGCGAAAGCAGGCACCGGGCCACTGCTCGCGCCGGGCATCATCAAGACCAGCGCGTTCATCTTCGTGGCCCCGCTGCTCGGCATGGCGCTCGGCGCCCTGCTGATGATCCTCGTCTCGTGGATCTGCCTCCGGGCTGCCCCGCGCAGGGTGGACCGGTGGTTCCGGCGCCTCCAGCTGGCATCCTCGGCGCTCTACAGCATCGGGCATGGCAGCAACGACGCGCAGAAGACCATGGGCATCATCTGGCTGCTGCTGATCGCGTCGGGCGTGACGGCACAGGACTCATCGATGCCTCCCTACTGGGTGATCGTGGGCTGCTACGTCGCGATGGCGCTCGGGACGATGTTCGGCGGCTGGCGAATCGTCAAGACCATGGGCCAGAAGATCACCAAGCTGCGCCCGGTCGGTGGTTTCGCTGCCGAGACCGGCGGCGCGATCACGTTGTTCATGGCCTCCGGCCTGGGCATTCCGGTCTCGACCACGCACACCATTGCCGGCGCCATCGTCGGTGTGGGTTCCGCGCATCGGACAAAAGCGGTGCGCTGGGGCCTTGCCGGCAACATCGTGATCGCCTGGCTGATCACCATTCCTGCCGCCGCAGCAATGGCGGCGGCAGGCTACTGGCTGGGCAGGGTCCTGCTCTGACCCGGCTTCGCCCAGCCTGAATTGGACGGATTCAGCTTGACCGAGAACTACCCTCACCTCCTCGCTCCGCTCGACCTCGGATTCACGAAGCTGCGCAACCGCGTGCTGATGGGCTCGATGCACACGGGCCTCGAGGACCACGCAAGGCACTTCCACCGCTTGACAGCATATTTCACCGAGCGGGCCCGCGGCGGTGTCGGGCTGATCGTGACCGGAGGATTCGCTCCCAACATCGAAGGCTGGACGTCACCGTTCGGCGGACGGCTCACGACGCATGCCGCGGCCGCCAGGCACCGGCCGATCACCGATGCCGTGCACGCCGAGGGCGGCCACATCGCGCTGCAGATCCTCCACACCGGGCGCTACGGGTACCACCCGCTTGCGGTCTCGGCCTCACGAATCAAGTCGCCGATCACGCCGTTCACACCGCGGGCGCTCACGGCACGCGGCATCGAGCGGCAGATCCGCGCATTCGTCCGCTGCGCCGCGCTGGCGCGCGAAGCCGGCTACGACGGCGTCGAGGTGATGGGCTCCGAGGGC
>JALHTE010000105.1 GCA_022865595.1 Steroidobacteraceae bacterium | reverse complement strand
CGTGCTTCACCTGGGAAAAGAACCCGCTGCAGAACATGCGGACGCTGGTCATCGATCGCCTGAAGGCCACTGTCGCCGCCGCCTGAAAAATAGGTGCCAGGCACCTAAGCATAGGGGACATTCCCCTATTTTTCGCGATCAGGTGCCTGGCGCCCGCTTTCGACAGGGCGGAAAAATAGGGGAATGTCCCCTACATCAGTTCGTCGAGCAGTGCCGAGTGGTCGATACCGACCCTGAGCAGCGCGCGGTGCTGGGGCTTCACGAAGCCGGAAGTGACGGCACGATCCAGGTAAGCCACCAGGTCGTCGTAATACCCATTTACGTTCAGCAGCCCGTTCGGCTTCGGGTCGAGCCCGAGCTGCGACCAGCTGAGCGCCTCGAAGAGTTCGTCCAGCGTGCCGATTCCGCCGGGCAGCGTCAGGAAGGCATTCGCGATCGCTCCCATCCGGACCTTGCGTTCCGTCAGCGTACCGACGATCTCGAGTTCGGTGAGGCCGTCGTGCCCGACTTCCCACTCGTACAGGAAGCGCGGAATCACCCCGACGACGCGTCCCCCGGCGGAGAGCGCCGCATCCGCCAGCACGCCCATCAGGCCGACGCTTCCGCCGCCGTAGACCAGCGTCCATCCGCGTCGGGCGATCTCGAGTCCAACCGCGCGCGCAGCCGCCTCGAACGCCGGATCTGCGCCGTGTGAGGATCCGCAGAAGACGGCGATCGCGGTCAAGGCCTGAGCGCTTGGATGAAAGCCGCCGGATCCTCGCCGCGCTCGAGCACCTCCACCAGCGCCGAGCCCACCACCACGCCGTCCACGTGCCCTGTCATCCGGGCCACCTGTTCGCGGCTGCGGATGCCGAACCCGGCGCAGACCGGCAGCGGGGACACGGCGCGCACGCGGTCCATGTATCCGAGCACTTCGTCCGGCACCGCGACGCTCTTGCCCGTCGTGCCGGTCATGGTGACCGCGTATACGAAGCCCTGGCTCGCCTCGCACAGCATCGCGAGCCTCGCGGCCGGGGTCACCGGCGTGACCATCTGCACCAGTGCCAGCCCGGTGCGGTCGAGCGCAGCACGGATTTCCGCGCTCTCCTCGTACGGCAGGTCGGGAATGATGAAACCGGCGACCCCCGAGGACGCTGCCGCCTCTGGCAAGCGCTCCAGCCCATAGGCCAGCAGCGGGTTCAGGTAGCTCATCAGCAGCAGCGGCGCCGTTGGGCGCGGCTGCATCGAGCGCAGTTCCTCCAGCAACCACGGCAGGGTAAACCCGCCCTGCAGCGCGACCTGGCTGGCGCGCTGGATCGTCATCCCGTCGGCCATGGGATCCGAGAACGGCACGCCGATCTCCACCACGTCAGCGGCCGCGCCGATCGCAGCGAGGTTTTTCCTGAATCCGGCGCGATCGGGAAATCCGCCGGTCATGAAGCCGACGATGGCCGGACTGCCGGAGGCCGCCCTGGCGCGGATCGCGGCACTGATCGTGTCACGGGGCTTGCTCATCACAGGACTCCCTTGAGCAGAGTTCGCTGCAGCGTCGGCATGTCCTTGTCGCCGCGCCCCGAAAGGCCGATCAGGATGCGGCTGCCGGGATTCGCCTTCGCATGTCTCTTTGCACCCGCGAACGCGTGCGCGCTCTCGATCGCGGGCAGGATGCCCTCCGCCTCGCAGCACTCGGCCAGCGCCTCGAGCGACTCACCGTCCTCCGCGGCCTCGTAGCTCACGCGGCCGATCGTCGCGAGCAGCGCGTGCTCGGGCCCGACGCCCGGGTAGTCGAGCCCAGCGGACACCGAATGCGTTTCCTGCACCTGCCCGTGTTCGTCCTGCAGCAGCAGCGAGTAGCAGCCCTGCAGCACGCCTGGCCGGCCATAGGCCAGCGACGCAGCATTCTGTCCAAGCCCGGTGCCGGTGCCGCCGGCCTCGAAGCCCAGCAGCTTTACGCCGAGGTCGCGGACGAACGGATGAAACAGGCCGATCGCGTTCGAGCCGCCACCCACGCAGGCGACCGTGACATCAGGCAGCGCGCCTGCCTGCTCGAGCATCTGCGCTCGCGCCTCCACGCCGATCACCGACTGGAACTCGCGCACCATGTACGGATACGGGTGTGGCCCGACAGCCGAGCCCAGCAGGTAGTACGTGCCGTCCGGATCGGACACCCAGTCGCGCAGTGCCTCGTCGATCGCCGCGCGCAGGGTCTGGTCGCCGCCGGTGACCGGCACGACCTGCGCGCCCAGCAGCTTCATGCGCCCGACATTCGGCGCCTGCCGTTCCATGTCCACGGCGCCCATGTACACGACGCAGGGCAGCCCCAGGCGCGCGCAGGCGGCGGCGGATGCAACGCCGTGCTGACCTGCTCCCGTCTCCGCGACGATGCGCTTCGCGCCGAGCCGCTTCGCGAGCAGCGCCTGGCCGATGGCGTTGTTGATCTTGTGCGCGCCGGTGTGCGCGAGGTCCTCGCGCTTGAGCCACACTTCCGCGCCCCAGCGGCGCGACAGCTCGCGCGCAAAGGTGAGCGGCGTCGGGCGACCGACCCAGGTGCGCAGCTCGGACTCGAGTTCGGCTCGGAACGCCGGGTCGGGAAGGATGCTGCTCACGCCTTCCTGCAGGCGGTCGAGCGCCGGCACCAGCGTCTCGGGAACGTAGCGTCCGCCGAACGGGCCGAAGCGCCCCCGCTGGTCCGGAAACGCACCCGCGAGCGTCTGCGCGAGCAGTGCCTCACGGTCCACCTTAAATGACTCGATTCTCATCAGCGACTCTCCTCGACGACCGGGGCCTGGTCCGCCTTGCGGGCGGCCCCGATGAATTCACGAATCCTGCCCAGGTCCTTCACGCCGCGGGCCGATTCGACGCCCGAACTCACGTCGACGCCGAATGGCCGGACCACTCGCACCGCATCCGCGACGTTCGACGCATCGAGTCCACCCGCCAGTACCAGCTGCGTGCGTCGCGCGACCATGGCTGCATGCGACCAGTCCGCCCTTTCGCCCGCGCCGCTGCGCGCTCCTTCGAGCAGCAGTCGTGACGGCAACGGCTGCGGCAGTCTCGCACCGCCGCGCACCACCGGCAGCACGAGCTGCCCGGACGGAAACCGCAACAAGGCAAGGTCGCCGGCGTCCGTCTGGATGCGGTCCGGCCGGATCGCGTCGATGACCGCTTCGACCAGCGCCTGCAAAGGGTACAGGAACACCGCGACTCGCTCGACACCTGGCGGCACCGCATCCTGAAGTGCGCGTGCCTCATCGATGGACAGGTTGCGCGGTGACTCAGCGTGGAACACAAATCCCACCGCATCCGCGCCGGCGGCTGCCGCTGCCTCTATGGCCGCGCCAGACGTCAGCCCACAGATCTTGATCCATAGTCGCTTCACAGGCACCTCAGCGACTGGCCGCGCGGCCGGCCGAGAGCAGTTCGCGGACCGCCTGCTTCGGATCACCGCGCTTCATCAGGCTGGTACCCACCAGCGCGAGCCGGTATCCGAGCGATGCAACGCGGGCAGCGTCCTCTGGTACCAGCACGCCGCTCTCGGCCACGCAGGGCCAGTCGGGCGGCATCCTGTCGCGCAACTCCGCAAAACGTCCGAAGTCGATCGCGAGCGTCTCGAGGTCGCGGCAGTTCAAGCCCATCAGCACCTGCTCTTCGCGACCCCTGCGCTCGAGCGCCACTTCGTTTGCGGCATGGAGGTCGCCGGCGCTGAATGCCTCGAGCAGCACGAACATACCAAGCTCTGCGGCGCAGTCCATCATCGCGACCAGGCGTTCCCGAGGCACCATGCGCACTATCAACAGCACACCCGAAGCCCCGTAAGCACGCGCCTCGAGCACCTGGTAGGGATCCACCAGGAAGTCCTTGCGCATTGCCGGCACGCCGTAGGGTTGCAGCACG
>JALHTE010000104.1 GCA_022865595.1 Steroidobacteraceae bacterium | reverse complement strand
TCACGTAGCCGGGGTCGGGTGTCGACCGGTCGAAGGGTGGGGCGAACAGCAGCGCGAGGCCCGCGTCGCGCCAGATCAGCAGCCGGTCCGCCGCCGCCATTGCCTCGGCCGCCCGTTCCGGATCTGCAGCCCCGGAGATGACGCTCCAGGACTGCGCGATGGAATCGATCTGGCATTCGTCGCTCGACGCGGATCCCAGCGGGGTCCCATCATCGAAGTAGCCACGGCGATACCAGCTGCCGTCCCAGGCCTGGCTGTCGAGTGACTCGCCCAGAGCCGCGGCGTGTGCCAGCCAGCGAGCGGCACGGGATTCCTCCCCGCGCGCCTGCGCCAGCGGCGCGAAGGTATCGAGCGTCGCGTACAGGAACCAGCCGAGCCATGTGCTCTCGCCGCGCCCGGCCTCGCCCACTCGATTCATGCCGTCGTTCCAGTCGCCCGTTCCGATCAGGGGCAGTCCATGTGCGCCGACGGCCAGGCTATGGTCCAGTGCGCGTGCGCAGTGCTCGTAGAGGGGAGCCGACTCATCGGCGATCGAGGGCTGGAAGAAGGAGTCATGTTCGCCGGGCCGCAGTGCCTGGCCTTCGATGAACGGGACGATTTCGTCGAGCACCGCGACGTCGCCGGTGGTCGCGACGTAGTTGCGCACCGCATGCGCGAGCCAGACGCGATCGTCGGAGATTCGCGTGCGAACGCCCTGGCCCGCAGCCGGAAGCCACCAGTGCTGCACGTCGCCTTCGGTGAACTGCCGGCCGGCGGCGCGTAGCAGGTGCTCGCGTGCGACCGCGGGCTGCGAGATTCCGAGCGCCATTGCATCCTGGAGCTGATCGCGGAATCCGTACGCGCCACTGGCCTGGTAGAACGCCGATCGCGCCCACATGCGGCAGGCAAGCGTCTGGTAGAGCATCCATCGGTTCAGCATCACGTCCATCGAGCGGACCGGAGTCTTCACCTGCACGGTGCCGAGCATCCTGTCCCAGTACGCGACCACCTCGCGGAAGACCGCGCCGAGGTCCGCAGCACGATAGTGCTCGAGCAGTGCCTGCGCGCCGGCGGTGTCGGCCGCCTGCCCGAGCAGGAAGACGACCTCCACGGTCTCGCCGGGGGCCAGCCGTATCGGCGCACGCAGTGCGCCGCACGGGTCGAGGCCGGCACCTACCTGCTGCGAAAGAGCGACCTTGCCGAGCATCGCTGCCGGTTCCGCGAGCGTCCCGTGCCGACCGAGGAATTCGCGCCGGTTCCCGGTCCACTGCGTCTGGCAGCCGGCCAGGTCCGCGAAGGCCACTCGCGTTCCGAATCCGGCGCTGCAGGCATTCTGCGCGAACATCGCGCCCGTCCGGACATCCATCTCCGTATTGATGAAAGGTGCAGTGTCGGCGCGCGACGAGCCAAGGACCCATTCCGCGTACGCGGTGACCGAGAGCCGGCGCGTGCGTGTGGAGGTGTTGCGAATCGTCAGGCGCGAGATCTTGATGGGGTCCTCGAGCGGCACATACATCAGCAGGTCGAGCGCGATGCCGCGCGATTCGTGCTCGAACCGGCTGTATCCCTGGCCATGTCGCGCCGAGTAGAACGCGGCCCGGTCGTGGATCGGGGCCGCCGTTGGTCCCCACACCTCGCCCGTGTCCTCGTCGCGCAGGTAGATCGCCTCGCCCGGACGATCCGTGACGGGATCGTTCGACCAGGGCGTGAGCTGGTTCTCTCGACTGTTCAACGCCCAGGTGTATCCGCTGCCTTCGGCGGCAACCTGGAACCCGAACGCCGGGTTCGCGACGACGTTGATCCACGGCGCGGGGGTCGATTGCCCGGGTGCGAGCAGCGTCACGTACTCGGTGCCGTGCGCCGTAAATCCCCCGAGGCCGTTGAAGAACTCGAGTTCACCCGGCGCAGGCCCGGCCGGCAGGTACTCGACGGCCGGGGTCCGGCGCGGCGCGCGCGCGCTGGCCTGCACAAGCGGCGTGCGTGCACGATCGAGCTGCTCCTCCAGGCTGCCCCGCTGCGCGGCGAGCACGACGCGGGCCACCGAGGAGAGCGCCGCGCGCGTCGCGGCCGGGATGAGGTCGGTGCGCAGGATGAACACCGAACCGCGCGCGTCGTCCGCCGCGACCTGACCACGGGACCGGCTGGTGCGATGCAGCGTCTCCAGGGCGACCTGCAGGTCCTGGATGTACGACGAGGCTCGTTCGTTGAGGATCACCAGGTCGACGGCGAGCTGCTTCATCCGCCAGTACTCGTGCGCCTGCAGCAGCTGGCGCGCGATAGCGAGGTCGTCGATGTCGTCGATCCGCAGCAATACGATGGGGAGGTCACCGGAAATTCCCTGGCTCCAGAGTGCCGCCGGGCCGCAGCTGCCGCGTCGGATTGCGGCCGACGACGGCCGCAGCGTGGCGTCGGCGAACAGCACGTGCCCTGCCAGGCGATGGAACAGGCCGGCCTCGGACGAGGCGATGCCGAGGTGCCGGAGCTGGACCTGCGCCTGAGTCCAGGCGAGCGTGCTCGCGCGCACGAAGGCATTGGCGTCCTGGTGCTTGTCCAGCAGGTCGAGCACCTGTTGGCGGGTGGGCGCGGCGACGGTCCAGAAGGCAATGCGGGCCGTTGCGCCGGCCGGCACGCGCAACCGGTAGCGCAGGGCAAAGACGGGGTCGAGAACGGTGCCGACCGTGTTCGACAGGCGCCGGTCGTCCGCGAGCGCGAGTGCGTCGCGGATCTCGCGTCCACGGCCGAGGAACCGCGCCCGGTCGGTCTCGATCTCGACCGGACCGAGCAGCTCCCCTTCGATGACCGCCTGGTGACCCGCCCAGACACGCGGCTCGTCGGGCGAACGCGGACGGCGCATGGCCAGGATTGCGCCGAGCCTGGCCACGAACTCCGTCTGAACGAAGAGCTTCGAGAATGCCTGGTGCGCGGCATCCGCGGCAGGCGGCGCCAGTACGAGTTCGCAATAGGAGGTCACCTCGATGTCCCGCACACGATTGCCACTGTTCGTGATCGAGAGGCGGCGCACCTCGGCGTCGTCCTCGGGCGACACGACGACTTCGAGCAGTGTCGCGATTCCCTGCTCGGTGCGCGCAATCTCGGCGCGGTCCTCGGAGAAACATGCCACGTAGCGGTCGGGCTCGGTGCCGCACGGCTGGTAACCGGCCGACCAGACGCGGCCGCTCTCCACGTCGCGCAGGAACAGGTAGCTGCCCGAGTCGTCGCGGGAAGTATCCTCGCGCCAGCGAGTGATGCCGAGGCCGCGCCAGCGGCTGTACCCGGATCCCGCGGCTGTCAGCATTACGGAATAGCGACCGTTGGAGAGCAGGTGGGCCTGCGGCGTCGCGTCGATCGCGGAATACAGCCGGCGCACCTTCGGGAACGGCACGTCGCCGATTCGCGCCGCCGTCTGCACTTCCTCCGCCCGCGGGTGCGCCACGGAGACGTCGCGCGGAGTGCGTTCCTGCAGCAGCAACTCGGTCGCCTGCACCTGCGGTTCCGCGTGGAAGCGATCGCGCATGATCCCGCCCAGCAGCACGTTGGCGATGGCGACCACGGTCATGCCCTGGTGGTGGGCCATGTACGCCCGCACGATGGCGAACTCGGCCCTGTCAGGCAGACGACTTCGCGTGTAGTCGAGCGCCTCGTAGTAGCCGTAGCGCCCGAGCGCCCCGACGGTCGTGAGTCGCGCGAAATTGGCGGCGGCTCGCGCCGGATCGACCATTGCCGCCAGGGCCGTCGCGTATGGCGCCACGACGGCGTTCTCACTCAGGCCTCGCTTGAGTCCCAGGCCTGGCACGCCGAAATTGGAATACTGGTAGGTGAGTTCCAGGTCGCGCGCGTTGTAGGCGGACTCTGAGATTCCCCAGGGGATGCCGAGCGTGTCGCCGTAGTCGACCTGGCGTTGCACGACCAGGTGGTTGGTCAGCGCGAGTAGGCCACCGGCGGGTTCGCGCATCACCAGCGACGGCATCAGGTACTCGAACATGGACCCGGACCACGAGATCAAAGCCGCGCCGTGCCGGATGGCCGTGACCGGCCGGCCCAGTCGGAACCAGTGCCTCGTGGCGACATCGCCCTTGGCGATGGCGAAGAAACTCGCCAGCCGCGCCTCGGACGCGAGCAGGTCGTAGCAGCTCGGGTCCAGCGTGCCGTCGCCGGCGCGGTACCCGATCGAAAGCAGCCTGCGCTGCGGGTCGACGAGGAAGTCGAATTGCATCGCGGCGGCGAGGTGTCTCGCGGTGGTCTCCAGCGCTGCAAGCCGCTGCGCCAGGACTCGTGCTGCGCTTGGCGTCTGCGTGACGTCGCGGCGCCAGCCCTGGATGGAGCGGAGCGTTGCCTCCGACCAGAAGAGCAGGTCGCCGCAGGCGTCATCCGAGCCTTCGAGAGCGATGGGCCGGATGATCGCCACGAGTGCGACGGCGTGATCCGCGAGGTCCTGCAGCTTGTCCGCGAGGTCGACATCGGATTCGTCGATGCTTCGCAAGCCGGCATCGATCGCCTCGATCCGTTCCTCGAATCCGGGCCAGTCGACATGCTGGCTGGATGGCCCGGCCGGAAGGGCTCGCATCGCATCGCGCAGCAGCAGCAACGAGTCGCGGGTGCCAACTGTGGCGATCCGCTGCGCCACGGGTTGGGTCATCCACTCGCGGGCGGCATTTGCCACGGTGACCAGGTGCGCAGCGAGGTTGCCGCTGTCGACCGTGGATACATAGCGCGGCTCGAGCGGCCGGAGGTCGCCGGTGTCGTACCAGTTGTAGAAATGGCCGCGGAACCGCTGCAGCCGGTCGAGGACCAGGAAGGTTTCCTCCAGTCGCCCCACGGTTTCGATCGTCCCGGCCCAGCCCAGGTCGCGTGAGCTGACGGCGGCGAGCAGGTACAGGCCAATATTCGTGGGTGAGGTTCGGCGCGCCAGGACCGGGTTCGGATCCTCCTGGAAGTTGTCTGGCGGCAGCTGGTTATCTGCGGTCGTGACGAAGGTCTCGAAGTAGCGCCAGGTGCGGCGCGCTATGAGGCGAAGCGCTTGCGCATCCGCAACGCCGACCGGGAACTCCTTCTGCGCGCTCGGGGCGCGACTGATCCAGTGCGCGATGGCGGGCGAGGCGATCCAGAGCAGCACGAACGGGACCGCGACCCAGGCCGCGTCGCTTCCGGCGAAGTGCACGCCGAGCGCGGCAACGACTGTCGCGGCGACGCCGCCTCCCATCCTGCGGTAGAAACCCGCGACGTCCGGCCTGTCGCTCAGCGACGCCTGCGCTGCGGTCACCCATTCGAGCAGGTCGCGGTGACTGACGAAGAGACGGTACAGGGTCCGGCAGATCGCGTCCGCCATCAGCCAGGCCTGGTGAGTCAGGAACGTGACTTGGAAGGCCGTCTGCCGT
>JALHTE010000103.1 GCA_022865595.1 Steroidobacteraceae bacterium | reverse complement strand
GCGCTTCTTGTTGTCGGCGTCGACGATGTACCAAGGAGTTGTCTCGCGGTCCGTGTGCTCGAGCATCACGTCCTTGGCGCGGGAGTACTCGACCCAGTACTTGCGGGCCTCGATGTCCATCGCGCTCAGCTTCCAGCGCTTGATGGGGTTCTTCATGCGCTCGCTGAAGCGGGCCTCCTGTTCCTCGTCGTTGACGGAGAACCAGTACTTAATGAGATAGATGCCGGAGCGAACCAGCATCTCCTCGAACAGGGGGCAGGCACGCAGGAACTCCTGGTACTCCGCGTCGCTGCAGAAGCCCATGACGCGCTCCACCCCGGCGCGGTTGTACCAGCTGCGATCGAAGAGCACGATCTCGCCGGCTGAGGGCAGGTGCTCGACGTAGCGCTGGAAGTACCACTGCGTGCGTTCGTACTCGGTGGGCGTCGCGAGTGCCACCACGCGACAGACGCGCGGGTTCAGTGACTCGGTGATGCGCTTGATGACGCCGCCCTTGCCGGCCGCGTCGCGGCCCTCGAACAGGACGCAGACCTTGAGGCCCTGCAGGCGCACCCACTCCTGCATCTTGAGTAGATCGAACTGCAGGCGCACGAGCTCGTCCACGTACCGATATTTGCGCGGTGCCCTCGTCGGGGGCCTGCCTGGCCCGACGACGCGCCAGCGGCCTTCGGCGGCAACGATTTCCTCTGCGTCCCGGCGCAGTTCACCATCGCGTGGTGTCTTCGGGGTCTTTACCTTCGCGGTTTGCTTGCGTTTCTTCATCGCGATTTGACTCCCGTGGTGTCCGCTGCGGGTTCGCGGGGTGGGCGACCGAGTCTCACGGCCTGGTGTGTCAGGGGGTGCCGGGCGTCGATGATCGGTTCCACGAGGTCGTTCTCCCAGGTTAACGGCGAGGGCTCGGTCGCGCCTTCCTGGTCCTGGCCGCTTTTCGTTTGGTGGGCGCCGGCGAGCGAATGGACGTTGTCGCGGGTCGGCGGGGAGTCGGTTTGCTGCGCACGGCGGCTGCGGCCGTTGGTTTAGGGGCCCGGCCGCGCCGCGGCGCAGTTGGCTTGCGGGATACCGCCGGTTGCACGCGGCGTTCGACGGCAAGGCGGGAGGCCTGCTCCTTGCGGAGCAATGTGGTGAGCGCCTGGACTTCCGCTTCGAGCGCTGCGGTGCGGCGCTCGGCTGCGTCCAGTCGGCCCTGCAGCTCGCTCTCGCGGATCGCGAGCACGTGGGCTCGGACCTCGATCTCCTGACGTTCCTTCGCGAGCGAGGTCCTGCCGGAGCCTTGCTCGGCGGCGGCGCGTTTGCGTGCCTGTTCGAGCGCCTGCAGCCACAGGCCTTCGGCCGCGAACAGCACCGGTTCCGGGAGTCGGTGCAGGGCGGCGGGTCCGGCGTCGAGGCGTCCGGCGAGGCGACTCCACCAGGCGTCGAGCAGCGGGTTTACCGTGTTCGGGGAGCCGCGGCCAATCTTCGCTCGGACCTTCTCGATGGTGGGGCGCTCGCCCTCGCGCAGCAGGGCGTCCGCGGCACGGTCGACGTCACTGGCAGTTATGCCGCCCTTGGCGGCGGGGGCGGTGATGCCGCGGGTAAACGGTGGCGGGGTCCGGGTTCGGCGTGGTGATGACGCTGGCATGTCTTAAACAATACAGCATATGTATGGTGTATTACAAAGCACTTCACGTGGGCCGTTTTGCCTGGCAAGTCGTCTCGGGAAAGTCCTTATGGACCGGGAAGCGGCCGGGCGCGATGCTGCGCCGCATCAAGTTCTCCCCCTGATTCGGCCCTCCTCGTGAGGGCCGCTTTTTTTGGGCTGGTGTCAGTCGATATGCCTGCGGCCCGAGCCGAAGATCAGGTAGAACGCAGCCCCGAACAGCGACACCGCCGCGGTGAGTACGAACGGCGCGGCGAATGTGCCCGTGCGATCTACCAGCCAGCCCGTGATATAGATGCCGACGATTCCCGGGAGCGTGGCGAAAGTGTTGCTGATGCCCCAGATGACGTCGGCGTACCTCGGTGCGATGTCGAAGCAGTTCGGCGCGAAACCGGACATCGCGCATGCCGAGCAGCCGGCTGCGAAGCACATGATCACGACGGCCGCGGCCGGCGTCGTCGCCTGGGTCAGCAGAAGCATGAACACGGCACCGCCGAGCAGCGCGATGGTCTGCATGAGCTTGCGGACGAAGCCGGCGCTGCGCCCGGCCCGCAGCATGCGATCGGCCCAGGCGCCGGCGAGATTCGCGGCGACGAAATTGACCAGCCAAGGTGCGGCGGCG
>JALHTE010000102.1 GCA_022865595.1 Steroidobacteraceae bacterium | reverse complement strand
TGGTCGTCCGCGACGGCCTGGTGGACGACGCGGTCCGGTTGAGCCAGGAGCATGTGCATCGCTCTCGGGCTGAGCCGGGTTGCATCGCGCACGCGGTGCATCAGGATTGTGAGAATCCCGCGCGACTGGTGTTCGTCGAGGAGTGGACAGATGACGTGTCGCTCACGCAGCACTTCAAGGTGCCGGCGTCGCGGACGTTCGTCGCAGAGCTCTCGGCGATGGCGATCGAGCCGCCGACGATGACGATCTACTCGGCCGAGCGCGTCGGACCGTAAGACGGGCCGGGTCGTCTTACGGTCCCGACGGATTCATCGGCGCGATCAGGGAGAGGTCGCTGGATAGCAGTGACGCTCCACGTGCGGAGTGCCGTCAGAGTCGTGAATGATGTCGTCGTAGCAGTTCTCGGCAACCGGCGCGGGAGGTGGTGCCGCGGGAGCTGGTGCGTAAACGGTTGCCGGTGGCGGTGCTGAAGCCTGGTGCACTGCGGTGGCCACAACCGCGCCGACGATGAGGCCACCGATCGCCCACAGCGCGTCGTCGTTATCACTGTGGTTATTTTTTCCGTAGTACGGATACCGGTAGTTCGCGTACGGAGCGCGATAAGGGTAGTAGCGATAGCCGACGTAGCGAGCGGGTGGCGCTCGATAATACGGCGGTGGTGGCGGCGCGTAGCGGCCGCTGTACTGGTGGTTGGGCGGAGGTGGTCGGCGGCCGTGGTCGTCTCCGATTGAGACCGTCGGTACCGCCATCAATCCACAGAGTGCTGTGATGAGTAGCTTGCGCATCTGACTGCTCCTGTCTGCTCTCCGTCGTCGACCTGTTCCTGGAACGATTCCTCGACCATCGCGAGGTGGTGCGTGGTGTCTTGCGATCGGGCCGGTAGCGCGACCGGGGCGCTCGTTCCCGAAATGTTTAACGCGCCTGCTGTCAGTCGGTTGACAGGGTCGCAGTCGGGAAAAGCTTTCGAGGTGATGCCCGGCTCCGTCTTTTTTGCTGGCTGCCCTCTTCCTCTCTCTTCTCCTCTGCTCTGCTCCGCCTCCCGGGTTCGGGGTCCCGGGCAGCTTTGCTGCCAAGGACTATTACAGGTAATACAGGAACTACAGGAGGGGTTTGGAAGTACTTGATTTAAATAGTGAAAATGGCACTTCGTGGGAGAGATGCAACGCTTTTGCGTGACAGATGCAACGCTCTTCAGTGACCGATGCGACGCCTGGGCGGGAGAGATGTAACGGTCCGGGCGCTTTGGGCGCCCTCCCCTGCCCTTTCAAGAAGTCTTGTAAAACAATTGGTTAGCGCTAAATCGGGAGAGATGCAACGCCCGGGTTTTACCCGTGCGGACGCGCTCAGCAAATCGCTGTATTTCGGCCAGATGCTCGAGTTTTCTGCAGCGCTTCGCTCTGCTACTGCGGGAGAGATGTAACGCATGCGGGGAAAAGTCCCCTGCGTTACGTCCGCCGTAGCGGGGTTTCGTCTGGGCACAGGAAACTCGGGAGTGTTTCCTGAACCGCCAACGGCGGGCCCGCAGGGCGAGACCCAGGGACGGGTCGAGTCAACGTCAGCGGCGCGTGATGGCAACGCTGGTCGGTGCGAGGTGCGGTTTCGAGGGCAGCAGGATGACGCCCACGTCGCCGACCTTGAGCTTCGCTTCGGGGTACACCGCATGCACCCGCTTCAGTGACTCGGTGAAGAAGCGCTTGAAGGTGCGCAGCTCCGCGTAGCCGTGTCCGAACTGCTCCGACAACTGCTGCCAGGTGACGGTGCTGGGTTTCGAGAGGTGATAGAGACGGTGCGCGAGCCAGGCGTAGACGTCGAGATCCATCGGGCTCTTGCGCAGCTGCTTGATCGCGTTGGTCGAGAGCGGCGCGGAGCGATCGAGGATCGAGTGGAACAGCACACTCGAGAGCACCAGTGAACTGCCCTGCCCTACGCCGCGCGTGTCGTCGTCCCACCACAGCCGCGCTTCTTCGGCGAACAGCGCCTGGCGGATGTGCAGTCCGGTGCGGCCGGTGCTGGTGTCGCGGATGTTTTCATCAATCGTGAGCGTGCAGTGAATGAGCTTTAAAAGCTGGTTCGCGTACACGCGCAGGCTGCCGCGATCGCCGCGCGTAATAGGCACATCCAGGCGCCGCAGGAAATCGTGCACCGAGGTGCCGAGATAAATTTCAGGCGACTTGGTGCGCACCGCTTCACTCGCCGCGTAGATGGTGAGCAGTCGTGCCGGCACGCCGTACGGCAATCCGGTTTCGGGGCGCGTGGTGCCGAGCGTCAGTTCGAGCCAGCCGTTCTTGCGCGTGAAGCTGATCGACTCGCCGGGGTCGGCGTGCGGGAACGAACACTGAATGAGCGGC
>JALHTE010000101.1 GCA_022865595.1 Steroidobacteraceae bacterium | reverse complement strand
GCGCGGTACGTAAGGGGGAAGGTAGGCGTCTACCTGCTCCTGCGTCGGCATGTCCACGCGCTCGTACGCGTGCGTGAGGATGAAGCCGTCCATGCACACCATCACCGGCAGCGACAGTTCCTCTCCGAGCCGGAATGCCTGGATGTGCAGATCCAATGCCTCCTGGTTGTCCTCGGCAAACAGCTGTATCCAGCCGCAGTCGCGCTGGCTCAGAGCGTCCGTGTGGTCGTTCCAGATGTTGATCGGCGCACCGATCGCGCGGTTGGCGACCGTCATCACGATCGGCAAGCCGAGTCCTGCCGCATTGAACACCGCCTCGGCCATGAACAGCAGGCCCTGGCTGGCTGTCGCGGTGTATGCGCGCGCGCCGGCCGCCGAGGCGCCGATCGCGACCGACATTGCCGCGAACTCTGATTCGACATTGATGAATTCGCACGGCGCGAGCTTGCCCGAGTCGACCATGCGCCCGAGACCCTCGACGATGTGCGTCTGCGGCGAGATGGGGTAGGCGCAGATCACCTCGGGGCGACACAGCGCGACCGCCTCGGCGACGGCCGCGGAACCTTCAACCTGCTTCAGCACGACCGGCCCCCTGCATCTGTTGCAACACCCAGGCATAGGCGACATTGGCAGCGGCCACGTTGGCCGCCGCCACCTTTGCCGGAAATTTCTCCCCGATCGCGGCCGACACGGCATCGAGCGAAATGCGCGAGGAAATCGCTGCAAACCCCGCCAGCAGCGCGGCGTTCGGCACTGCGCGCCCGATGTGCTTCAACGCCAGCTCCGTCGCCGGCACGGTACATAGCCGTTCCCGCTGGAATCCGGTGATGAATTCCCCGAGGCCCAGTTCCTCGAAGGTCTTCGAGGTGTTGATCACTATGTAGCCGTCGGGCGAGAGCCCACCGAAGACGTCTACCTGGTGCAGCAGCGTCGGGTCCTGGATGATGACCGCGTCGGGTGACATGACCGGTTCCCGCAGCCGTATCGGGCGGTCGTCGATGCGGCAGAACGCAACGACCGGTGCGCCGGTGCGCTCCGACCCGAAACTCGGGAAGGCCTGCGCGTGCCGTCCCTCGCGAAATGCCGCGACGGAAAGAAGTTCTGCGGCGGTGACGACGCCCTGGCCGCCGCGCCCGTGGATCCGTACCTGGAACATGTGGCTTCTGCCCCCTGGCCTGATTCTGGACGATGTAGCCTCCGGGCAGGAACCGGCATCCGCGGGGACACGGTTTACATTGCGGGATGTCCGCCTGACGCGGAAACTAGGGCAAAGTTACGGCCCCGGCGGACAGCGACATGGCTTGGGCCAGGGCTCAGGCCGATGGCAGCGCCGAGGTCGACCGATGGATAGCCGGGCAGAGAGGACTATGACCAGGAACCTGACGGCGCTGCTGGCCGGTGCGTCTGGCCTGGTCGGCGGCGAGTGCCTGAAGAGGCTGGTCGAATCGGCTGAGTATGGCCGCGTCATCGTCGTCACGCGACGTGATCTCGGCGCACCCGCGCGGCACCCGAAGGTCACGCAGCTGGTGATCGATTTCGAGCGCCTGGGCGACGAGCGCGACGTGCTTCGTGCGCACCATGTGTTCTGTGCGCTGGGCACGACCATCCGCAAGGCTGGTTCGAAGGCGAGGTTCCAGCGGGTGGACTACGAGTACCCGTTGCACCTTGCGCAACTCGCGCGCATGAACGACGCGAGGCACTTCTCGATCGTGAGTGCGCTGGGCGCCAGCCGGTCGTCGCCGTTCTTCTATTCGCGCGTAAAAGGCGACGTGGAGCAGGGCCTGCGTGCGATGCGCTGGCCGAGCCTGGCGATCTTCCGTCCTTCTGTGATCGCCGGCGAGCGCGGCGAGTCGCGGCCGCTGGAGCGCGCGAGCGAGCACCTGCTGAGGCTGGCGCCTGCCACCTGGCGTCCTGTGGCGGCATCCGACATCGCCGCCGCAATGGTGGCCGTCGCCATCGAGTCGCCGCCGGACGTCACGATCATCGAGTCGCGGGACATCGCCGTGCGGGCGCGGTCATCTCGCTGATCAGTGCTTGCCGGCGGCGGAGCCCGCCAGTTCAGCCTTGGCGACGCCATAGACGTATGCGAACCGGGCGTTGCCCGGCGCGAGTTCCGTCGCACGCTTGAGTTCGGTCAGCGCTTCGTCATTCTTTTTCTGTCGCACCAGCGACAGGCCCAGTGCATGGTGCAGCGTCGCGTCCCTGGGCGAGATTGCGATGCCTTCTCGCAGCGCCGACTCGGTATCTGCCTCGCGACCCTGCATCCGCATCACGTCGGCCAGGTTGGCCCAGGCGGGCACGAACATGGGGTCGAGTGCGATGGCCGCGCGGAGCTCTGTCTCCGCATCGGCGAACTGTCCGCGCTCAGCGTAGTAGGTGCCGAGGTTGGTCCGGTTCTCGGGGCGGTCGGCGTTGAACCGCTCGGCTGCGACGTACTCCGCTGCGGCTTTCGAATATGCCTCGGCCTCGGTGGGACCCAAAGCCGCAGCCGGCACCGGCGCGAGGGTGCGCGCAGCCCTGATTCGAACGTCCCTCACCGGGTCACGCAGCAGCGGCACGATCGGTCCGCGCTGCTCAGGCGGTACGA
This sequence comes from Steroidobacteraceae bacterium, assembly GCA_022865595.1. GTDB lineage: Bacteria > Pseudomonadota > Gammaproteobacteria > Steroidobacterales > Steroidobacteraceae > RPQJ01. The sequence goes on along the minus strand of JALHTE010000101.1, from coordinate 20,684 downwards.
TGTCGTATACGCCGACGGCTGCATGACGCACCAGCGGGCTCCGATCCCTGAGCCCGGCCTCCGCAGAGAGCGTCGCATTGTCGCCGCCGAGTTGTCCGAGGCGTTCGAGCGCCGAGGCGCGCGCGATGGCGGACCCGTCCTGGTTCGAGACCAGCTGCGCGAGCGCAATCGTCGCGTCGGGCTCGCCGCGATCGGCAGAGGCAAACGCCGTGGCGAAGTCCTGGAAGCCCGTCTTCGGGTGAGGGTAACGCTTCTTCAGTTCCGCCACCGACCATGCCGGCGTGCGGTCCTCATGGCACTTGTTGCACGCATTCGGCACGCCGAGTGTCTCGCTCAGGTCCGGGCGCGGGATGCGGAAGCTGTGGTCATGGCGCGGGTCGACCACCATGTAAGTTGTGGTCGGCATATGGCAGGCGGAGCATTGCGCCCCGGGTGTACCGGCCTCGTGGAAATGGTGCGCGGCCGTGTCGAATTTCGAAGCAAGGTGACACTGGGCGCAGACCGCATTGCCGTCGGCGCGCAGCTTCCCGCCGTGCGGTTCGTGGCAGTCGCCGCAGGTCACGCCCTTCGAGTACATGCGGCTCGAGAGGAACGAGCCCCAGTTGTAGACCTCGTCGCGCTGCTGACCGTCGGGGTAATACAGCCCGGGCGTGATCAGCGCCGGGATGTAGTGATCCTCCAGCTTCTCCCCGGCATGGTAGCCATTGGAGAATTGGCCGCGTCGCGAATGGCACTGCGCGCAGACGTCGATTTCCGTGTCCGCATCGCGGGCACGGCTGCGGGTCGCGTTGCCGGTTGCCGGATTGATCTTCCACCCCGCGGCACGGCGCTCGCTGAAGTGCACCGTGAGGCCGTTCGACTGCGCAGCCGTGGCGCCGTTGGCGGCTGCCTCGGCCCACGCGATGTGCATGGAGCCCGGTCCGTGGCAGGCCTCGCAGCCCACGGTCGGCTCTGCCCAGCGCGTTGCGAATGTGTTGGTCGCCGCATCGTAGTTCTTCTGCAGGTCGGTCGCGTGGCAGTCCGCGCACATGTAGTTCCAGTTCTGTTGCCGTTTCGTCCAATGGAGCTCGTCCGCGTGGTCGATGCGCTGGTCGGGGTAAAGGTGAAACCATCGCTGGCCGCCGTCGGCTCGCGGTCGTGAGTCCCAGGCGACCGACAGCGCCTGCAGCCGACCGCCGCCGATATCCAGCAGGTATTGCTGCAGCGGGTACACGCCGAATGTGTGCTGTACTTCGAAGTCGGCCAGCTTCCCGTCCGGGCCGTCCGTGCGCACGATGAATCTTCCGTCGCGGCGGAAGAACGTGCTCGTGACGCCGTAATGCTCGAAGCTCGCGTCGTTGAAGTCGCCCAGCACCGACTGCTCGGTCGGTGCCTGCATTGCAAGCGCGTGCTGGGAGTCGCGCCACGCGACAGACTCCTTTTCGTGGCAATTCGCGCAGGCCCGCGAGCCGACGTAGCCGACCGGTCGCGGTTGCGCTGGATTCTCTACCCCGACCTGCTGGCTCGCGGGCGCTGCGCCCGATAGCACGCCCGCGCGCCACATCACGAAGGCGATCACTCCCAGTGCAGCGACTCCGAGGACCAGGGGCAGGTAACGGGGCTTCAAGGAAAAGCTCGCGAGGCCGGACACTCGTCAATTGTGCCCACCAGCGTCGGTCATTGACAGCGACGCTGGCAAGAACAACAGGCGGGTGGCTATTTCGGGAACATCAGCTGGACCTGGAACCGCAGCTGCCAGTCCGGGCCGTACTCTGGCGTCTCGACGTTGTAGTACGCCGAGACCTGCGTGTTCACCGGCAGCTTCCCAAGATGGAAGATCTTGCCAACGCCGCCGCCGAGCGGAATGGTCCAGGTATCGCCGCTGTCGGCCTGCCAGTTCGCGGTGATGACCGGCGCGGTCGTGAGGTATGCGCCGCCCTTGAAGTTGTAGTTCAGGAAAGGCTGCACGAGCATCTGGTTGATCGGTGGTGATGAGCTCGAGTTCGTCACCGACCAGATGTTGTTGGCGAGCACGCCATACACCCACGGGCTGCCATGCTCTATTTTCAGCACGACCGCGGTGGGCCCAAGGCCCCAGCGCTTGTTGCCGAGCACGTCGCTCGTGTGCGTCGGAAGTTGCGCGATTCCTCCCACGCCCCAGATGAGGCCCTTCGGCACCGCCGGTGAGAGAAAGGCCGAGAACTGTGTGTCGCTCAATCCGAACGTCGAACCCTGCCCGGGGTACAGCGCCGGCTGCCAGAGCAGCGGGAAGATCGTGCGCGTGATGACGTTCCACTCTTCGTTCAGGTGGATCGGATATACGGGCTGGATGTTCAGGATGTCCTGGGTCTTGTCGAGCGGACCGTAGTTGAAATTGGTGTTGTTCTGGAAAGGCACGCTGATCAGGTTTCCGACCGGGTTCTGCGCCAGCTTGGCGAGTTCCTCGGTCGACATCTCGGCGTGCGCTGCGCCGCTGGCGAGCAGCGCGCTCCAGACCGCCACCGCGAGTGGGGCCGCGTACAGTCTGTATCTGGTCATGGAAACTCCTATTCGCGCGGGCCGCCGGCGAAGCAGCCACTGCCGTCCTGCGGGCAGACGACGACGATGGTCTGGCGCTTGCCGCAGCCCTCGACGCCGACCGTGTACTCGGCGCGCTCGACGCCGAAGCGGATCGAGACGGGCGCGATCATCTGGCGCGACAGCACCTGGCCGGTGGCGCTCGGACAATTCATGTCGAAGCTGACTCGCTCCACGGCGGTGCTCACCGCCTGCTGCTGCTCGGCGTCGAGCTGCTGGCCGGTGGACTGGCAACCGGCCAGGCCGACGAGGCATGCGGCGGTGACGAATGCTGAGTATTTCATGAGGCTCTCCTGCGGGAGTCTGTCTGCTTGTTTGCTGCTTGTGGCCTGCGGTCGCGCAGGCCTGCGCGTGCCATGGCCGCAGCCGAAGCTTAGCACCATGAATCAGGCCTGTTCCATTCGTCGCTTGAGCCCGTCGCGCATGGCGGTGCCGAGCGCCCGGCCGAAGATCCGCGCCAGCAGCGCGCCGGTGCCGGGGACTCTGGGCCGGAACCGGACGGTCCAGGTGATATCCGTCCCGCCGTCCACGGGCTTGAGCTGGATTTCGCCCTGGTGGCAGACGAACGGCGAGCCCTCGATCACGCGGTAGCGGATCAGGCGCGGCTCTTCAGCGCAGGTAATCTCCTCCAGCACCGCACCCAGCGGGCTGCCAAGGCGCCGTACCGCCCCGCGGCCGTTAGGATCGTTCTCGCCCCGCCTCTCCAGCGTGACCGGCTTGAAGCCGCTCCACGTCGACATGCCCTCGTGGTCCATCATTACTGTCCACGCGCGCTCCGGCGGCGCATCCACGTGCACGGATCGGGAGACCGAATGGGTGTCCGGTGGCGGGCGATCCTCGATTGGCAAGGGCTCGAAGCCCCAGTCGCGGTCCTGCTTGCCGGGTTTCAGCCACAGCAATTCCACTGAGAATCCCTGCGGGTCGTTGACGTACACGACACCCGCGCCGGGCAGCTGGAACGGCCTGCAGTTCGGTTGAGCGCCGCCGGCGACCGCGCGCTTGAAGATCTCGACATGGTCAACATGGCTGCGCGCGCCGAACGCAATGTTGAGTATCCCCTGGTCGGAGATGCGATAGCCCTCCGGCCACGGCCTGCCCGGTGGGTCGAGGTACTGCACGCCTTCTACAAGCACGTCGCCGGCCGTGAACACGGCGCTTCTGGTCCGCGCTCCCGCGAGATTCCACAGTGCCTCGTGCCCGGGATCGTGGAGGCGAACATCGGAACGCGGCAGGCCCAGCGCACCGCCGAAAAACGCCATCGTCTGATCGAGATCCGGCACCGAGAGCGTGACCGAGCGAACTGCAGTACCACAGCCCTCACGTTCGGTGCCGGGGGCCGCAGGTAGAGGATCGGTCTCCATCAACTCGACGAAGACACCGTCGGGGCTCCTGACGCAGGCGCGGCGGGCGCCGGCCGCGCCGATTGGCGGTGTGAGCGGTGTCGTGCCGAGGCGCCCCAGGCGCTCGAGCGCCGCGTCGAAATCCGTGACCCAGAGTCCGATGCGCGTGTAACCGATGTCGCAGGGGCGGAAGTCCAGCGGCATCAGCCGCGCGATCGGGCGCTCGAACTGGAAGAACTCGAACTGCAGCCACGGATTGCGACCCACCAGCCACCAGCAGGTGGACGCGGCGCCAGGAAGTCCCTGCACCCGCGCGGCGATCGGCCCGCGCATCATGCGCCGACTGCCGCCTGCCGGCATGAGACCGCAGCCCTCGCGAAACCACTGCTCCGTGCGTCGCAGGTCCAGCACGGAAAATGCAACCTGGTTGAGTGGAGGCGCGTGTTTCATGTTGCGGTCCATGGATTGTGAGATCAGGACAGTGCTGCCGCGTCGCCGCTGCGGCGCATGTTGTGGGAGCATACCGCCGATGTGTCTCCCCGGATCAGGATGTGCGCCCGGCGGCGGCCGCACACGGATACCGGCATAGTCGAATCCCGTAAACTGGCCGGCAACCGACGGGGTGCCAGATGCCTGACGTGACGCAAGCGAGATTATGGATGCTGCGCGGATTTCTGGTGATCACGCTGCTCGGCTTCGCGATCCTCGTCCCTGTCGCTGCCGTGCAGGCGGCACCGAAGACCGACGTCGTCTATTTCAATAATGGCGACCGACTGACCGGCGAGATCAAGGGCCTCGAGAAGGGCAAGCTCGAGTTGAGCACCAGCACGGCGGGAACCGTGAACATCGAGTGGGACAAGGTCGCGCGGATCGAGACCGCTCAATACCTGGACGTCGAGACGTCGAGCGGTACCCATTACCACGGACAGGTGCCCCAGGCGCAGCAACCTGGTTCGATTCGCCTCGGAATCGACGGTGAAGCGGCGGCCGAGCCACTCGCGATGAACGACATCGTCCGATTCGCTCCGATCGAGCAGGGCTCGGTTCTCAAGCGGCTCGATGGCTACCTGTCCGTGGGTTTCAACTACACCAAGGCCGATAACCAGACGGAGTTCGACTTCAGCGGCGGGATCAAGTCACGCGACGAGATCAGGGAGTGGTCGCTGGATGGACAGGCGGCGCTCAATGCCCAGTCGACGGCGCGGACCACCAGCATGTACGACGTGACGCTGGCCAATAAGCGCTTCCTGGAGGGCCGCTGGTTCGGGCAGTCCTTCGCTTCGGTCCAGGGCAACGAGGAACTGGGGCTCAATATCCGCGAAATCGTTGGCGCCGGCATCGGCCGCTACGTCGTGCAGGACATGCATCATGAATGGTGGTTGGTCGCGGGTCTCGCCTACGATCGGGAGGACTTCGAGAGCCAGCCGATCCAGAACAGCCTCGAAGGTGTGCTGTCGACCCAGTATTCGTTCTTCCAGTACGACTCGCCGAAGCGCTCCATCGATATCGGCCTTTCGGTGTTTCCAAGCCTGACCGAGTCCGGGCGCGTGCGCGCAGAGGCCGACATCGGCTGGAAAATCGAACTCGTCGAGGACTTCTTTTTCGACCTGAGCTTCTACGGCAGCTATGACAGCAAGGCGGATCAGGAAGCAGCGTCGAACAGCGATTATGGGGTGGTGACTTCGCTCGGCTATACGTTTTAGCGCCGGGCCAGGGTCGGAACATTCAATGGCGCGAATAGCGATCGGCGGCTTCCAGCACGAGACCAACACGTTCTCGCCGGTCTGCGCGGACTTCGCCGCGTTCGAAGCACCTGACGCATGGCCGGGTCTCACGCGGGGTGCCGCCTTGTTCGATGCGGTAGATGGCATCAATCTCCCGGCGGCCGGCTTCGTGCGGGAGGCGCGCGGCCTGCGCCATGAATTATTGCCGCTCGCGTGGTGTTCGGCGCAGCCATCGGGTCGCGTGACACGAGATGCGTTCGAGCGCATTGCAGCGATGCTGCTCGATGACCTGCGGGCTGCCCGCGACGTCGACGCGGTCTACTTCGACCTGCACGGCGCGATGGTCGCGGAGCACATTGATGACGCCGATGGCGAGCTGCTGCGGCGGGTGCGCGAAGTCGTCGGGCCGGACGTGCCGGTGGTGGCGAGTCTCGATTTCCACGCCAACATCTCGCCGCTGATGGCCAGCCAGGCGACGGCGCTGGTCTCCTATCGCACCTATCCGCACGTCGACATGGCGGAGTGCGGCGCCCGGGCAGCGCGGCTGGTACATGATCTGCTGGGCGCTCCTCGACCAGCGGCAACACTGGAGCAGATGGATTTCCTGATTCCGCTGACGTCTCAATCGACGCTGGTCGAGCCGATGCGCTCGCTGATGGCAGGGGCGCAGGCCGCTGAGCGGCCGCCGGTCCTGTCAGTCTGCCTCGCGCCAGGATTCCCGGCAGCAGATGTCGCGGATTGCGGACCGTCGGTGTACGCGTGTGGCGCAGATGCGCAGGCAGTCGCGACGGCGGTACGCGAGCTTGCCTCCGAGCTGAGCCGACGAGAAGGCGAATTCGCGCTGGATCTGATTGGCGTCGAACAGGCTGTAGCGGAGGCCGTGCGATCGCCGCCGCCGCGGGGTCGACCGCTCATCCTCGCCGATACACAGGACAATCCGGGCGCTGGCGGTAATGCCGACACGATGAGCCTGATCAAGGCCCTGGTCGCAAGCGGCGCGCCGCGGGTGCTGGCCGGCGTGATCTGCGATCCGGAGGCCGCAGCCAGGGCCCACGCGGCGGGCGAGGGCGCGACGCTCGACTTGCGCGTCGGGGCGCGAACCGGGACTGATGGTGAAACACCACTGGCAGCCCGCTTCAAGGTGCTTGCGCTGGGAGACGGGCGCTTCACTGGAACTGGCCCGTTCTACCATGGCGGGCGGTTCGAACTGGGCCCCATGGCCCTGCTCGAGGTCGGCGGCGTGCGCATCGCGGTGGCGAGCCGCAAGCAACAGGCAGCCGACCAGGCGATGTTCCGTCACTTGCGCGTGGAGCCCGCCGATCACGCGGTACTGGTACTGAAAAGCTCCGTTCACTTCCGGGCCGACTTCGGCACGATGGCGAGCCGCATCCTGGTCGTCGAGGCGCCGGGCCCGAACATCGCAGATCCTGGAAAGCTGCCGTTCGTGAGGCTGCGGCCCGGCATGCGTACCCGTCCGCGGTTACGCTGATCGAAGTACACTGGGCCATTAGCGGTGGTCACCGCGGCCCAGGGCTGACAAGGAGACCCTGATGCGCAAGATCCTGGTTGCGATCGATGGTTCGGACACGGCGCTGCGGGCGCTCGACTTCGCAGTGCAGCAGGCGCGCTACGAGCCACCCGCCAATCTCCACCTGCTGACAGTTCAGTCGACGGTGAACGCCAGCACAGCGTGGCAGATCTACGTGACCGCGGAGCGCCTGCAACAGATCGCCAGGGAGCGCGCGTCCGGAATCTTCGAGGCGGCCACCGGGCGTGTAAAGAAAGCGGGCTGCAGCTTTGAGTTCGAGCAACTCGACGGTGAGCCGGCAGAGACGATCGCCCGGCGTGCAGCAGAACTCGGCTGCGAATCGATCGTCATGGGGACGCATGGCCTCGGGCAGCTCGGCGTCCTGATCATGGGGTCCGTGGCACAGAGAGTCGTACACCAGGCCACCGTGCCGGTGACGCTGGTGAAGTAGCTGCCGATGGGCGCCGCTGGCCGGGCTCCCCGGTTCATTTGCCGTAGTAGAGCTCCGGAAGCCAGAGCGCGACCTGCGGGAACACGATAACGATCGCCAGGCCGATGGTCATCAGGATCACGAACGGGATGATCGACCGGTAGATGTCGACCAGCGTGATTTCCGGTGGCGCCATCGCCCGCATCAGGAAAAGGTTGTACCCGAACGGCGGGGTCATGTATGCGATCTGGCAGGTGATCGTGTAGAGGATGCCGTACCAGATCGGATTGAATCCGAGCGCGATGATCAGGGGCACGTACAGCGGCGCGACGATGATGAGCATGGCGGTGTCGTCGAGAAACGTGCCCATCAGGATGTAGGTGAGCTGCATCAGCACCAGCACCTGCCAGGGCTCGAGGCCCCACTTGTCGAGGAACAGGATTTCGATCGCCTTCACCGCTCCCAGGCCATCGAATACCGCACCGAACGCGAGCGCGGCCAGGATCACCCACATGAACATGGCGCTCACGGACAGGCTCTTCCGGAGGGTGTCTTCCATCACCTTGCGCGTGTTGCGTCCCTTGTACCAGGCGACCAGGGTGGCCGCCGTCGCACCGACCGCGGAACACTCCACCATGCTGGTGACGCCCATCAGGAACAGGCCGGTCATCGAGAAGATGATGACCAGCGGCAAGATCCCCGCCTTCAGCAGTCCGATCTTCTCTCTCCAGGTGATCTGTTGCCGTTCCTCCAGCGGCAGCGACGGCCCCAGGTGCGGCTGGATCTGGCAACGGATCAGGATGTAGGCGATGAACATCACCGCCAGCATCAGTCCCGGCATCAGCCCCGCCAGCCAGAGCTGGCCCACCGGTTGGCGGGCGATCATGCCGTACAGCACCAGCACGACGCTCGGCGGGATCATGATGCCCAGCGAGCTGCCGGCCTGGATGACCCCGGTCACCATGGTCTTGTCGTAACCGCGCTTGAGAAGCTCCGGCATCGCGATGCTGGCACCGATCGCCATGCCCGCCACGCTCAGGCCGTTCATCGCCGAGACCGCGACCATCAGCAGCACCGTGCCGAGACCCAGCCCCCCGCGCATCGGGCCGGTCCAGACGTGGAACATGCGATAGAGGTCGCCCGCGATCCCCGACTCGGACAGCATGTAGCCCATGTAGACGAACATGGGCAGCGTCAGCATCGGGTACCAGTTCAACAGCGTGATGGTCGAGGCGAACGGCATCTCCATCGCGCCCTTGCCCCACAACGCCAGGGCAAAGACGGTGGCTACGAATCCGATGGCGCCGAAGACCCGCTGCCCCGTGATGAGCATCAGCATCATCATCGAGAACATCAGGATCGCGATCACCTCGTAACTCATTCGATGTCCCTGCCGGTGAACTTCGCGACGTCCCTGAAAAAGATCGCGATGGCCTGCAGCAGCATCAGCACGATTCCCACGGTCATGATGATCTTGATCGGCGCCATCGGCGGCGCCCACGCGGAATAGTTCTTCTGCCCGTACTCGAGCGCGTACGTGGAGCTGGAGATCCCCCCGCGGACGAGAAAGACCAGGTAGAAGACCAGGCAGAAGGCCGTGATCGAGTCGACGAACGCCTGGGTTCTCGGTTTCCAGCGCTCATAGAGCGCGTCCATCCGCACGTGTGCGCCGAGTTGCAGCGTATAACCGCCGCCGAGCAGGTAATAGGCGGCCATCAGGAACTGCGACATCTCGATGACCCAGAGGAACGAGGCCTTGAAGACATATCGCGAGATGGAGCCAAACAGCAGCACGCCCATCATGACGAGCACCATGTACATGACCAGGAAGCCGAGGACGCGGTTGACCGCATCGACGTAACGGACATAGGCCTTGATGGCTCCCGGCATTGCCCGTTCGCTACTGGTTCTCGGCGGCGCGGTGATCTGCATTCCGGGTCCGGACACTTCAGTCAGTACGATTCACAGCAGGCGATCGGCGGCAGGCAGTTCTTCCCCGGCCCGGTCATGGTCGGCCGGGGAAGTGTCCTGCTGTTCGATCCTCGTTCAGGGCTCCGATCAGGTATAGCGATACGGCGGCCCCGCCTTCGCCATCAGGTCGTTGTAGTCCCTGAATATCTGGACCACCTTGGCGCACCTGGGGCTCTTCGCAGCGATCTCGTCCCAGAACTTGTGTGCCTCCGCCTCGACCGTGTCCCATTCGGCGGCCGCGATGGTCGTCAGCTTCATCTTCTCGCCCGTCACGCGCAGTGACGCCTCACCGGCCCAGTACCAGTGCTGCCGGTAGTAATTGGAGCTGTCCATGCTGAGATTGAACAGGGTCTTGAGGTGCTCGGGCACTTTCTCCCAGGCCGCGGTGTTGGCGAAATACGATCCGATCCAGGCGCCCGAGATGTTGTTGGTAAGGAAGTACGGGGTCACGTTGGCCCAGCCGACCGTGTAGTCCTCGGTGATGCCGGACCAGGCGATACCGTCGAGTTCGCCGGTCTGGATTGCAACCTCGACGTCCCCCCAGGGCAGCGTTACCGGAACGACGCCGAATCGGGAGAGGAATTTCCCCGCGGTCGGGAACGTGAACACCCGCAGGCCTTTCAGGTCCGCGAGCTTCTTGATCGGCTTGACGGTATTGAAATTACACGGGTCCCAGGAGCCGGCGCCGAGCCAGGTCACGCCCTCGACCTCGCCATAGGCTTCCTGCCAGATCTCGTTCAGCCCGTACTTGTAGAACAGCGCGGGGACATCGAGGCTGTAGCGGGTCGCAAACGGGAAGTACCCGGCAAACACGGCGACATCGACCGGTGCCGCGATGGAATCGTCGTCGCTCTGCACTGCGTCGATGGTGCCCGCCTGCATGGCCCGGAACAGCTCGCCGGTCGGAACCAGCTGGTCGGCAAAATACAGCTCGATCACCATTTCCCCGTTGGCCGCCTTGTTGAAGGCTTCGACAGAGGGCTTGATGACGTGTTCAGCCAGCGCCGCGCCGGCGTACGTCTGGAGCCGCCACTTGATCGTCGTCTTCTTGGACGTCGATACGGCCGGCGCGCCTACCTCGCCCGTGCCCTTGTCCTTGCTGCCGCAGGCGGCAAGAAGCGCCGTGGACGTTGCCGTGGCGGCCATCGCCGCCTTGGTCAGGAATGTTCGTCGCTGCATCTCGCTTTCCTCGCTCTGGGTGTTCAGGTCAACTCAAGTTCGTCCCAGGCACTCGCCTGGACTGTCCAAACCGCGGAGGTACGTGGTGGCGTCGAAACTGGAGGGATCCTCAGTGCCGCATCCCCGGCTGCTGGCCCGGATATTGCTGCAACGGCCGCCAGTAACAGTTAGTCCCCCTGATTCATTTGTTGCTTCTGGATGACGACCAGACCCACCTGCGTCGCCACCATGTCGCCCGAAACTTGTGTCCAACTGATACGCTCATCGTGCTACAAAAGTCAAACAGTCGGCTTCCTGTGCTTGCGGTTTTTCCCTACGCTGGCTGTTGCACTGCATTAGCCATAATGGGCGGCCGCGCGGTAAGACCGGGGTCGATGCGTCTTTCATCCGGGGGGCTGGAATGGAACCGAGACAGGTACGCAGTGCGGCAGACGCACGAAAGATCGTCGAGGAGCGCGGCGTCAATCACGTCAAGGTCGGCGTCTTCGACATCGACGGCATCATGCGTGGCAAGTACGTTTCCCGGGAAAAGTTCATCTCGTCGCTCGGAGGGGGCTTCGGCTTCTGCGACGTCGTGCTCGGCTGGGATTGCCAGGACCAGCTCTACGACAACACGAAGTACACCGGCTGGCACACGGGATATCCTGACGCCCCGGTCCGGCTCCTGCCGGAAACCTGCCGCCCGCTTCCCTTCGAGGACAACGGACTGTTCTTCCTGGGCGAGTTCTCGCCGCCGTCGGAGGTGATCTGCCCGCGCGGATTGCTGAGGCGCGTGCTCGAGCGCGGAAGGGCGATGGGCTTCGAAGCCTATGTGGGCTTTGAATACGAATTTTTCGTATTCAAGGAAACGCCGGAGTCGGTGCGCGAGAAGAACTACCGCGGCCTGACGCCGATGGCGCCCGGATGGTTCGGCTACTCGGTGATTCGCAACAGCATGGGCAGTGAGTTCTACCGCGCGCTGCTCGATACCTGCCGCGACATGGACATGGCTATCGAAGGCCTGCACGAGGAGACGGGGCCCGGCGTGATGGAAGCGGCCATTGGCGTGGACACGGCCCTGTCGGCCGCGGACAAGGCTGCGCTGTTCAAGACCTTCGCGAAGGTAATCGCGCAGAAGAACGGTTACATGGCGACCTTCATGGCCAAGTGCTCCAAGGACTGGCCGGGGCAGAGCGGGCACATTCATATCTCGCTCAAGTCCGGATCCGGCGATTCGGTTTTCCACGAGGCCGGCAAGCCGCATTCGATGAGCGACGCGATGCGCTGGTTCGTGGGCGGCCAGCAGAAGCTGATGCCGGAACTGCTGGCCATGATCGCGCCGACGATCAATTCGTACCGCCGGCTGATCCCCGGGTTCTGGGCACCGACGGATTCCACGTGGGGCGTCGAAAACCGCACGACGGCGCTGCGCGTGATCCCCGGGAGCGCCAAGTCGCAGCGCGTGGAATACCGCCTGGCCGCGGCAGACGCAAACCCTTACGTCATCCTGTCGGCGGCGCTCGCATCGGGCCTGTGGGGAATCGAGAACAAGGTCGAACCCGAGCCGGTGGTGACGGGCAACGCCTACGACCGAAAGTATCCGGCCCGCCTGGCGCTGCCGCGCACGCTGTGGGACTCGGCGCAAAGGCTGAAAGGCTCGAAAATGGCCCGCGACTGGTTCGGCGACGCGTTCGTCGAGCATTTTGCCGCCACCCGGGAGTGGGAGGAGCGCGAGTTCCGCAAGCACATCTCGGACTGGGAGATGCAACGGTACTTCGAAATAATCTGAGGCCGATATGACCCTTCAACGTACGATTTCCCCGGTCGACGGCAGCGTCTACGTCGAGCGGACGCTTGCCACTCCGGTGCAGATCGAAGCGGCACTCGAGGCCGCACGGTTGGCGCAACGCGTATGGCGCGCCGTGCCGATGGCGGAGCGCGCGGTGATCCTCGGGCGGTTCTGCGATGCATTCGAGTCGCACGGTGACGCGATCGCCGCGGAGTTGTCCTGGCAGATGGGCCGGCCGATCCGTTACGCGCCGAGCGAGGTGCGAGGTACGCTCGAGCGGGCCCGCCACATGATCGCCATCGCGCCGGAGGCGCTCCGCGACATGGACGTCGGGGCGAAGGCGGGATTCCACCGCTTCCTGCGCCGCGAGCCGCTGGGCGTGGTGTTCACCGTCGCGGCGTGGAACTACCCGTACCTGATCGCGGTGAACAGTGTCGTTCCGGCGCTGATGGCGGGCAACGTCGTTATCCTCAAGCACTCGGCCCAGACGCCCCTGTGCGCGGAACGCTTCGAGGAGTGCCTGCGCGAGGCGGGCCTGCCGGAGGGTGTGTTCCAGGCGCTGCACTTGAGCCACGAGGACACCGAGAAGGTCATCCGCGATCCGCGCGTCGATTTCGTTGCGTTCACTGGCTCGGTCGCCGGCGGGCATGCCGTGCAGAGGGCAGCGGCCGACCGGTTCATCGGCACCGGGCTCGAGCTCGGCGGCTGCGACCCGGCCTATGTCCGCCACGACGCCAACGTGGAGCACGCGATAGAGAGCCTGGTCGATGGCGCCTACTTCAATTCCGGGCAGTCCTGCTGCGGCATCCAGCGCGTCTACGTGCACGAACGCCTGTACGACGCATTTGTCGAGGGCTGGGTTGAGCTCACGCGCAAGTACGTGCTCGGCAGCCCGATCGATCCTGAGACCACCCTAGGACCGGTGGTGCGAACCTCGGCGGCCGAAGAGATCCGTCGCCAGACAGCGGCAACGGTCGCGGCCGGAGCGCGAGCCGTCATCGACGAGAAGGAGTTCGCCTTGAGCCGGGCCGGTACGCCGTATCTCGCACCGCAGGTGCTGCTCGGGGTCGACCATTCGATGCCGGTGATGCGTGAGGAGGTGTTCGGCCCGGTGGCCGGCATCATGCAGGTGAGTTCGGACGAGGAAGCGCTCCGGCTCATGAACGACTCCGCTTTCGGCCTCACCGCGGCGATCTGGACTTCGGACGAGGAGGCCGCCCTCGCCATCGGCGACCGGGTGCAGACGGGAACCTGGTTCATGAACCGGTGTGACTACCTGGACCCGGCGCTTGCCTGGGTGGGGGTCAAGGATTCCGGGCGCGGCTGCACGCTGTCGGTGGTCGGCTATGAGCACCTGACGCGCCCGAAATCCTTCCACCTGCGGGTAGAAGACTGACGCTCAACACCCGCACCTGCGCGGGTAGACTGGCACTCACCGGACAAGCGTGGAGACGACCAATGACGACCCTTCGCGGTAACTGGAACTACCCTACCAGCATCAAGTTTGGAGCCGGCCGCATCGTCGAGCTGCCCGGGCACTGCCGCGAACTCGGCATGCAGCGGCCGCTGCTGGTCACTGACGAGGGCCTGGCGGCGCTGCCGATGATCGGGCAAGCAGTGCAGTTGTGCCGCGATGACGGCCTGGCATGCGAGGTTTTTTCCGACGTGCAGCCGAATCCCGTCGAGGCCAACGTCTCGGCCGGCGTGAAGGCCTTCCAGGCGGGTGGGCACGATGGAGTCATCGCCTTCGGCGGAGGCAGCGCGCTTGATTCTGCCAAGGCCGTCGCGCTCATGATCGGGCAGGTGCGGCCGATCTGGGATTTCGAAGATCGCGAGGACTGGTACAAGCGCGTCATCGTCGCAGGCATGGTGCCGGTGGTGGCGGTGCCTACCACGGCGGGTACCGGGTCCGAGGTGGGCCGTGCTTCCGTCATCACGGACCTGCGCGATCACACGAAGAAGATCATCTTCCACCCGAACATGATGCCTTCCATCGTGCTCGAGGACCCCGAACTCACGGTCGGCCTGCCGCCGCGCATCACCGCGGCGGTCGGCATGGATGCGCTGTCGCACAACCTCGAGGCCTATTGCGCGCCGGGCTATCACCCGATGGCAGAGGGCATCGCGGTCGAGGGCATGCGACTCATCAAGGAGTGGCTGCCGCGTGCGGTGAGCAATGGCGCCGACGTCGAGGCGCGCGCCTACATGCTGGTGGCGTCCTCGATGGGTGCGACTGCGTTCCAGAAGGGACTCGGGGCCATGCACAGCCTGAGCCATCCGTGCTCGGCAAACCTCGGCACCCACCACGGGCTCACCAATGCGGTCGTGATGCCCTATGTGCTCGAGTGGAACAGGGCAGCGATCGAGGAGAAACTCGCCCGGCTGGCGGCCTGGCTGGGCCTGCGTGAGCACTCCTACGCCGGTGTGCTCGATTGGGTGCTCGACCTGCGACGGGAAATCGGCATCCCGAACACGCTCGGCGAGATAGGAGTGAAGGAGGGGCATGCCGCGCCGTTCGCACCGCAGGCTTTCGCGGACCCGTCGACCGGGGGTAACCCGGTGGCGCTGACGGTGTCGGACTTCGAGCAGCTCTACCGCAACTGCATCAGGGGCGATCTGCGGTCGAACTGAGCCCGGAGGCGTCGGCCTCGGCGGGTGTGTCGTCCTCAATCGTGGGAGTGTCATCCGCCGCGACCGCGCCAGGCGTCGCCGGCCCGGCTGCAACCGGCACCCGATGCGACATGCCGGTGGCCAACGCAGTCGCCAGCACCACGACCATGACGGTGCCGAACGGGAATCCCACCAGCCTGCCGGTCTCCGAAGCCGTGAGGAACAGCAGCACGGTGATGAGACCTCGCGGCGCGAGCCAGACCAGCCTGCGCGGTTCGCGGACGCGAAGCAGGCCGAGAATCCCCAGGCGGCTGGCATAGATGACGGCGATCATGACCATCGCGATCGCCCAGACCCGCCAGTCCGCCATCTCGCGGACGTCGGTCCAGTAGCCCAGCATGATGAAGAACACGCTCTTTACCGCGAACGTGAGTTCCGCGACCGGGCCCTTGAACTCGGACAGCGTGGTGTCGTAGCGCGGATGGTGCATTGACTTGAGCCAGGCGTTCCACTCGAGCAACCGCGGGTTGTTGAGCAGCAGGCCGCAGACCAGGATGAGGATCAGCGGCGAAAGGTGAAGTATCTTGCCGGCCGCATACAGCAGCAGCAGTCCGGCCAGCAGCGGCACGAAGCGGATGTGTCCCTCGATGCGGTTGATCAGGAAGAAGATGCCAAGCGCCGACACGACGGCGGCGACCAGCGACAATGCCCCCCCGCCCAGCAGGTCCGTCAGGAACTGCTCCGTCGACCCGCCCGCAGTGAGCCATGCATAGAAGACCAGCACTCCGATGATGTCGGAGAGCGAGCTTTCATAGACGACGAATTCCCTGGCGTTATCCGGCAGGCCGGCGGCGCTGGGGATTGCGACCGCGCTGGAGATCACCGCGAATGGCATGGCGGCCAGCACGGCGGTCGACCAGTCGTACTCGAGCAGCCAGCCGAACATCCACGCGAAGACCAGGAGCGTGACGAGAAATCCGGCCAGTGCCGCACCGCTCGAGCGCGCGATCAGCAACGCGCGCTCGCGGCGCAGTTCGAGATCCAGCGAGCCTTCGAGCACGATCAGTATCAGGCCGATCGTGCCCACGACTGGCAACAACACTTCAACGAACCCTAGTTCCAGGC
The DNA here is from genome assembly GCA_022865595.1 of Steroidobacteraceae bacterium. Lineage (GTDB taxonomy): Bacteria > Pseudomonadota > Gammaproteobacteria > Steroidobacterales > Steroidobacteraceae > RPQJ01. The sequence continues at coordinate 4,453 of JALHTE010000101.1, read as the reverse complement.
CGACGCGATCGAGGATCTCCCTGGTGATCATGCCGGCTGCGATCAGCAGCACGACGCCGGGTACTTTCGTACGCCGGCCCACGACCTCGAGCAGGTACGAAAGTACGAACAGGCTCGCCAGGACCAGCAGGGCGCGGTCGGTCATTGGCCTGGTTCTGACCCGCCGGTGAGCAGCGTCCTGCGCGAAACGACCGGGGGCGGCTCAGGTTCCTCGGCCACGTGCAGCGCGTCGGCTGCGGACTGGGCAGCGACCTGCGCAGCCTCGTGGTCCGTGAACTCGCTCATCGGCGAGAAAAGCGCGCAGCTGCCCACCAGGCCGAACTCCGGGAGTTCACTGACCAGCAGGTCGTACTGCCCGGACGGGAACGCGAGGCGCACGCTGCCGCCCTTGATCCAGGTCGCCCGATCCGACTCCGAAGGAATAACGACCAGGTTCATGAACCACGGCGTGACCATGATGCCGGCGTGACGCCCGTCGATCTCGCGGAAGCCGATCGCCTCGACCGCGATCGTCGGGTTGTAGATCGGCAGCCCCTTCATGGACAGCGCAGCACGACGATAGGCGTTTGCAAGCTGCACGACCGGGTGGGCGAGAGGCGAGTCGCCGCCTGCGCTGCCCAGCACCATGAACTTGTTCTTCTCCGCATCGCAGTTCGGGCAGCGCCAGGTGTCGGGTAGCCGGGAGAACGGGGTGCCCGGTTGCACCTGTTCGACTTCGTCTCCGAGCGCCGGGTCGTAGACCCACCAGCAGATGCCGCACTCGAGGCAAGTGTCGTCGTCGAGCTTGGAAGCGTCCCCGAGGTAGCTGCCTTCGAACGTGCTGCTCATGATGCGTACGCCTGCATCATTTCAGGGAGCCGGCCCGCGGATTCGGCCAGGTCCTCGCGTGCGGCGAGCGCAGCGACGGGCACGCCGCCGATTTCGAGCGTGTCCAGGATCACCTTGTCCATCGAGTTCAGGTACTGAACCGCCCAGACGTGCCGCAGGCCCGCCGCGAAGATCCGGCAGCTGCCGTAGCCGCCGCCGCGGATCACCAGCGGAATCTGGCCGAGCACCGTAGTGAGCACTTCTGCGTCTGCCTCGGTGATCGGCAGCAGCGTGAAGTTGATGATGTGGTTCTCTTCCCCCGGCTGGTAGGCGGCCGAGCGCTGCTGCAACTCCGTGAGCAGGGCGAGGGAATTCATCGCGCCCTGGGGCAGCCGGTCGGGGATCCGGATCGACTCCCTGGGCATGTGCTCGGCCGCGTGCAGCACCGCCTGCGGAATCCGCGCGACCTCGAGCCAGTCGGTCTTCGCGCCGTCCGGCGACGTCGCTTCGACGTACCACAGCCCGGTGAGCACCGATTCGGTGAACGTGTAACCGACATTGCCTCCGACCGACCCCCATACGTCGCCTTCGCCCAGCACGTCGAGGATGGTGTCGCGGTCGCTCGATTTCAGCGAGCGCAGGCTGATCAGGCTAGGTTCGCGGTCGCCTTCGGCATGCTCGCGCAGCGCGGCCGTCGCCTCCTCGAGCACGGCGCGGGCGGCTTGCGACATGCTGTCGACCCGCCTGGCTTCGCGGCGGGGCCTCGCGGAGGAGACCGGCATGTCCAGCAGGCGCAGGGACGGGTCTTCGCCGGCCTCGGCAGGGGCGGGTACCTTGGGCCGCCAGACGAGCGGATAGTCGGTCATGCATTTCCTCCAGGCGAATGCGCCGATACGGCGCCCTCGGGTGCCAAAAGCCGGTCACAGGCCTGCGCGAACACGGGCCAGTCCCTCATGCGCGCGACGAGCTCGGTCGCCTGGCCATCTCTTACGAACACGACGGCAGGCAGGACCACGACGCCGAACAGCGGCATCAGGGCCGTCTCGTCGCGGCGATCGATGATCCCCACGACCAGGCGGCCCCGGTAGGCAGCCAGCAGTTCACGAACCACGACGGCGACGTCGAGCCCTTCGGGCCGGTGCGCGGTGTCGCCGGTCAGGAACAGCAGCGCACGCGGGTGGCGGGCCAGGAAGTCGTCCAGGTCCGCCTTGCGCACGACCTCGCAGTCGTCCTGCGCGGCCAGGCTTTCGATGATGCCGCTCATCTCGGTTTCTCCGGGTCGTCGCCGGCGGGTTTCGCCGCGGAAGGCAGGGTCAGGAACCGCTCGTCGCCCTTGCGGTACGCGATTTCGTCCGACGGGCGCCCTGATTCGTAGCGCCCGAGCGTCAGCGCGTCAAAGACGACCGCGCCGGACTCCGCCCCGCCGCGCGGGCGTCCCGCGACACCCCAGGCGGCCAGTTCCGCAAGGCCGAGTTCGAGCGCCTGCGGCATGAGAGCGCGCACGCCCGGTGTGAGGCTGCCGCCGTAGTCCGCCAGCTCGACAGGTTGCACGCCGACCAGCGTGAAGGCGCTGGGCTTGTGGCCGAGCATCTCGAGCGATGCCAGAACGTCGTTCATGCCCGCCTGGTGCAGGCTCATCTTGTCGCGGTTCATGTAGCGCGGCACGTCGTCGTCACGCGCCACCACCAGCGTGCCGGGCTCCCGGCCGCAGTCCACGGCGTCGAACAGCAGCACATGGGTCGCGTCCTGCAGCAGCGGAATCAACGCAAGGCCCAGAGTCCCGCCGTCGAGGAGTTCGACCTCGGGTGGGAACTCCCACGCCTGGTCGAGCGCCTCCACGCAGCGGATCCCGAAGCCCTCGTCGGCCCACAGCAGGTTGCCTACGCCGAGCACCTTCACCAGGCGTCCGGCGGGATCGTCTCCTCGCGGATTCATGTCTTGGAAATCCTCCCGTCTGCACCCGCGCGATGCAGGTGCCCGGCTATGTTAACGGCCTTTGGCGGCCGCGGGGTGTACTGCAACGCCAGGAGGGCTCCGGTGACACCCGTGGGGTGTTTACCGGACGCCCTGTGATGCGACCCCACAAGCAGCGGGGCCGGTCTCTAGCCGGCCCCGCTGGTCAGACGTGCTGCCCGGAACCCGGGATCAGCGGAAGAACCTCCATCCACTGATCATCGAGCTGACCGTCGTCTGCCGGTGCGTCATGTCCTCGCGGATCGCCATGTACATGTGGACGATCGAGAACAGGATGACGATCCACATGGCCACGTGATGCCAGGTGTGCACCGAGAAGGAGTTGCCGATCACCGTGAACACCCACCCGAAGAGCGTGTACCAGATGCTTTGTATGCCAGCGTCTTCCGCATACAGGGCGAATCCCGTCAGCAGCAGGACGATCGTTGGCAGCAGGAACATCAGGAACATCGCCAGGTGCGCCAGCGGATTGTGCCCTACGTACTCCGTGGGCTTTCCGATGAACAGGTACCAGCGTATCTCGGCGAACACTTCCTTCCACCAGTGCAGGTTCCAGAACGGGATGTAGAAGATCTGCCTGGCGTGCGGGCCGCCGACGAACACCCTGTAGATCCGCATCAGGAACACTACACCCAGGATCATCCCCGCGATGAAGTGCACCATGCGGACGTAGCCGAACAGGAAGTGGCCGGTAGTCTCGACGCCGTTGACGCTCGGCAGTGGCGAACCGATGAAGTACCCCGTCACGCAGAGCGCGATGATGCAGAGCATCGTCACCCAGTGCCAGATGCGGGTCGCCGCGTCGTAGACGTACACCGGTCCAGGCTGCACGCCGACGGGCAGGATCGCTTGCCCGAACTCGCCTTCGCGCACCCGGTTTGCCGGCGGTGTCGAGGGGTAAACGTAGGTCATGATTACCTCCTCAGCGCACCTTGACGCTGCTTACTTCTTGCCCGTCCATGTCCAGCACGTGGGTCGCGCAGGCCAGGCAGGGATCGAAGCTGTGGATTGTGCGAAGGATCTCGAGCGGCTTCTCGGGGTCCACCATCGGCGTGTCGAGCAACGCGGCCTCGTAGGCGCCGATGTTGCCGGCCGCGTCGCGCGGGCTCGCGTTCCAGGTCGTCGGCACGATGCACTGGTAGTTCTTGATCGCCATGTTGTCGATGTCGATCCAGTGCCCGAGCGCGCCGCGCGGGGCCTCTACGAAGCCGTAGCCCTTGCAGGACTTCGGCCAGGTGTGCGGGTCGTGCGCCTGCTGGTTGGCCGTCGCCGTGTCGCCAGCCTTGATGTTGGCGACCAGCTTCTGGAACTCGCCCTTGAGCGCATGCGCTGCCCAGCTGCACTCGAGTCCGCGAGCGGCCGTGCGGCCCAGCGTGGAGAAGAGCGCCGTGACTGGCACGTCGAGCGTCTTGAGCACCATTTCCACGGGCTCCTTGAACTCCGGGATGCCCTTGGCATAGCCGATGACGTAGCGCGCCAGCGGGCCCACTTCCATCGCGTGGCCGTTCCAGCGCGGCGCCTTGACCCAGGAGTACTTCTGCGCCTCGTCGAACTGCTCGAACTGGTTGCCGTTGCGCTTGGCATTGCCCGGGTCGAAGTCCGGCACGGTCTCGCCGTCCCAGGGATGCAGGCTGTCCTTGCCGTCCGCGTACTTGTACCAGGAATGGGCGAT
>JALHTE010000100.1 GCA_022865595.1 Steroidobacteraceae bacterium | reverse complement strand
TCGGTGAGAACGAGATGATCCTGGACATCGGGCCGGACACTGCGGACCGGGTTGCATCCGCGCTCGAAGGGGCGGGTACCGTCGTGTGGAACGGTCCGGTGGGTGTGTTCGAATTCGACCAGTTCGGCGAGGGCACAGGGGACTGTCCCCTCTTAAGGGGACTGTCCCCAAGCACTGTTCCCTCCCCGGAGACTGTCCCCTCCTAAGGGGACTGTCCCCTTCCCCCAGGGACAGTCCCCTGGCGGGGACAGTCCCTTGCGCCCCTAGCCACGACCCTCCAAATTCCGCAGTATCCATAAACCGTCCGTCATTACCGGTTACCAATGCTCCGCAGGACCAAGATCGTCGCCACCCTGGGCCCGGCAACCGACGCGCCAGGCATGCTGGAGGACGTCATCCGCCGAGGTGCGGACGTCGTGCGCGTGAATTTTTCGCACGGCACGGCAGGCGATCACCGAAGGCGGGTCGAGGCCGTGCGCCGCGCGGCGGCGGCCGTGGGCAAGCACGTCGCTGTGCTCGGGGACCTGCAGGGCCCCAAGATCCGTATCGAGGGATTTGCGTCGGGTGCTGCGATGCTCACGGAGGGTGAACCCTTCGCGCTGGACCCGGCAATCGGCGCGCGGGACGGCACCGATCGCGCCGTCGGCATGACCTACCCGGATCTCGCAATAGACGTCGTGCCCGGCGATGAATTGATCCTCGGCGATGGGCAGATCGAGCTTCGCGTCGTCGGTATCGAGGGCTCGCGTGTGCAGTGCGTGGTGATCACCGGCGGCGAGCTGTCCGACCACAAGGGAATCAACCGGCGCGGTGGTGGTCTCTCGGCAAAGGCGCTGACGGACAAGGATCGGGAGGACGTGCTGCTCGCGGCGTCGCTGGAGGTGGACTACCTGGCGGTTTCGTTCGTGCGACAGGCCTCTGACGTAGAGGAGGCGAGGGCGCTGCTGACCGCCGCAGGCAGCGATGCGCGTGTCGTCGCCAAGATCGAGCGCAGCGAGGCCATCCCGGTGCTCGAGGAGATCATCAAGGCCAGTGATGCGGTGATGGTCGCGCGCGGCGACCTTGGCGTGGAGGTTGGCTACGCCCAGCTCACCGGGCTGCAGAAGCAGATCCTGCACATGGCCCGCAGCCTCGATCGCGTGACCATCACGGCGACGCAGATGATGGAGTCGATGATCCACAGCCCGGTGCCGACGCGCGCCGAGGTCTCGGACGTCGCCAATGCCGTGCTCGACGGCAGCGACGCGGTGATGCTCTCGGGCGAGTCCGCGGTCGGGAAATACCCGGGCCGGGCGGTCGAGGCGATGGCCGAGGTCATCGAGGGTGCGGAGACATACCAGCTCGCCCGCACTCGCGGTCGCGACCGCATCGAGGGTCACGTCGTGGAGTTCGCGCAGGCCATCGCGCACGCGGTGATGTTCACGGCCAACCACATGGACGTAGAGGCGATCGTCGCGCTGACCGAGTCCGGCTCGACACCGCTCTACATGTCGCGCATTCGTTCGGACATACCGATCTTCGCGTTCACGCGCCACGAGCGTACGCAGCGCCGTGTTGCGCTATACCGCGGCGTCTATCCGATCCCGTTCGACATCGTGCACACAGAGCCCGCGCAGTTGTACCGCGCGATTTCCAAGGAACTGCTCGATCGCGGGCACGCACGACTGGGCGACGAGCTGATCCTGACGCTGGGCGAGCTGTCGGGCGTCTCGGGCGGAACCAACACCATGAAGCTGTTGACGGTGGAGCAGTAGTAGCGGGTCGCGACCGGAGGAACAGTCTTGAGCGGAAAATTCGAAGGTACGGAGCGCTACGTCGCGACCGAGGACCTGATGATGGCGGTCAATGCCGCTGTGACGCTGGCCAGGCCGCTGCTCGTCAAGGGCGAGCCGGGCACCGGCAAGACCCAGCTCGCCGAGGAGATCGCGCTCGCGCTGGGCAAGCCGCTCTACCGCTGGCACATCAAGTCCACGACCAAGGCCCAGCACGGGCTCTACGAGTACGACGCGGTCTCGAGGCTGCGCGACTCGCAGCTCGGCGAGGCGAAGGTCCACGACATCGGTAACTACATCGTCAAGGGACGGATGTGGGAGGCGTTCGACAGCGCCGAGCAGGCCGTGCTGCTGATAGACGAGATCGACAAGGCTGACATCGAGTTCCCGAACGACCTGCTGCTCGAGCTCGACCGCATGGAGTTCTTCGTCTACGAGACTCGCGAGCTGGTGAAGGCGCGGCACCGGCCGATCGTCGTGATCACCAGCAACAACGAGAAGGAACTGCCCGACGCGTTCCTGCGTCGCTGCTTCTTCCACTTCATCCGCTTCCCGGACGCCGAGACGATGACGCGCATCGTCGCCGTGCACTACCCGGAGCTGAAGCGCGAGCTGCTTGCGGAGGCATTGAACGCCTTCTACAAGCTCCGCGAGGTGCCGGGGCTGAAGAAGAAACCCTCAACCTCGGAACTGCTCGACTGGCTGAAGCTGTTGCTCGCCGAGGACATTCCGCCCGAGGCGCTGCGCAGCGACGACCCGCGCAAGAGCCTGCCGCCGATGTACGGCGCGCTGCTGAAGAACGAGCAGGACGTGCACCTGTTCGAGCAGCTGGTCTTCCTGCAGCGGCGACAGCAGAACCGCCCCTGAGCGTCGCCATGCGCCAGCGCCCGGTTGACCGCTCCAGGCTGCGCGCATGCTGACGCGCTTCTTCTTCACGCTGCGCGAGGCCGGCATCCCGGTTTCGCTGACCGAGCACCTGATCCTTCTCGAAGCGCTCGAGGCGCGTGTCGCGAGCCTGCGTGTGGACGACTTCTACTGGCTCGCGCGCGCGGCGCTGGTGAAGGACGAGAAGTTCTTCGACCGCTTCGACCGGGCGTTCGCCGCGCACTTCAAGGGCATCGAGCAGGCCTTCGCCTCTATGGACAAGGCGCTGCCCGAAGACTGGCTGCGCAAGCTCATCGAGCGCGACTTCACCGAGGAGGAGAAGGCGCAGATCGAGGCGCTCGGCGGCTGGGAGAAGCTCATGCAGACGCTCGAGGAGCGCCTGAAGGAGCAGCAGGGCCGGCACGAGGGCGGCAACAAGTGGATCGGCACGGGCGGGACTTCGCCGTTCGGCCACGGTGGCTTCAACCCTGAAGGGATCCGCATCGGCGGGCCGGGCGGGCAGAAGCGGGCGGTGAAAGTCTGGGAACGGCGCGATTACCGTAACCTGGACGACACCGTCGAGCTCGGCACTCGCAACATCAAGATCGCGCTCAGGAAGTTGCGCCGCTTCGCGCGCGAGGGCGCTGCAGACGAATTCGACCTGGGCGGCACCATCGACGCCACGGCGCGCAATGCCGGATTGCTGGACCTCAAGTTCGTGCCCGAGCGGCACAACGCCGTCAAGGTGCTGCTGTTCCTCGACGTCGGCGGCTCGATGGAGAGCCACGTCCGGGTGTGCGAGGAACTGTTCTCCGCGACTCGCAGCGAGTTCAAGCACCTCGAGTATTTCTACTTCCACAATTTCCTGTACGAGTCGGTGTGGAAGGACGGGCGCCGGCGCCATTCCGAGCGCACGCCGCTGGCCGAGATACTGCGGACGTACCCGCCGGACTATCGGGTGATCATTGTAGGCGACGCGAGCATGAGCCCCTACGAGATCATGCAGCCGGGCGGCAGCATCGAGCACTGGAACGATGAGTCGGGCGCGGTGTGGATGCGGCGCCTGACGCAGCGATTCCGCCGTCATGCCTGGCTGAACCCCGAGCCCGAGGATCGCTGGGACTACACGGCCTCGATCGAGATCGTGCGCCAGCTGCTCGAGGACCGGATGTACCCGCTGACGCTGGCCGGACTCGACCGCGGCATCCGAGCGCTGAAGAACTAGAGAAAAGGTGCCAGCGGAAAATAGGTGCCAGGCACCGAATTTTCTTAATCGGTGCCTGGCACCTATTTTCTGGTGCCCAATTTCAGCTGGTCTTGTCGGCTGCCTTCAGCGCCTTCAGGTCGTCGAGCACGGCCGTGGAGTGGCCGTCCGGGTCGACGCCCTCGTAGTGCTTCGCGATCCGGCCCTGGGGATCGACGATGAAGGTCTCGCGCTTCGCCATCTCCATCACGCCCATGTAGCTCTTGAGCACGCCGTACTCCTTGGCCACCGACTTGGTAGGGTCCGCGAGCAGCGCGAACGGCAGGCTGTGCTTCTCCGCGAACGCCTTGTGGTCCGTCACGTCATCCACGCTGACCCCGAGCACCACGGCGCCTTCCTTGTCGTAGGCGAAGATGTTGTCGCGGAAACCGCAGGCTTCGGTCGTGCATCCCGGTGTGTCGTCCTTCGGGTAGAAATACATCACGACCCACTTGCCCTTGTAGTCCGAAAGGCTGTGCCACTTGCCGTCCTGGTCCTGGAGCTTGAACGCGGGTGCCATGCTGCCGACGGCCGGCGCAGCCGCAAATGCAGGAATCGCGAGCGCAAGCAGGGCAGCGAAAAGCATCGCGAGGCGGATCGGGGCGGTGTGCGTCATACGGGTCTCCAGTGCGTGCGGAATCAGGGTCGGCGCATGACATACTAGCCTTGGGCCAGCACCTTGTCAGCGAGGGCGCCAATTGCCGGTTTCGACATCGGAAACCAACTACATGTTCCTCGAGAACCGCGAGGCGCTCGTGCTCGCGGGCGGCGGCGCGCGTGCTGCCTACCAGGTGGGTGTGCTCGGCGCGATCGCTGAGTGGCTGCCGGCCGATGCGGCCTGTCCGTTCGAAGTGCTGGTGGGCACCTCGGCCGGGGCGCTCAATGCGGCGACACTGGCCTCGCGCGCGTCGAACTTTCGCGCAGGCGTCGCCGTGCTCGAGAAGGTGTGGGCCGGATTTCACATGGAGCAGGTCGTGCGTGCCGATCCCGCCACGACGTTGCGGGGCGGCCTGCATTGGGTCTTGTCGATGGTGTCCGGGGGCTGGTTGCTGCCTCCGCCGCGCTCGCTGCTCGATACCTCGCCGCTGCGCGAGCTTCTATTGCACACGATACCCATGGACGGAATCCGGGCCAGCGTCGAAGCTGGGCTCGTGCGGTCGCTGGCCGTGGCGACCACCAGCTATTCGACCGGTCAGGCGGTAGCGTTTTTCGACGGCGCCCCCGATGTGGAGGAGTGGTCGAGGGTGCGTCGCGCCGGCGTGCGCCGTCGCATCGACATCGACGTGTTGATGGCCAGCTCCGCGATTCCATTCATCTTCCCGGTGGGTCAGGTCGACTCCGACTACTACGGCGACGGCGCCATGCGACAGCTCGCGCCCTTGAGTCCCGCAGTGCACCTGGGCGCAAACCGCCTGCTGGTCGTCGGCACGCGGGCGGAAGCCGCAGCATCGCCGGCGGACGGATCTGTCGGTCGGCCGCCCAGCCCGGGGCACCTGCTCGGCTTTGTGCTCGACTCGCTGTTCACCGATGGCTTGTCCATCGACCTCGAGCGCTTGAGACAGATAAACAGCATCCTGCAGTCGGACGGTGCGGGCGCGGTTCCGGACCGCAGGCCGATCGAAGCGCTGGTGATCGAGCCCAGCGACGACCCGACGGCGCTCGCTCGACGGCACCTGAACGCGATGCCGCGCAGCCTTCGTACGCTGCTCAGGACCATCGGCGCGCTCGAGGCGCGCGGCGGGCTGCTCGCGAGCTACCTGCTGTTCGAGTCTGCATACACCACGGAGCTGATGCGCCTTGGTCGCGCCGACGCCCAGGCACGCCGCTCAGAGATCGAGGCGTACCTCACCGACTAGACAGGGGACATTCCCCGTTTCCGATGGACGGGTGTCTCGCGCCGCTTCATCAAAAAAGGGGAATGTCCCCTTTATTCGTGGCGGCGGCTGGCGAGGTCGCGGTGGCGCACCAGCGCCTGGCCGAAACTTGCGTTGAAGTGCGACGCCAGTTTCTCGGCCAGGTAGACGGAGCGGTGCTGGCCGCCGGTGCAGCCGACTGCGACCGTAAGGTAGCTGCGATTCGAGCGCACCAGTGACGGCAGCCAGCGCTCGAGGAAGGCGGTGATGTCGGCGAGGAATGTCGCTGCTTCTTCCTTGTCGTCGAGGTAGCGGGCGACGGGCGCGTCGCGACCGGTGAGGTCCCGCAGCGAGGGCTCCCAGAACGGGTTCGGCAGCGCCCGCGCGTCGAACACGAAGTCGGCGTCGTCGGGAACGCCGTGCCGATAGGCAAACGACTCGAACAGCAGCGACGGCCCGGTTACCGGACGTTCGACCACGCGCTCGCGGATCATCTCCCTGAGGTCGTGCACCGAGAGCTGCGACGTATCGATCGTCAGGTCGGCCGCCGTCGCGACCGGCGCCAGCAGTCGGTGTTCCTGTTCAAGCGCTTCCTGCAGCCCGAGCCCTTCGCGACTGAGCGGGTGACGACGCCGTGTTTCACTGAAGCGCTTCAGCAGCACGTCGTTGCTGGCGCGGAGGAACAACACGTCGCAGCCGATGCCGCTGCGGCGGAGTTCGGCCACCAGCCTGGGCACGTCGGCCAGGTCCTCGGGCCGGTTGCGTGCGTCGACGCCAACCGCGGTGAGCCGGTACGCAGGCTCGCTGGTGCGCACCGTGTAGGCGATGAATCCGGGCAGCAGCCCGGCGGGAATGTTGTCCACGCAGTAGTAGTCGAGGTCCTCGAGCATGTTGAGCGCCACGCTCTTGCCGGAACCGGAGAGACCGCTGACGATGACGAGGCGCATGTCTCAGCCAGGCCTCGCGTGGCGTCGTTCGCTGGAAGTGGCCAGCCCCAGCGCCTCACGGTACTTGGCGACAGTGCGCCGCGCGACTTTCACCCCCTCGGCAGACAGGGCCTCGGCGAGCTGCGCGTCGCTCATGGGCTTGCCGGCAGGCTCTTCCGCGATCAGCTTGCGGATGCGGGCCCGTATCGCGACGGAGGAGATATCCTCGCCGTCGGCGCCCGACACATGGCTCGAGAAGAAGAACCGGAATTCGAAGATCCCGCGCGGCGTGTGCATGTACTTGCCGGTCGTAACCCGGGAAACGGTTGATTCGTGCAGGCCAACGGCCTCGGCAACATCGCGCAGGATCATCGGCTGCATGGCCTCGTCGCCTTTCTCGAGGAATGCGACCTGGCGCTGCACGATCGTGCGTGCCACCTTGAGCAGGGTTTCGCCACGGATCTCCAGGCTGCGGATCAGCCAGCGGGCTTCCTGCAGCTGCGCGCGAAGCGTCGCGTAGTCCTGCGACCGCGTCACCAGCCCGGCGTAGCCCTGGTTGACCCTGAGGCGCGGAACCGAGGCCGGGTTGACCTCGACGATCCAGCCCTGCGCACTGCGCCGTACGAACACGTCGGGCACGATGTACTCGGCCGGCGCACTTTCAAATGCCGCGCCCGGCCGTGGACTGCAGCCGCGGATGAGCGCCACGGCTTCCTGCAGCGTGTCTTCGTCCACGCCGAGCCGCTTCATGAGGCCGGTGAGATCGCGATCCGCGATTTCCTGCAGGTGCGCGCCGGCAATCACCATCGCGAGTTCGCGGCCCGGCGTGTCCGGTTCGAGCTGGGCAAGCTGCAGGCTGATGCACTCGGCCACCGTGCGGGCTCCGACGCCGGCCGGGTCCAGCGTCTGCAGGAAGCCAAGCACGCGCACGACATCATCCTCCGAGACCGGGAGGTCGGCGCTCAGGCTCTGCGCGATGTCGGCCGGCGTCTCGGTGAGGTAGCCGTCGTCGTTGAGTGCGTCCACCAGTGCTTCGCCGATCCACACTTCGCGTGGATCGAGGCTGCTGATCTCGAGCTGCCAGATCAGGTGCTGGTGCAGGTTGCGGTCGCGGTCGTCGGTGAATTCGAGCGGGCGATCGTCGTCGTCCTGGGAGCGGCCGTCGCCGGACGGCGTGGAGGACTCCGACCACGGGTCCTCCATCTCCACCACGACTTCGTCGGGCTGCGGGCCCTCGGCCTCGCCGTCGTCAGCGTCTTCGCCTGCGGGTGCCGGCTGGTCGAGCGAGGTGAGGTCGATCTGCTCTTCCTCCTCGGCCTCCAGCATCACGTTGGTTTCGAGGGCTTCCTGGAGCTGGGCCTGGAGCTCGAGCACGGGGAGTTGCAGCAGCCGGATCGCCTGCTGCAGCTGCGGCGTCATGGTCAGCTGCTGACCTAGCTTGAGCTGCAGGGACGGCTTCAGCATCGTGCTAGAGCCTGAAATCCTGGCCGAGATAGACCTCGCGCACCTGCCGGTCGGCGAGGATTTCCTGCGCCGTCCCTGCGGCAATCAGGCTGCCGGCGCTCACGATGTACGCGCGGTTGCAGATGCCGAGGGTCTCCCGGACGTTGTGATCCGTAATCAGCACGCCGATGTTTCGCGCACACAGGTGCCGGATGATGCGCTGGATGTCGTCCACCGAGATCGGGTCCACGCCCGCGAACGGTTCGTCGAGCAGGATGAAGCGGGGTTCCGCCGCAAGCGCGCGGGCGATCTCGACCCTGCGTCGCTCGCCGCCCGACAGGCTCATGCCGACATTGCCGCGGATGTGCCCGATGTGGAGTTCGTCGAGCAGTGCATCGAGCGCGGCCTCGCGCTCCGCGTCATCCTCGAGATCCCTGCGAACCTCGAGGATCGCCAGGATGTTGTCCTCTACCGTGAGCTTGCGGAACACCGATGCTTCCTGCGGCAGGTACCCGAGCCCCAGGCGCGCGCGGCGGTACATCGGCAGGCGCGTGATCTCGCGGTCGTCGAGGAAGATGTGCCCCTCGTCGCAGGGTACGAGCCCGACGATCATGTAGAAGGCCGTGGTCTTGCCCGCGCCGTTGGGTCCCAGCAGTCCGACCACCTCGCCGGCGTGGACCTCGATAGATAGGTCCGAGAGTACCTTGCGGGACCGGTAGCGCTTGCCCAGTGACTCGGCGCGCAGCACGCTCATTGCGGTATTTCCGGTTGCGTTGCCTGTCCTTCGACAGCGCCGCCGCTCTTGTCGCCTTTTCCTGCCTTGCCGGTCTTGTCGTCCTGGGCCTTCGGGTTGATGGTGATGCGCACTCCGCCCGGCACCGTGCCGCCCGGATTGGCAACTACGCGCTGCTGGCCTACGTCGTAGATCAGCGTGTCGCCCTGTATGACGTTGTCGCCGTCGGTGAGCCATGCGGCGCCGGCGAGGTGCACGATGCCCTGCTTGAAGTCGTAGTCGATCGTGTTGCTGTGACCCCTGGCTACCTGCCCGGTGTCCTTGAGTTTCTGCTCGAACTCCGCCGGCGTTCCGCGGATCACGGCGCTCGCGATTTCCTTGTCGCGGAACGTTACCACGGCGCTCGATGCCGTCAGCTTTCCGTCGGGCACGGTGAGACGCACGTTGCCGGCGAACGTCCACTCCGAGTTCTCGAAATTGAGTCCCGTGGCACTTGCCTTGTCTGCCTCGACCTGCATCGGGCCCTGCGTGATGCGCACCTGCTCGAAATGCAGCCGGTTCTGCTTGTAGTCGAAGTCCGAGGACGCCGCGACCAGGTCGATCGGGTCCCTGGTGGGTCGCGGCAGCGTCGGCGTAGCCGCAGCCGCCACGCCCGCGGCGAGGCAGCAGAGGATCGCCACCGCGACACGGCGGCGCGCGGGATCAGGGTGTGAAGCGGCCATTGACCTTGGATTCTAGCCTGAGGGTTCCTGCATTCAACATCGCCCGCAATCCGATGGCATTCAAGTCGTGCTTGCCAACTCGAACTGAGACCGGTTCCGCGGTCTGCACGATGCCATCGTCGATGTCGTAGTCGACCTTGTCGGTGCGAATCACTGCGCCACCGCGGTCCGCGGCGCCGGTGATGGTGACGTCGCCCGCGAGAAACAGGCTCTTGCGGTCCTCCGGCATGCTGCCGTTCAGCGCCGTCAGGTGCCAATTGCCGAGGTCCCTGGCCTGGTAGTCCAGCGTGACGTCGGTGAACTGCACGCTCTTGTCTGACAGGTCCTGCTCGATTTCGCGCGCGTGGACGACAAACCGCGGCCGCCCGTCCGCACCCATTTCGGTCATCGTGGCGTCGGTCGCGAAATAACCCCGCGGAGCCGCGGCGGGTCCGCGTTCCACGTCGGACTCTTCCCAGCCGCCGAACAGGCCGTACAGCATCACCAGCGCCGCGCATCCGGCCGCCAGTGCGATGACGCGATTGGTCAGGGCGCGCGCGCGTTGATGAGGAGGTCGCATACTTCCCGCACCGCGCCACGCCCGCCCGAGGCCGTAGTGACCCAATGAACCACGGGCCCGAGCGCGCCGTGTGCGTCTGCCACGGCGACCGCCAGGCCGGCATTTTCCAGCATCGGCAGGTCGGGCGTATCGTCGCCCACGCAGGCGGTCTCGGCAGGGGTCACGCCAAGCCTGCCCATCAATGCCGCGAGTTCGGCGGCCTTGTCCTGTACGCCCTGGTGGACATGCTCGATGCCGAGCTCTGCGGCGCGGCGCGTGACGGCGGCGGAATCGCGCCCGGATATGATGGCGACGGTCACTCCCGCGCGCTTGAGCGCGACCAGCCCCGAGCCGTCGCGCACGTGGAATACCTTGAGGTCCTCGCCGGTGGCCGACATGTAGATCCGGCCATCGGTGAGCACGCCGTCCACGTCCAGCACCAGCAGCCGGATTCGTCGCGCCCGTTCGCGCAGCGTGTCCACGGCTACATCACCCCGGCGCGCAGCAGGTCGTGGACGTTCAGCGCACCGACCAGCCTGCCTTCGTCGTCGACGACGGGCAGGGCAGTGATGCGGTGCTCCTCCATGAGACGCACGGCCTCCGCTGCCAGCATGCGCGGCTTCGCGACCTTGCCGCCTGCGGTCATCACTTCACGCATCGTGGTCGCGTGAACGTCCACCTGGCGGTCGAGCGTGCGGCGCAGGTCGCCGTCCGTGAAGATGCCGAGCACGTTGCCGTCGTCATCGACGACAGTGGTCATGCCGAGACCCTTGCGGCTCATCTCCAGCAGGCCGGCACTGAGCAGCGTCCCGGGGCCGACCGCGGGCAACTCCGCGCCACTGCGCATCACGTCCTCGACGTGCATCAGCAATCGCCGGCCAAGGCTGCCGGCCGGGTGCGAGCGCGCGAAATCCTGCTCGGTGAATCCGCGTGCCTCGAGCACCGCCACCGCCAGCGCGTCGCCCATGGCAAGCGCAGCGGTAGTGCTGGCGGTCGGGGCGAGATTCAGCGGACATGCCTCGGCCGGGACACTTACGTCCAGCGTTACGGTCGCGTAGCGCGAGAGCGTCGAGGCCCGTTTGCCGGTGAGTGCGACCAGTGGCACGCCGAGGCGCTTGATCAGCGGCAGGATCGTTATCAGTTCGGCGGTCTCGCCGGAATTCGACAGCGCGATCACCACGTCGCCGCCCGTGATCATGCCGATGTCGCCGTGGCTGGCTTCGGCGGGGTGCAGGAAGAACGAAGGGCTGCCGGTGCTCGCCAGGGTCGCGGCGATCTTCCGGCCCACGTGCCCGGATTTGCCCATGCCGGTGACCACGGTCCGGCCGGAGCACTCGAGCAGCAGGCGGCAGGCCGCGGCGAATTCGTCGCCGAGCCTCTCGGCAAGCGCCGCAACGGCCTCGGCCTCGGTCGCGAGTACGCGGCGTCCGCGGGCAATGGATGGGTCGGAAGGCTGCATGGCGCGCAGTGTACTATCACGGGCCGCCGGATCCCCCCTCCTGCGCAGGCACGACCACCGGTTTCATGCGGTCAGCGCGTCGGCCGGGTTAAACTGCCATTTTACCCAGCGAGCCTTCAATACCATGACTGCAGACGAGGTGACCCGGTTGATCGAGGCAGGCCTTCCCGCGGCGCGGGTACAGGTCCTGACGGACGACGACACGCACTTCGAGGCCGTGGTGATTGCCCCGCAGTTCGAGGGCAAGCGGTCCCTGCAGCGGCACCAGCTGGTTTACGCGGGGCTCGGGCCCCGGATGGGCAGGGAGATCCACGCGCTTTCGATCCAGGCCTACACGCCCGACGAGTGGCGGGCTGCGGGCGGCGGGGAAGGCCTGGCCTGACGGGAGCAACCCTTGGACAAACTCCAGATCCGGGGCGGCGTGCCCCTGTCCGGCGAAGTGCGCATCTCCGGCGCAAAGAACGCCACGCTGCCGATTCTCGCCGGCGCCCTGCTGGCCGACGGTCCGGTGACCATCGGCAACGTCCCGCACCTGCAGGACGTCACCACCATGATCGAACTGCTGGGCCGCATGGGTGCCAGCGTCACCGTGGACGAGCGCATGCGCATCGAGGTCGATCCGCGCACCGTGCGCGAGACCTTCGCGCCCTACGAGCTGGTGAAGACCATGCGCGCCGCGATCCTGGTGCTGGGCCCGCTGGTGGCGCGGCATGGCTCGGCCGACGTGTCGCTGCCCGGCGGATGCGCGATCGGCGCGAGGCCGGTCAACATCCACGTGGCCGGGCTGCAGGCCATGGGCGCCGAGGTCCACATCGAGAACGGCTACATCAAGGCCCGCGCAGGCCGCCTCAAGGGCGCCCGAATCGTGCTCGAGACGGTGACCGTCACCGGCACCGAAAACCTGATGATGGCCGCGTGCCTGGCCGAGGGCCGCACCATCCTCGAGAACGCTGCGCGCGAGCCGGAAATCGTCGACCTGGCGCTGTTCCTCAATGCAATGGGCGCGCAGGTGTCGGGGCACGGCACCGACACCATCTGCATCGATGGGGTGGAGTCGCTGCACGGCTGCAGTTACGACGTACTTCCGGACCGTATCGAAGCCGGCACCTACCTGGTGGCCGGCGCAATCACCGGCGGCCGTGTCCGCGCTCGTGGAGCGCGGGCCGAGCACCTCGACGCGGTGCTGGCAAAGCTCGAAGAGGCAGGCGCGGAAGTTGTCCGCGGCGACAACTACATCGAGGTGGACATGAAGGGGCGGCGGCCGCGCTCCGTGGACATTCGCACGGCGCCGCACCCGGGATTCCCGACCGACATGCAGGCCCAGTTTGCCGCGCTCAACACCGTGGCCGACGGCGTCGGGACCATTGTCGAGACGATCTTCGAGAACCGCTTCATGCACATGCTGGAGATGCGCCGCATGGGCGCCGAGATCCGGCTCGAGGGCAACACGGCCATCATCCGCGGCGTCCCGAAGCTCACGGCCGCGCCGGTCATGGCCACTGACCTCCGGGCGTCCGCCAGCCTGGTCCTGGCTGGCCTGGTTGCCGAGGGCACGACCGACGTCGAGCGCATCTACCACATCGACCGCGGCTACGAGTGCATCGAGGAGAAGCTGCAGGGGCTTGGGGCGCAGATCAGGCGCCTGGGGCGGACCAGGAAGTAGGCAGCCGCTACCGGCGCTGCGCGATCCGCTATAATTCTCCGCTGCCCACGGCGGTCTCGAGCAGCCCGCCCCCGGCAAGCGACCGAATCTGCCGAGGAGAGTGCTGGATGACCGAAGAAGTCGATGCGGGCAGGCGTCATTTCCTGACCGTGGCCACCGTCGCGACCGGCGCCGTCGGCGCCGCGTTCGTTGCCGTACCGTTCCTGGCCTCCTGGAAGCCCAGCGCCCGCGCCAAGGCGATGGGTGCGCCAGTCGAGGTGGACATTAGCAAGCTCGACCCCGGCGCGATGCTCAAGGTCGAGTGGCGCGGCAAGGCAATCTACGTCGTCAACCGCACGCCCAAGATGCTCGGTGAGATCGAAGGGCACGACGCCAGGCTCCGCGACCCGGATTCAAACGAATCCGAGCAGCCGGCATTCGCGAAGAACCCCGCCCGCGCGCTGAAGCCCGAGTTACTGGTGCTGGTCGGCGTCTGCACGCACCTCGGTTGTGCGCCGCTCGACAAGTTCACCCCGGGCGACGTGACGGTTTCCGCCGACTGGCCGGGCGGGTTCTTCTGCCCCTGCCACGGCTCGAAGTTCGACCTGTCGGGCCGCGTCTTCAAGGACGTACCGGCGCCGACCAACCTGCCGGTGCCGCCGTACCGCTTCGTGAGCGACGCGCGCATCCTCATCGGCGCTGAAACGGGGAACGGATGATGGGCAGCACGAACCAGACCGCCCGCACGGACGGCGGCCGCCTAGCGGCGCTGGTCAACTGGATCGACGACCGGTTTCCGATGACTGCGCTGTGGAAGTCGCAGGTGTCGGAGTACTACGCGCCGAAGAACATGAATTTCTGGTACTACTTCGGCTCGCTCGCGATGCTGGTACTGGTGCTCCAGATCGTGACCGGCATCTTCCTGACGATGAACTACAAGCCTTCGGCGGCCGAGGCCTTCGGGTCCGTCGAGTACATCATGCGCGACGTGGAATGGGGCTGGCTGATCCGGTACATGCACTCGACCGGCGCCTCGTTCTTCTTCATCGTCGTCTACCTGCACATGTTCCGGGCGCTGCTGTACGGGTCGTACCAGAAGCCGCGCGAACTGCTGTGGATCTTCGGCATGGTGATCTACTTCGCGCTGATGGGCGAGGCGTTCTTCGGCTACCTGCTGCCCTGGGGCAACATGTCCTACTGGGGCGCGCAGGTGATCGTGAGCCTGTTCGGCGCGATCCCGTACGTGGGCGATTCGCTCACCGAGTGGATCCGCGGCGACTTCTACATCTCCGACGTGACGCTGAACCGCTTCTTCGCGCTGCACGTGGTGGCGCTGCCGCTGCTGCTGGTGTTCCTGGTGATCGCACACCTGATGGCGCTGCACGAGGTCGGCTCGAACAACCCCGACGGCGTCGATATCAAGAAGGTCAAGGGACCTGACGGCATCCCGCTCGACGGCATCGCGTTCCACCCGTACTACACGGTCAAGGACCTGGTCGGCGTCGGCGTGTTCCTGATCCTGTTCTCGATGGTCATCTTCTTTGCGCCGACGATGGGCGGCTATTTCCTCGAGCACGCCAACTTCGAGCCGGCAAATGCGCTGCAGACGCCGCCGCACATCGCCCCGGTGTGGTACTTCACGCCGTTCTACGCGATCCTGCGCTCGGTGCCGAACAAGCCGCTCGGCGCTGCGCTGATGGGCATCGCGGTGCTGCTGTTCGTGTTCCTGCCGTGGCTCGATCGCAGCAAGGTGAAGTCGATCCGCTACCGCGGGCCGATCTTCAAGTTCTTCATTATCTCTTTCGCGATCAGCTTCCTGGCGCTCGGCTACCTCGGCCTGCAGCCGTCGACCCCTGGCTACACGATGGCGGCACGGGTGTTCGCGGTGGTCTATTTCTCCTTCTTCCTGCTGATGCCGTGGTACACGAGCATCGACAAGACCAGGCCCGTGCCCACGAGGGTCACCTACCATGCGCACTAAGCTTCTCGTCCTCCTCGCCGCGCTGGTGCCCGCCGCGGCGTTCTCCGCGGGTGGCGAAGTGGCGCTCGACCACGTCAGCGTGGATGCGTCGAACAAGCCGGCGCTGCAGCGCGGCGCTCGCAACTTCGTCAACTACTGCCTCGGCTGCCACTCCGCCAAGTACGTGCGCTACAACCGCGTGGCCGCGGACCTCGGTATCTCCGAGCAGCAGATGATCGACAACCTGATGTTCACCGGCGAGCGGCCGCACGACACGATGCGCATCGGCATCGACCCCGAGCAGGCGAAGCGCTGGTTCGGCGTCCTGCCGCCCGACCTCTCGCTGATCGCGCGTTCGCGTGGTACCGACTACCTCTACACGTTCCTGCGCTCGTTCTATGCCGATCCGTCAAAGCCGACCGGCGTGAACAACATCGTGCTGCCCGGCACCGCGATGCCGCACGTGCTGTGGAACCTGCAGGGAGTGCAGCAGGCGGTGTGGGAGGGCCACCCGGACGCGCAGGGCAACGTGCAGAAGCATTTCAAGGAGTTCGAGCTCACGACACCGGGCACCATGAGTCCCGAGGAATTCGACTCGTTCGTGCGCGACACGGTCACCTTCCTCGAGTACATCGGCGAGCCGGCGCGCCTGCAGCGCGAGTCGCTGGGTTTTCCGGTGCTCGCATTCCTCGCCTTCTTCACGCTGCTCGCCTGGGCGCTGAAGAAGGAGTACTGGAAGGACGTGAAATAGGGGACATTCCCCTATTTCGCGGAAATTGGGGAATGTCCCCTATTTCCCAGTTAGGAATGTCCCCTGACCCGCCATGATGACCTTGTTCTCCCGCGGCGACGATCCGCGCAGTCACCGAGTCCGGTTCGTCGTGGCCGCCAAGGGCCTGGAGACCCGGATCGTCGAGGTCGATCCGTCGCGGCCGCCCGAGGACCTGATCGACCTTAATCCGTACCAGTCCGTGCCGACGCTGGTGGACCGCGAACTGGTGGTCTACGAAGCAGGCATCATCTGCGAGTACCTGGACGAGCGTTTCCCGGCGCCGTCACTGTCGCCGGTCGACCCGGCAGGGCGCGCGCAGGCGCGCGTTGCGCTGCACAGGATCGAGCTCGACTGGTACGCGCTCATCCCTGAACTCGAGTCGACGGACCGCCGCGACCAGCACAGGGCCAGGAAGCTGCTGCAGGAGAGCATCGTCGGATCGGAGCCGCTGTTCCGCATCAAGCCCTGGTTCCTGTCCGAACACTTCTCGCAGCTCGACGCGGCCATCGCGCCGATGCTCTGGCGCCTGCCGCGCTGGGGCGTGGACCTGCCGGCCGCCGGGCAGTCGGTGGAGCGCTATGCGAGGCGCGTCTTCTCCCACCCCGCGTTCGGCGTGAGCCTGAGCGAGGCCGAGCGCGGGATGCGGGCGTGAAGTTGCGCAGGCCCTACCTGCTGCGCGCCATCCACGAGTGGATCTGCGACAGCGACTGCACGCCGCACATCGTCGTCGATGCCGGCATGTCAGGCGTGGACGTGCCCCGCCAGTACGTTCGCGACGGCAAGATCGTGCTGAACGTCGGCTGGAACGCTACGGCGCAACTCAAGATCGGCAACGACGAGCTCAGCTTCAGCGGCCGCTTCGGCGGCTCGAGCATGGTGGTCCGGATCCCGGTGGAGGCGGTGCTCGCCATCTATGCCCGCGAAACCGGCCAGGGAATGATCTTTGCGGATGAGGAAGGCGATCCCGCTCCGACGCCGCCCGGGGGCGCGCCACCCGACGGCGCTCCGAGCGAGCCGCCACCGAAACCGGCCAGTCCTCGCCCGAAGTTGAAGGTGGTCAAGTAGGCAGGCGTTTACTACCGGTCACGAGCCTCGTTCACCCGCGGCGTCAGAGCCTGAACGCATCGCGTATCCAGTGGATCTCCCCGCCGCCGGGCGCGTCGCCATCGATCGCAACCACGTCGAATCTTGCAGGCATGCCGCGGTACTCCCGATGCGCCAGCAGCAGGTGCCTGGCCGCGAGCGTGAATCTGCGCTGCTTGCGGGGTCCGACACTTGCCGCCGCGCCGCCGAACCGCGCGGAGCTCCGCAGCCGCACTTCGACCAGCACGAGCGTTGCGCCCTCCTGCATGACGAGATCGATTTCTCCTCCGCGGCAACGGTAGTTCCGCGCGAGCAGCCTCAGTCCCGCGGACTCGAGGTGGGCCAGCGCGGCGTCCTCACCGCGGCGGCCGACGCGGGTGGTCGTTTCAGGGCGCACCGACGGGCGGCGCCGCGATCCAGGTCGCGGACTGCGATGTTCCGTTCACGATTACCGCCCAGTCGAGGTCGCGCCTCACGCGCCCGTCGTCGCTGATCTCGAGCCTGCCGCTCAGCCCGTCGGTCGGGGTTCCTGTCCGGCCCGACCAGATGTCGCTCGCCAGGCGGGCGGCGTCGTGGCCGAAAGCGTAGAGCCGAATGCGGCCACGACCGATCGCGGCCCATTCGTCGTGGAGCACGGTCCACAGCAGCGGCGCACCATCGCCGCCATGCAGGATCCACGGGAACTCCGGATACTCGAGACCGTCCATGTCCGCAGCGGACAGCACGCTCGGATCCCACGCGTCCGAGGTGGCATATACCGGGAGCGCGTAGGTCATCTGGAAGCGGAGCTGCGGGATAAGAGCGCGTGCATTGGTCGCGTTGGCCGCGACGAAAGCGAACTGCGGGCCGTCGAGCGCTTCCGAGGTCGAATTGCGGTTTCCGGAGCTGTCGGCGGCGCCGGCGTAGCGTCCCAGCGCCTGCTTGAGCGGACCTGAAAAATCCCGGGACCCCGTGTCGTAGTACTGGGCGGCGAGCAGCACGCCGCCGGTCGCCTGCAGCTCCGAAGTGAATGCGTCGTAGAGCCGCTCGCCCCAGGACGTGGCTGGAAACAGCGCGATGCCGTGCGTGTGACCGTCCGCCACGATGCGACGTGCTGCGGCACGGGCTTCCTGCTCCGGGTCCAGCGTGAATTCATACATGAACGCCGGAATCGTGCCCTCGCGATCCTGGCTGTTGAGCACCAGGGTCGGCACCGGCATTGACTGGGTTGCTACGAGCCTGGCGACATCCTCGCGGGTCAGCGGGCCGACCACGATACTGGCACCGTCGGCGACTGCATTGCGGTAAGCCAGCTCGGCGCCCAGTTCAGCGCTGTCGTAAACCAGCACCCTGGGTGCCGCATCGCCCTGCGCGAGCGTAGCCGCAATGAATCCATCCCGGACCGCACCGCCGATAGACCTGAGCTGGCCCGACAGCGGCAGGATCAGCGCGACCGTCGCAGGGCCCTGTCCTGGCCGCAGGATCGGCCTGAATCCAGCCGCGGCCGCCGCCGCGACATCGGGCTTCGGCAGAAGCTCCGATCCGGGATGCCCGGGATTCCGCGCGTGCCACTCGGCTGCGCGCCGCGCGGCCGCCGGGTCGTCCTGGTTCGACTCGGCGAGGATCTGCGCGAGCTGGAACCAGGCGGCAGCCGCCGCCGTCGCGCCGGCTGGCATCGTTTCGGCGACCCCGGGTCGCTGCAGCTCGCGGACCAGCAGGCGGTAGTTGTCGGAGCGTGCCTCGGGCGTACTGAGCAGGCGGCCGCGTTCCTCGAGCGTGCGGATACCCTCGAGCGGCTTTCCCAGCAGGAAATATGCGCGGGCCTGCAGCAGCAGCATTTCCGCAGCCAGCGGCGCGGGCCACGGGCCGGGGACGGCAGCCAGAGCAACCAGCGCTGCGTTGCCGTCGCCCTTCGTAAGCGCGAGTTCAGCCTGGATCCGCGCAAGCAGCACGGCGTCATCCCCGGTCGCGCGGTCGTCGACCTTGCCCAGCATCCTTTCGGCGTCATCGTTGCGCCCTGCAAGCAGGTACTCGCGTGCAGCGAGCAGCGCCGGCCGAACCTCCCAGGCGCGGAAGAAGTGCTTCGCCTGGCGCTCGTAGGCTTTCGCGGCCGCCTCGTGCTGCCCGCTGCTCGCCAGGCCCTCGGCCGTCTCGTCCGCCGCGGCAGCGCGTGCGGCTGGCGGCGACAGGCTGGCGGCTGCGATCGCGATCGCCGCGGCGAAAAGCATCGCTCGAACTTGCCGGCCGTGAAGACTTGCGTGCAGCATGGGGTCCCAGGGAATACGCGTGGCGATACAGGCAATGGATTCTATAGCGGGGCCGCGGCCCGGCGTACTGTTCCTCGTCGCAACCCCGATCGGCAACCTCGGCGACCTCGGGATTCGTGCGCGCGAGCTGTTGCGTGACGCAGACCTGCTGCTCGCCGAGGACACGCGGCACACGGCGCAGCTGCTGCACGCGACCGGGGTCACGCGCACGGCGGGAGCGATCGAGTCGCTGCACGAGCACAACGAGCGCGAACGGGTGCCGCGCGTCCTCGAGCGCCTCAAGGCGGGTGCAAGCGTTGCGCTCGTGAGTGACGCGGGGACGCCGACCGTCAGCGACCCGGGTGCGCCGCTGGTCCGGGCAGCGATCGAGGCTGGAATAGAGGTCGTGGCCGTGCCGGGCCCGTGCGCGATCATCGCCGCGCTCTCGACGTCGGGCCTGCCGACCGACCGATTCACGTTCGAGGGCTTCCTGCCCGCCCGTACCTCGGCGCGGCGCAAGGCGCTCGAACGGCTTGCGGCTGAGCCACGCACGCTGGTGTTCTACGAGGCGCCGCACCGTCTCCGGGAAACCCTGGAAGATCTTGCGAGAATACTTGGAGGGGACAGGCCGGCCGCTGTTGCGCGCGAGATCACCAAGCGATTCGAGACTACCTATCGCGGTGCACTTTCGGCTCTCGCGCTGCGTGCGGCGCAGGACGCCGACATGAACCGTGGCGAGATCGTGATCGTCGTCCGCGGCGCGCCCGAGGCGGGAGCGGCTGACGAGGTCGAAGCCGACCGTGTGCTGCGCGCGCTGCTGGTGGAAATGCCGGTTTCACAGGCCGCAAGGCTCGCGGCGAAACTCACCGGCCGCCCGCGCAAGGCGCTCTACGACCGGGCGCTTGCGCTGTCGCCCGACGAATGACCGCGGGGCGCAGGCCGCGGGCGCTATACTTCGCGCGGGAGTCGGCCAGGCAACCGCTGCGGGAATCCGCAGAGGAAAGTCCGGGCTCCACAGAGCAAGGTGCCAGGTAACGCCTGGGGGGCGCGAGCCCACGGAAAGTGCAACAGAAAGCAAACCGCCTATGTCGGCGCAAGCCGGCAGGTAAGGGTGAAAGGGTGCGGTAAGAGCGCACCGCGCCGGTGGCAACATTCGGTGGCACGGCAAACCCCACCTGGAGCAAGGCCAAATAGGGAAGCGTGCGGGTCGCAGGATCCGCACCCGCTGCTCGCGGGGGCTTCCGGGTAGGTCGCTCGAGGCGCGCGGCGACGCGCGTCCCAGATGGATGGTTGCCCTCGACAGAACCCGGCTTATCGGCCGACTCCCACCTTTTTAAAGCCCATAAATTTGACTTATTGTCAATAGGCCAGGTCTGCGGCGCGCGGCGTGCTGCGCTGTCAATGGTGCGAACGTCGCTCCTCCCACCCTGTCCCACCCTGTGCCGGGCCTGCAATCAGCCCCCGGATCCAGGTGCGGGGGGTGCTGCGTCCCACCTGTACTTCCTTTGATTGCAACGACGAATCGCGATCTGGCACCTTGTCCGGATCCAGGCCCGCTTGCCGGCCGGATTCTCCCACGCGGACGATGTTCTAATGTTGTTTTCAGGAACATTCAGTAACTGATTGATTAAAGTGAGGATAGTCTCGAAAGATTATCGTCGATGGGTTCAGTTTCGACGCTAAGTTGCTGTGCCTCATAGAAAAATCTTTGCCTGGGGCGTTGACTCTTCGCGCGCGCGCGACCTATATTCGCTGCCGGTGGGACAAAGTGGGATGAAATGGGCTACCAGCCCATCAGTGAGCTGAAATGTTTCGCGGCGCCAACAAAGTCACTCTCGACGCCAAAGGGCGGATGGCCATGCCTGCGCGATACCGGGAGACCCTGGTGGAGCGCAGCGAGGGCCGTCTCGTCGCGACCGTCGACCGTGCAGACCGGTGCCTGCTGATCTACCCGCTCCCGGACTGGGAAGAGATCGAGCGAAAGCTCATGCGACTGCCGAGCCTGAATCCACAGGCGCGCCGGTTGCAGCGGCTCATGGTCGGTCACGCGACCGACCTCGAGCTCGATTCCCATGGCCGGGTGCTGGTGCCGCCGAAACTGCGCGAGTACGCGGGACTCACGCGCCAGGCAATGCTGATAGGCCAGGGCAGTCGCTTCGAGCTGTGGGACGAGCAGCACTGGAACACGCGTCGCGAGGAATGGCTGCAGGCGGGTGAGGAGACAGGCGACCTGCCTCCGGAACTCGAGCAGCTTTCGCTCTAGGCGCCGCCGTGGCGGAACACACGCCGGTACTTCCTGACGAAGTGCTGGCCGGGCTCGCGGTGCGGGCCGACGGTCGGTACTGCGACGCGACGTTCGGGCGGGGGGGGCACACGGCCGGAATCCTGGCTGCGCTCGGCCCCGGGGGGCGGGTGATCGCGATCGATCGTGACCCGGACGCGATCCGGGCGGGCCGGGTGCGATTCGCGGACGAGCCACGTCTCACGCTGGTGAAGGGGTCGTTCGGCCAGCTCGAGGAGCTGGTCCGGGCGGCGGGGATGGACGGGGAATTGGACGGCGTGCTGATGGACCTCGGGGTCTCTTCGCCACAACTCGACGAGGCCAGGCGCGGCTTCAGTTTCATGCAGGACGGGCCGCTCGACATGCGCATGGACAATGAGGCGGGACAGGGCGCATCGCAATGGCTGGCACGTGCCAGCGAGCGCGACATC
>JALHTE010000099.1 GCA_022865595.1 Steroidobacteraceae bacterium | reverse complement strand
TGATCTCCGTCCACAGCAGGTTGGGATCGGTGGCTGGATCACGCAGCAGCCGGAGCTCGAACAGTGCCCAGGTGACGTCCAGCATCACGTCGCCGAACAGCGCGCGCACCGACGTCGACTCGTCCACTGCCCCGCCGAGGTAACGGTCCTGCCACGCAGGCTCGTAGACGCTCCATGACGGCACGTCGGCGAACGCCTCCGTGAACAGCGTGTCCGGCCAGTCCATGTAGGCCGGCCGGTTGTGAATCGCGCTCACGTGCACGGCATGACCGCTCTCGTGCACCAGTTCATTCAGCGGGAAGAGCCCGCCGGCCGGATACGTTCCAACCACGCGCGCAGTTGACGCACGCCAGCGGCCGCCGGATTCCCGCCCACGCATCACGAAGTCCGTGTATGCGATCGGCGACTTTCCCTGTCGCGGCTCCAGGTCGAACATTACCTGCAGTCGCGCCAGGTCCGCGCCCAGGTGGCGGTAGAAGCGTTCGTTGACCCGCATCAACGCGTCGCCCGGGATCCTCGCGGCGAGTTCCCGGTTGGCCACGCCGTTCACGTAGCGATAGTCCCAAGGCTCGACCATGCCCGAGTCGCTCGCCTGGCGCCATGCGTCCAGGATATCCACGAGCCAGCGCTCCACGTCCGCCGAGCCAACACCGAGTGCACGTGCAGCGGCATCGATCTCCGAGCCGTGCTTCGCCGCCTCTGCCGCCGCCATCGCGATCATTCGCCGATAGGGGCTCGTGTCGAGACCTCCGTTGCCATAGAGCGCCCGCCAGAGCGGCAGGAAGGAGTCGAACAGCGCCTTGCGTTGCGCCGGCTCGTCCACCACGTGCAGCAATTGCAGTGCCGAACCGCGATCGATCGTGCCGCCTTCGAATTCGAGCTTGTTGCCGTACTCGACGTAGCAGGCCACGAGTGCGGCGCGCAAGGCTCCGTAGCCAAGACTGCGGTCCCGGGCACCGGCGCACGATGGTCCGGGTGCGCCAGAGGTCTCGTCCTCCGTGGCCAGCGCGACCAGCGACGCCCGCATCGCCGCCACCGCCTGCGCATCGCCGCGCGGCAGCACAAGGTCCCGCGTTGCCGCGAGGTCTGTGTCGAGCAGGTGGCGCCCCGCGTCCGCCAGCGACGTCCATTCCCTGAGGTCCCGACCGAGGTAGCGCTCGTCGAGGCCGGACTCGACCACTGCGAGTCCACCGTGCGCGTCGAGGAAGGTGAGGAACGCCTGCTCTGCCACGACAACCCGCTGCGCAGCCGAAACTTTACCCGCGGTGGAAGCACCTGCCGCTGCGTCGTCCGCCCCGGAATCGTCTGCCGGCAGGCCAGCTGCCGCGGCGACACAGGCCAGCGCGCACAGCATCACCGCAGGCACCGCAATCCTCATTTCACTTCCTCGCCCTGCCGTTTCAAACGGTCGCTCCCAGTCGATGATCCAGTAGCATACGCGACTCGCGCGTCGGGCAATTCCGGCGCAAGCACCGACCTCCGGGGGAGCCCACCATGAGCGCAGGCCATTCGAACAAGACGATCCTCATTACTGGTGCATCGACCGGCATCGGCCGGGCCTCTGCCCTCGCGCTGCTCGACGCCGGGTTCCGAGTCATTGCTTGTGTACGCAACCAGGGCGCCGCCGAGGCATTGCGTGCCCGTCTGCAGGGCGGTGCCTCCGATCGACTGAGCATCCTCGAGCTCGACGTGGCTAACGCGGAGCAGATCGCAGCTGCGGTCGTCTCCGTGGAGCGGCTCGTCGGTGACAGCGGTCTCTGGGGCCTGTTCAACAACGCTGGCATCGCGGTGGGTGGGCCCCTCGAGTTCGTACCCATCGCCGACCTGCGCTGGCAACTCGAGGTGAACGTCCTCGGGCAGGTTGCAGTCACGCAGGCATTCTTGCCTTTGCTGCGCAAGGCTCGCGGCCGGATCCTTACGACCGGGTCCATGGCGGGCTACTCGACGATTCCGGGGCTCGGCCCGTACTCGATGTCCAAGCACGCCGTCGAGGCGATGAGCGACGCGCTGCGTCGTGAGCTGCGACCGTGGGGCATCGAGGTGTCGCTGCTCGAGCCCGGCTCCATTGCCACCGATATCTGGGACAAGGCAGCGAGTTCGCAGCATGCGATTCGCAAGACCCCGCCGGCTGGCCTGACGGAACTGTACGGCGGGTTGCTGAAGGCGTTGGGCGGGCTGACCGAAAAGGCCGCACGCGATGCGTCGCCGGTCGAAGTCGTGACACGCGATGTCGTGCACGCGTTCAGCGCGGATCGCCCGCGCACCCGCTACAGCAAGGGTGAAGGCACCGGCACGCGCAAGGTGCTCAGGCGCCTGCCCGACCGCTGGGTGGACGCGACCATCGCGCGCATGTTCCGCTGGGGATGAACGCAGCCCCGATCGAGCCCGGTGCCCGCATCGCATCGCTGGATGCGCTGCGCGGGGTCGCACTGCTCGGAATCCTGGTTGCAAACGTGCGGCAGATGTTCCTGCCCCTGGATATCGCGTCGTTCGCGGTACCGGGCCGCGAGGGAGAACTCGTCGGCTGGCTCGACTGGGGATTCTTCGACGCGCTCGTGGACCTCAAGTTCATCACGCTGTTCTCGCTGCTGTTCGGCGCGAGCTTTGCGCTGCAGGCGGAACACATCGGCCGCGCTGGCGGCAATTACTCCACGATCTACCTGCGTCGCCTTGCCATCCTGGGAGTACTCGGGATCCTCCACGGCCTGCTGCTCTACCCGGCCGAGATCCTGTTTCCGTACGCTGTCGCGGGGCTGTTGCTATATGCAGCCCGTGGCCTGAGCACGGCCAACCTGTATCGCGTCGGTGTCGTGCTGGTCGCCACGACGATCGTCTGGGGCTTCCAGATCGGATCGCTGGGCAAGGTTTCGCCGCTGATCACGATCGCAAGCGCAGCGGCTTTCTCGCTGGCAATGGCGCTTCTGTGGGGAAGGTCATGGCAGCTGGCGCTCGGGGCTGTCGCCGCGATCATGCTCGCCTCGGTGGTGGCCCTGGTCCTGCGCTGGGATCCGCATACATGGGGTGCCAGCATCGCCAGTGAATACGCAGCCGCAATGCGCGGACTGGCCGCGATGCGGATCGGGGATCCGATCTCGTGGCCGGAGGAATTCTCAGCGCGGCAGTCCGGTGGTTTCCAGCAACTGCTGGACCTGCAAGCGCAACAGTATTCGCAGCTGTTGCTGTTTTTCGGGATTGCGCTGCTGTGGCGGACGCTCGGACTGTTCATGATCGGTGCGGCGCTGTTTCGCAGCGGTGTGCTCACCGGTTCGTCACCGTCCACGTGGCGACGAGTCTCGGTGGTC